>JAFTDL010000127.1 GCA_017454215.1 Lentisphaeria bacterium | reverse complement strand
GGGATCCTTTCGCCGATGCGGGCGGCGGGGCCGGTGACGGTCCGTCCGGTATAGACGTCGATCGCGGGATCGTCGATGCGGAAGGCGGGGAAATCCTTTTCGAGCAGTTCTTCGAGGAGTTTTATCCGTGCTTCGAGTTTGGCGGGGAAGAAGAGGTAGCCTTCGGCTTCGGAGTGGTAGCCGAGGCGGCTGTCGCGTTCGCACAGGCCGATCATGGCGCGGGAGTTGGCCATTTCGTCGCCGACGATCGACTTCATGCGTTCCGTGTGATCGCATTTCGTGTAGAACATCTCCTGCCGCAGGAGGTAGAATTCCAGCACGTTGCAGACGCTTCTCATCTGCAGACCGACGGCGCGGGCGAGGCCGATGTCGGCGAGGCGGGCGGGATTTCCGGAACAGTATTTTTCGAGGGGGAGCAGTTTATCCAGTCCCGTCTGCCAGCGGTCGCGCATGGTGCGGCAGAGGGTGAGGGCTTCGGAAATAGTGTGGCCGAAGCCGAGGGATTCGCCGATGCGGTCGCCGCTGACTTCGGGATAGTTCTTGAGAATCCAGCTGGGGGCGATGGGTTCGTTGACGGGAAAGAGGTGCAGGGGCCACGCGATGCAGTTGTGCAGAGGACCGTACCACTCGAAGGCGAGGTTGCCGGGAAAATTGCGGTAGGCCTGCGAAAAATCGCGCCATGCGGAGGCGACGCGGGGGGCATCCTGCCGCCAGTCGGGGCGGGCCAGGTCTTCGAGAAAGGTCTCCGCGTCTTCGGGGAAGGGAAGAAACGAGAGCATGCCCGCGGCCTTGTTCATCAGTCCGGGATAGTTGCCGAAGTACCAGCACTGCATGGCGGTGGAGACGCCGCGCCCGGCCATGAAGCGGTACTTGTCGTAGAGATTTTCCGGGACCGGCATGAAGGGGATCGCGGCGTTTTCGTGGGAACAGCCGACCTGAAGTTTTGCGCCCATGTTTCCGGCGGCGCAGCAGCAGTCGGCAAAGAGCCGCGACGGTCCGACGCAGGCGAGGGAGTAGTCGAACACGGTCCGGGGCCTGCCCAGCTGTTCGATGGTGACGCCGGACTCGAAGTTGAGCATGAAGGTGCAGTCTTTCGGGAACTTTCCGGCGATGCGGAGGAGCTGGTCCGACTGTGGAGAGCCGTCCCGCTGACCGGGGGCGTAGAACCAGCCGATGTACTCCGCCTGCGGGGCGTGTTCTCTGATCGCGGCGCTGATGAGACGCGCCTGTTCTGCGTAGAGCTCGGGGACTTCGAAGCGGCTGCACCGGGGACAGTCCCGGTTGACGGGGGTCCCGGGGGAGATCTGGCAGGATGAGGCGCAGCTGCCGTTGTCCTCGCCGTACATGATGTTGATGACGCCGCCCAGACCGGGCACGTTGGCGAAGAGCCCCCCGACGGTCTCCCTGAGATATTGTTTCCCCGCTTCGCTGGAGGTGCAGAAGAATCCGTAATCGCCGCGTTTGAAGCCGATCATTTCGGGGTGCGCCGCCGCGTCGGACTCCGGCACGCAGAAATAGGCGCTGCCCCAGAGTTTGGGTTCGCTCATGAAAAGGTAGATCTTTATCCCGTAGGCCCGGCATCTTTCGACGACCTGACGGAGTTTCGCATAGCGCTTTTCGGCGTCTTTGCCGTGGCCGGGCATGACGGAAGTCGGGTAGTCCCGCAGGTAGACGGTGAGCCACAGACCGTTGACGCCCTCATGGGCCAGCTTGTCGAGATAGGCTTCGGGGTAGTAGTCCACGTCGTTCGTCAGCTCGTCGATCGAGAAGGGCGGGCGGTTGGTGGGACCGAAGAAACAGCGGGAGATGCGGCGCCGCACGAAGGGCTTTCTGCGGCAGGAACAGGGCATGACGGATCTGCCCGCGGCCTCGCACAGACGGTCCTCGAGAAAATACACGGCGCGGCGCATGCCCTCGGCGTCGGCGGCGCGGAGACGGGCTTCTCCGGGACCGGAGACGACCTCGAACTCCTCTTCGGCGAAGTCCCGATCATGCTGAAAGACGAGGGGATAGCCGTCTTCGCTTTTTTGGATCTTCTTTGCCGCCAGCACCCGTTCGAGGGAGCGCAGTACGGCGGGGGGGACCTCCGCGCCGGGCCCGAAAACGAAACGGACGCCTTTTTCGAGACAGCCGGAGTTCTCTTTTGCATCGCAGGCGCGCGAGTCGTCGAAACAGTAGGCCGGGGGGGCTTTGAGGTCGTCGATGAAGCCCCATTTCTCCCGGGGGATCTGCGGGATCGCGGCGAAATCCGCGATGTGTTTCATATCCATGTCTGCAGCCTTTTTTTTTCAGTTGTGTTTCCGTTGCGTTAAGATACTTCGCGCGGGCGGAAAAAGCAAATCCATTTCCGAACGCCGGAAAAAACGCTCAGAAAACGATCCTGACGATCCCGCCGGGCAGACGGGGTATCTTTGCCTCCCGCCGTGTTTCGTCCCACGTGAAATCCAGTCTGTCTTTGCCGGCAAGGATCTCCGCGGGCGCTTTCCTGCAGGCGACTGTCGCGCTCCATCGCTTCACACGGCTTCCGGCATCGGGGGCCAGATCCAGAACGGCTTCCCGTTCCGTGCGCTCCAGGCGGATGACGGAAAGGGCGTATTTGCCCTTGAGATGATCGAAGCTGATCCCGTCGTCCTCATAGTACTCGAAACGGGTCGGTTTCCGGCCCGGATAGAGATAAAGCTCCACTTCGTCGACATCGCGTTCTCCGCGGTACTGCATCACGGGACCGAAAGGAATGATCGCGCCTTCCCTGACGAACAGTCCGCCGCCCCGGTCCTCCGGCCAGGTGACGGGGTGTGTCCGGTTCCCGGCAAAATATTTTCCGGTCCAGTGATCTTTCCATTCCCCCTCGGGAAAATAGGCTTCCCGGGTGAACGCGGTGACCAGAAGCGAGGGACCCAGCAGATATTCGTTTTTCAGCGTTCTGCATTGCGGATCCCGGGGAAACTCCATGGCGGGCGGAAGCAGGAACGGGATCCCGTCCTGTGTTGTCCTGCGCATGCAGGAGTAAAGGTAGGGGATCAGCCGGGAACGCAGAGAAGAATAGTATTTGTGCAGAGCGATGAATTTCGGTCCCCACAGCCACGGCATTTTCCAGCAGGAGTAATTGTTGATCTGGCTCAGGGGCAGCAGATACCCGAAATGGACCCCTTCGGCCGTGTTGGCCGACATGTCGTTGGTCGTGAGCCCGTGCCCGACGAAACAGGTGTTGAACATTCCGCACAAGGTGGCGGCGTTCCCGCCGGTGTCGCCGGTCCACGTGGAGGCCCATCTCTGAAAAGCGGTCCACCCGCAGGGCGTAAAGGTGAAGGGTCTCCGGCCGGTATATTCGGCGAAGCCTTCCCACATCTGGCGCACGAGCATCAGCGGGTAGAAGTTGTGGCACTCATCGTCGGTCATGCCGTTCCCGCAGAGGCGGTCCGGATGATCGTTCACCTGATCGGACGCGTCGTTCTTGAAGAAATCCGCGCCCCAGTCCACAAAACTTTTCAGGTGTTCGAACCAGGGCGTGCCGGGCTTCGTTATGGTGTCCTGACGTTTGTCGATCCCCAGGTGCGGATCGAATTCCTCGGCGTCGCGGATGGTCTCCTCCTGCCGGGCCCGGCAGTTTCCGCCGCGGCGGCGCTCTTCTTCATAGGTCAGATCGTAATCGCAGCAGAGCCACAGCTCGAAATGATACCCCATGCCGTATTTCAGGGCGTCGATGAACGTCCGTTTCCGGAATTTGAAGGAATCCAGCATCAGGGGGAATCTTTTTTCGTTCCATGTTTTTTCCGTGGAGTAATCATAGGTTTTTTCCATCCAGCCGGGTTCCAGCCCGATGACGTCGCACGGGATCCCCAGTTCGCGGTAACGGAGGGCGTCGTTCAGCACGTCTCCGGCATCGGAAATATTGTTGCAGATATGCCACAGTCCGAAGCTCCAGACCGGCGGCAGCGGCGGCCTCCCCGTGACGGAGGTGAACGCGGTCAGCAGTTCCTTGAAATCCGCCCCCAGAAACAGATAGACGTCCCACGTGCCGCTGTCTTCGGTGATCCGCACGCGGTCCGGATCGGAGCAGGCCATGTCGAAGACGCTTCTGTGCGTGGAGTTCAGCAGGATCCCGTATCCCTTCAGCGCCATGAAGAAAGGAACGCAGATGTAGCTTTTCACATTCCGTATCCAGCAGGTGATCTTCTGGCCGCGGTGGAAATAGCGCTCCCGGCTGACGTCGCCCAGACCGACGAAGTCATCCTCTCTGCAGACCGTGAAAACCGCATTTGTCCTTTCTTCGGACAATTCCAGTTTCTCCTGCGAAAAGAGCGTTTCGCCGGAGCTGTTTTCCAGCGAAAAACAGAGCGTGTCCCGCCGGAAGAGCAGGGAGCCTCTGCCGGTCCGGAACCGCACGGTGTTCCCCTCTTCCGAAACTTGGGCGTCGGCTTCTCCGGGGGTCTCCAGATAACCGTATCTTTCCAGTGCGCCGGTCCTGTTCCGGCAGCGGTCCTGCGCAACTCTGATACGGAAAATACCGTCCCGGAATACGGTGATGACGGCTGTCCTGCCGTCGGGTCCGGTCCATTCCGTCCGCATGATGAACTCCTCCTTCGATTTCCGGCTGATTCTGCGCTCCGCCCGCAGGGATCACGGGCGCGTGCGTCCCTTCACGCCGCACCTATTTCAGCAGCGCCGCGG
>JAFTDL010000126.1 GCA_017454215.1 Lentisphaeria bacterium | reverse complement strand
CAAAAGCCGCGAGGCTTTTCTTCACATCTTCACCCCCGTTTTGTTCCGCCGTGCTTGTTAAGGCGCTCCCTGCGGTCGCTTGTGAAGGCGCTTCGCTTGCTTGTCCCGCCGCAGCCTCAGCGGAGGCGGATGAAGTTTGCTCCCTGCGGGAGAGAGGATCGTGCAGACGGGGCACACGATGCGGCTTGCGCCGCGGAAAGAACGAAGCCGCACGGCTTCACTTCACTGCGCGGAGCGCAACTTCACTCAAAAGCCGCGAGGCTTTTCTTCACATCTTCACCTCCGTTTTGTTCCGCCGCGGCGGCGGAAACGAGTTCGGCCAGCTGGGCGTACGCACTGCGAGCGGGCCTTGCAAATGAAGCCGTACTTGTCCTCCGCAGCCTTGGCGGAGGAGGAAGGCTTCGCTTCATGGCGCGCAGTGCCGCTTCATACGGCGGAGCCGTGCTTCATGCACCGGAGGTGCGCTTCATGTCCCGGGGGTTGCAAAATTCCATGACTTTGCTATATTAGGTCCCGGCGGAAGTGAAACACGCGCGAAGGAAAGATCATGAAGGAAAAACCGATCCTCTGCAAACCCGTTCCCGGCGGCATGACCGAACAGGAAAAGGCCGAAGCCGGTCTGCTCTACAATCCAAACCGCACCACGGAAATGGCCGAGTACCGTTTCAAGATACAGGATGCGATCTGCGAATACAACCGGCTCCTTCCGTCGCAGGTCCGGGAACGGCGCGATTTTCTCGCCAAGATCTTCGGAAAGATCGGCAGGAACTGCAATATCCTGCCGCCGTTCAGATGCGATTACGGGTTCCGCATCGAGGTCGGCGAAAACTTTTTCGCCAACTACAACTTCATCGTGCTGGACGGCAACTACTGCCGGTTCGGCGACAATGTCTGGATCGCGCCCAATGTGTCGATCCTTGCCGCCGGTCATCCGCTGGACGTGCAAGACCGCATCGACGGCTGGGAGTATGCGTTTCCGGTGACGGTCGGCAGCAACGTCTGGATCGGCGGCTCGGTCACGATCATCGGCGGCGTGACCATCGGCGACAATGCGGTCATCGCGGCCGGATCGGTGGTCATCCGCGACGTTCCCGCCGACACGCTGGTCGCGGGAAATCCGGCGCGCGTCGTCCGCAGGATCACGGCCGCGGACCGCACGAAATATCTTTGGGCCGAGCAGGACAAAAAATAAGGGGAACACGTACCGAAAGGGAAAACCATGCGCAAGATACTGTTTCAATTGTTCCTGCTCGTTCTGGCCGCGGCGGGAGCGGGATGCGCGGTGAAGCCGGAAGAGGCGGCGCCGCCGGAAGCCGTTTTGGACAGGGAGTCGTTCTATGCGGTCTTCGACAGAAAATTCACGCCCGAAGAGGCCCGCAGGGCGTCGGTCACCGGAGATATTGCAGGAAGGAGGATCCCCTTCCGCCTGCCCGAAAGCAACACGCTCGACCTGAAGGAACTGTGCGGAAAATTCACCCCGGTCAAAGACGCGGCGGTCATTTCCTTCACCGTTACGTCCAAGGACGGCGGCGTCTGCCGTCTGGGGCTGGCCGCGGACAACTGGCACACCTGCTGTCTCGACGGAAAAGTCCTCGTCACCACGGAGCCCGGGGGAGAAGCTCCGGGAACGCCGACTTATCTCAAAAGAGGCACGGACGTCCGCCTCAAAAAGGGGAAAAACCGCTTTTTCGTGCACACCCGCCCCGGCCGGACGAGCTGGGTCTTTTCATGCGGACTGCTGCCCGATCTCGACAACTGGCCGCAGGATCCCGCCGACCGGCTCACGCTCTTCGAAAACGCATTCCCCCGGCAGGACGCCATGCTGGGTCCCTTCGTCACCCATGTCTCCGCCGACCGGGCCGCGGTCTGTTTCGAGTATTCGCGGAACATCGCGGCATCTCTGCATTACCGGGAGTCCGGCGCGGGAACGGAAGAAAAGATCCTTGCCCTTCCCCCCGTCTACGGCCGGATCCCCCGGAAAAAACTTTTTTCCCCGTGAAAAAAAGTTTTTTCCCTCTCCCGGACCCTCACCCTTTTTCAAAAAAGCGGGGCGTTTTGGAGCCGGATCGGGGTGTCGGTCCCGCCGGGTGCACGGAACGGAAGCGGCTCGTTTCCCGTCTGCGCGGTTTTTGCCGGACCTTTCACCGATCCCTGTCGGGAACGGCACATTGCGCCGACGGCGGCAGCCAGAGGCAGGAGGGCGAGGCGGCGCGGAACAGGGAGAAAATGAGGCCTGTGTAGAAGGCCAGTTCCACCATTTCCTCGGCGATATCGTTGTCGCAGGCCTTATCCATGATGAGGCTGGCGGTCAGGCTGAGAACGAGGATGGCGACGTTGAGAACGGGGATCCGGCCCGCGCGGAGGAAATCGGCGAGAAAGAGGTGGAGCCGGCAGCGGAAGAAGTAGACGGCCATGAAGAGGAGAAAGACGATGATGAAGGGGTCGACATAGGGGGCGTAGGGGATCTCGTCCCAGCGGAGAAATTCGTTGGGGTGTTCCGGGTCGGGGTAGAAGAGGGTCTTGCCGAAGTTGGTTTCGCGGAGCATCATGAGGAAGAGGAGAAAAGAGAAAAATCTGAAAGCGGCCTTGTGACGGCGGACGCGCCAGCAGAAAACGATCCCGATGAAGGAGAGGAGGAGCTGGAGATTTTCCAGAGGGCCTGTTTCGTATCCCCACTCGACAGGCAGGAAAATTCCCGCGGGATAAGCGGCGAGGGCAAAGAGGAGACACGCGGCCATTTCGGGATAGAAGTGAAAAT
>JAFTDL010000125.1 GCA_017454215.1 Lentisphaeria bacterium | reverse complement strand
GCCCTTGAGGGGCTGATCCTTGCCGTACTTCTCCTTGGTCGCCATCAGGCCGGGCATTTCATACCGGGCGATCTCCAGTTCCCTGCGGCCGAAGGCGGCCAGACCGATGTCTTTGACGCGATAGTCCATTTTTCGAATCCGTTATTGTTTGTTTCAGTCGAGTTCTTTTGCGATTTTTTTCCAGACCTCTTCGGGGAGCTGGGAGCCGATGACTTTGACGACTTCGCCCGCGAGCAGGGCTCCGCAGCGGGCGCACTTTTCGAGGGGGCGGGCATTGAGGAATCCGTAGAGGAATCCGGCCGCCCACAGGTCGCCCGCGGCGGTGGTGTCCACGGGGTTTTCCACGAGACGGGCGGGGACGCAGAGCGTCTCGCCGCCGCCTTTGACCAGAGCGCCTTCGCGTCCCAGTTTGAGAGCGGTGACGGCGCGGTCCGCGGACAGGGCGGCCAGCTGTTTTTCGGGGGGCAGGTCTCCCGCGAGTTCCCGGGCTTCATCGGCGTTGGCAAAGAGGATGTCCACATCTTCGAGCAGTTTCTTCACCCGGTCCCGGAAAAGTCTTACGACTTCGAAACTTGCCAGATCGAAGGCGATGGCGCATCCGGCTTTCTTCGCCATGCCGAATACCGTGTCGAAGGTGGGAGAAAACAGCATGTAACCCTCGATGAGGACCACGTCGTAACGGGAAAAATCCACTTTTTTCACGTCGTTTTCGTCGAGGAGCATGGCGGCGGCCAGATCGGAGCGCATGGTGCGTTCGGCGTCGGGCGTGATCAGCGAAACGCAGACGCCGGTGGGGGCGTCGGAGGTCTCGGAAAACTCCCGGTCGGAACCGCCGAGGACACGGAGTTTTTCGCGGTAGAACGCGCCCTCTTTGTCCTTCCCCGTTTTGCCCAGCATGGCGACGGGGACGCCCAGTTTCGCGAGAGCGAAAACGGTGTTCCCGGCGGAGCCGCCGGGAGCCCACGTGACGTCGTCCCCGAGACGGCGCATAAGTTCGGACCGGTCGGCGGGGGAGATCATTTCCATGCCGCCCTTGGCGCCCGAGACGTGTCTCTCAAGAAAATCGTCGCTCACCTGTGCCAGAACATCGAGCAGCGGCGAACCGACTCCGAGCAGTGTGGAGGCCATGAGACGGTCATTTCCCCGCCGCCGCCTTGAGTTCGGCGACTTTGTCGGTGCGTTCCCAGGGGAACTGTTTTCTGCCGAAGTGGCCGTAGGCGGCGGAGTCCTGATAGCACCAGCCGTTTCCGGGGTGCTTGAGGTCCAGCTGTTCGATGATGGCGGCGGGGCGCATGTCGAAGACCTTGCGGACGATTTTTTCCATCTCGCCGTCGGGCAGAACGCCCGTGCCGTAGGTGTCGACGTTGACGGAGAGGGGATCGGCCACGCCGATGGCGTAGGCGACCTGGATCTCGCACTTGTGAGCCAGTCCGGCGGCCACGAGGTTCTTGGCGATGTAGCGGCAGTAGTAGGCCGCGGAGCGGTCCACCTTGGAGGGATCCTTCCCCGAGAAAGCGCCGCCGCCGTGGGAACCGACGCCGCCGTAGGTGTCGACGATGATCTTGCGTCCGGTGAGGCCGGTGTCGCCGCTGGGGCCGCCGACTTCGAAGCGTCCCGTCGGGTTCACATAGTATTTGATGTCGCCCTTGAGCAGTTCGGCGGGAATGACGGCTTTGACCACGTCGCGGACGACCTGTTCCAGCCATTCCTGCGGCATGTCGGGCGCGTGCTGGTGCGAGACGACGACGGTCTCCACCGCGACGGGTCTGCCGTCCTTGTAGCGGATCGACACCTGACTCTTGGAGTCGGGGCGCAGATAGCGGTATTTTTCGGGTTCCTGCTTGCGGAGTCTGGCGAGTTCGGCCACGATCTTGTGGGCGTAGAGAATCGTCGCGGGCATGAGTTCCGGGGTCTCGTCGCTGGCGTAGCCGAACATCATGCCCTGATCGCCGGCGCCCTGCTCCTTGAAGCGTCCCATGCCTTCGGTGACGCCCTGGGAGATGTCGGGGGACTGCCTGTGGATGGCGACCATGACTTTTGCGCTGTCGGCCGAAAATCCGATGTCGGCAATGGTGTAGCCGATCCTGCGGACCGCTTCGAGGGCGACTTCCTGCCAGTTGACTTTGGCCTTGGTGGTGATCTCGCCCGAAATGACGATCATGTCGGTGGTGGCCAGCGTCTCGCAGGCCACGCGGCTGTCGGGATCCTGCGCGAGGCAGGCGTCGAGGATCGCATCGGAGATCTGGTCGCAGACTTTATCGGGATGCCCCTCCGAAACGGATTCGGAAGTGAACACGTGCTCACTGCGGATCTTGCTCATTTCGAGTGCACCTCTTATCTCTCGGCGGAGGGGATGATCATGGGAACGGGAACGCCGCGGCGGTTCTGCTTCCAGACGTCCTCGCCGCTGCCGGTGGCGGCGGGCTTGTCCTCGCCGTAGCTCACGGTCTTGATCTTGCCGTCGGCCACGCCCTTGGTGACCAGATAGGCGCGGATGGCTTTGGCCCGGCGTTCGCCCAGGGCCCGGTTGTACTCTTCGGTGCCGCGCTGGTCGAAATGGCCTTCGATGACGAGGCCGAGGGTCGGCTTGTCGCTCATGTAAGCGGCGATGC
>JAFTDL010000124.1 GCA_017454215.1 Lentisphaeria bacterium | reverse complement strand
CTCCCTGTACATGATATTGGTCTGATAACTGCTTCCCTGTATCCATTCATAGAGAAGGCGGCACCAGTTGCGCTTGCCGTTGTAGCAGGGCAGCAGCCATCCGTCGAAGGCATCGGGGTAAAAGGCGTGATTGAGCATGAACGTCTTGAGATTGTTCTGACAGGTAGCGGTCTTGCCCCGTTCGCGGGCCTGCTGCAGCGCGGGCATCAGCATCGCCGCCAGTATGGCGATGATGGCGATGACGATAAGAAGTTCTATCAGCGTGAATTGTTTGCGGACTTCGAACCTGCGACTCATTTTGACCTCCGTTGATTTTATGCCTTTCATGTTTCCCACAGCGGAAACACCTTTCCTGTCAGAAGTGAAAATTGAAATCGAAACTTTCTTCGCCCACGGGGAGCGCATTGTGATACTTTTCGGGAACCTTGCCGTCGAGGAGCCAGGGGATGAAGAATGCCTCCAAGCCCTGAAGATTGACGCTCACGGTATCCAGAAAAACGGTGTTCAGTTCCGGCGGAACACTGTCTTTTTCATCGTCGAAACCGACGACGACGGCATGTTCGCAGGGAAAGCGCCCGGCCGTCAGGTTCCGGAAAAGTCTGATGCCCATGACGACGAAAAGCGTGGTCCCGGCATTGCGGACGACCTCCTCCTCCGAAATGAGGGGCGCGTTCCAGATGTAATCGCCGGGAAACGGCATGGCCCGGAAAAGATATTTTCTGCCGGACAGATGTGAGGGCTGAACGGAAACGCACCGGGTCAGTCCCCTCCGGGAAGCGAATTCCAGACACCGATCCCTCAAAATGTATTCGAACCCGTAAAAACAGTAAACGTCGGGCACGGGGGGATTGCCGAGGATCAGGTAGGGCAGTCCGGCCCCTTTGAGAAGATCGCAGACCCCGGCGGAGTCACCGGGTATGACGGCGGTGACGACGCCGCCGATGATCCCCATGGAAACAAGGGACTCCATCCGCGCAAGCTGACTGGCCGCGTCCTGAAACGGCACGAAGATCGTCTCGTAACCGTGCCTGTTGAGGACCTCGGCGGAGGCCGACAGGATATTGACCATGGACCGGTTCATGATCCGGGCGCCCGGATCCTTTCTTATGAAGACACCCACCCGCGGCACGCGCTGCTTGCGGATCGAACGGGCGAGGACGTTGGGAACGTAATTGAGTTCCCGCGCCGCCGTCCGGATCTTCTCGCGGGTCCGCGCCGAACAGGCAATACTGCCTTCCCTGCCGTTCAGCACCGCCGACACCACGGCCGTGCTGACACCGCAGCGTTCGGCGACATTGCGCAGCGTACAGCGAGAAGTCCGCATGGAAACGCCCTGCCCCCCTAAAAAAATTAAACGTTTAATTCACGACAGAAACATAATATACCGCAGAATACCGATTTGTCAAGCCGGGCCGCGGAACGGATGAAGCGCGTCAAAAGTGGAAAAAAGCGGTCCGGTGCATTATATTATGGAAAAAGCGAAAAAAAGACGGACCCCAACAGGAAAGAGAACATCATGGCGGAAACTGAAAACACCCCGGCGGAGGCGCCGCTGGATTTCATCAGGGCGATCGTTGCGGAAGAGGTCAAGGCCGGCAAGAACGGCGGCCGGGTGATGACCCGGTTCCCTCCGGAACCCAACGGCTATCTGCACATCGGGCACGCCAAGGCCATCTGTCTGGACTTCGGCATCGCACAGGAGTTCGGCGGCGTCTGCAATCTGCGCATGGACGACACGAATCCCACCAAGGAGACCTATGAGTACGTCAACTCCATCATCGAAGACGTGAAGTGGCTGGGCTTCGA
Source organism: Lentisphaeria bacterium (assembly GCA_017454215.1). Taxonomy (GTDB): domain Bacteria; phylum Verrucomicrobiota; class Lentisphaeria; order Victivallales; family Victivallaceae; genus UBA1784. Next base: position 357 of record JAFTDL010000124.1, on the reverse strand, counting down.
TCCCGAAGAGCGCATCTACTTCGCCAGCGACTACTTCGAGCGCATGTACGAGTGCGCCGAAGAGCTGATCAGGCGGGGCAAAGCCTACGTCTGCGACATCTCGCAGGAGGAGTGGGAGAAATACAAGGGCAATTCCTGGACCCCCGGAAAAGAGTCCCCCAACCGCGGCCGCAGCGTGGAGGAGAATCTCGACCTCTTCCGGAGGATGCGCGCGGGCGAGTTCGAAGACGAAGCCATGGTCCTGCGGGCAAAGATCGACATGAACCATCCCAACATCAATCTTCGGGATCCGGTGCTGTACCGCATCCGCCGGGCGCACCACTTCCGGCACGGGGACAAGTGGTGCATCTACCCCAT
>JAFTDL010000123.1 GCA_017454215.1 Lentisphaeria bacterium | reverse complement strand
ATGGATCGCAAATTTTTGCCCGCGGGGATGCTTCTTTTGCTCTCCGGTTTTCTCGTTCCGGTCTGCACCGGAGAGGAAAAACTGGTTTTTTCCTGCGATTTTTCCGACGAATTCAACCCGCAGACCTGTGTCCAGCCCTGCGACGTCTTCTCGAAAGATGCGAAGATCGTGGACGTCCCCGGCGGGAAGGCTCTGCGCGTCGGCAAGGAAAAGGACGGCCGCCTTTCGAGGTTGACCTGGCAAATCAAAAATACGGTCCCGACGGCAAAACTGCCCGACTCCGAGCGGCCGTTTCCCATGCGCTTCGGCCGTCTGGAGTTTCAGTTCCGCCCCGTGGACTGGCGTCTCGGAGATCCCCCGTTCAACATGATGCTGATCATGCGGGGACCGCGGCAGACCCGTCTCCACATCACCTACACCCGCCCCGGGGGAACGGGGCTCCCCTCGATCCAAGCTGCCTACGGGCAGAACGGGAACCGGAAGATCGGCAAAGGGCAGCTGCCCTCCCTCTTTCCCTACATCGGTCTGGACGGCGCGCGAGAGTGGCACGACGTGCGCTTCGAGTGGACCCCTGCCATGCTCAAACTGACCGTCGACGGCCATGAGAACATACTCTCCACCAAGGATCTGGCAGCGCCGGAGGGCGATTTCTACGCGACGGGCCTGATCCTCGGCGCGGAAACGGCGAAGGAACTCCGGGGGCTCACCGACATCAGAAACGTGAAGATCTTCTCGACCCTGCCGGAGGCGGGAAAAGCGGCCAGGGCCCGCTTCCCCGAAGTCTGCGTCCCTCCCGTGAAGGCTCCCGTGATCGACGGGACCGTATCGGACAAAGAGTGGTCCTCAGCCGCCGCGGTCAGCGGCTTCGAAACCCTGCCGCGGGGGATCTTTGCCGGACATCAGCCGGTCGTCCGCATCGGATACGATGAAAAAAACCTCTACTTCGCCGTGGCGAGTTCCGGTCACGACGGTGCGCCGCGCGCCCGGCACACCGCTCACGACGCCAACATCTGGGAGGACGACAGTTTCGAACTGCACATCGACCCCGCGCCGGAAACGCCGGATCATTTTCAGCTGACCGTCAACGCCGCGGGGGCCGTCTTCGACCAGCACATCCGACCCGGCCGCGGGTTCGACGAGTGCCGCCGGTGGGACTGCAGGGGCCTGGAGACGGCGAGCCGTTTCGAAGGCGGGACCTGGACTTTCGAGGCCAAGATCCCCTTTGCCGCGCTGGGAGCCGCCGCGCCGCGCCCCGGCGACAGATGGCTCTTCAACGTCTGCCAGACCCTCCCCGGATCGGGCCTCTACAGCCTCGCCGCGGTCCAGAACAACTACCGGGAGCATGACAGGCTCGGCGTCCTGATCTTCCGCTCCGCCGACGTTCCCCGGGTCAGACTGGCCGGCTTCGGAGACCTGACAAGGGGGAACGCGGATCTTTCTTTCGGCGCTTCCGGCGTCAGGAAGGGCAAAACTGAAGTCACCGCCATGCGTTTCGACGAGACGGCCGGCGTGGAATTCCCCCTGTTCAGCGAGACCGGCCCCCTGCGGTCCGGCGTGAGCCGGGTCTTTTCCGCGGACGGCGGCAAACTCGGCAAGACCGGAACGCTGTACGTGAATCTCTTCGAGGGGCAGGACCGGATCTACGCCGGGCGTTTCCGCTACGAGATCAGCGACGCCGCGGAGATCGAGTTCCTGCGCAGGATCGTCAGGGACGGGAAGAATTTTCTGAAGGTCCAGAGCGTCCAGGCCGTCCCGCCCGGAGGTTCCCTGCTTTTCGAGATAACGGACAAGACGGGCAAAACCGTCCTCCGCCACAAAGTCCCCGCGGCGAAGGACCGCTGCGAGACGCTGATCCCGCTTTCGGATCTCGCCGAGGGCGACTACATGATCGGTCTGCGTCTGCTGGACAGGCAGGGGGCGACGCTCAGGACGGCCGCGGCCCGTCCCTTCACCGTGTTCGGCAAAACCCTTCCGTGGACGGGGTGCCGGCTCGGCGTCACCGACGGCGTTCCCGCGCCGTGGATCCCTCTGCGGGCATCGGAGGAGAAGGGAGTCGTCACCGTCAGGTGCTGGAACCGCACGTACACCTTCGGAAGCCGGTCGCTTTTCGCCGAAGGGATCCGGTCGGGCGGCACAGCGTATCTGGCGGAGCCCGTCCGTCTTCTCGTCTCGGCCGGGAAGCCCCTGTCCGTCTCCGGGATCTCCGCGAAACTGATCTCGGCGGACAAGCGGACCGCCGTCGTCGAAATGACGGGAAATATCCCGGGTCTGGGCGCCGTCAGAACGACGGCTTCCGTGGAATATGACGGCTTCATCTGGTACGATCTGGAGATCCGGGCCGACAGACCGGGGACGCTTCATGCGCTCGCCGTCGAACTCAAGATGCCCGCCGGCGCCTCCACACTGCTCAACTCGGGCTACCGGACACTGGTCAACACCGGCAGCACGCCGAAAAACTGGAGCAAAAAACTGGACGACACCTTCGGCCCCTTCTGGATCGGGAACGAGACAGGCGGGTTGAGTTTCGGGATCGAATCCGCGGAGAACTGGCGCAACCGGGATCCCGGCCGTCAGGCCGCCGTCACCCGGGACGCGGACGGTTCCCGGGTCGTCCTCTCTCCGGTCGATGCCGGCATAGCGATAAAGGACCGTCTCGCCTGGGGTTTTTACATCCACCCGACTCCCGTGCGGCCCCGGCCCGCCGTGTTCCACACCATGCGCTGTCAGGACTGGTTCGGTCACAACCGGGAGCTTCTCGGGGAAAAGAGTTATCCCCCCAATCTCTCCTACTGGATGACGGGATATCACTACCAGGGCACCCCGGCCTGGGAAACCGACAGGAAACGGCTCGAAAAGAACAGAAAGGAGCGCATGCTCCACTGGCGGCCCTACTTCCATTACGACGGCCTGACGAAGGAAAAGTGCCGTTCGTGCTGGTACGCCGCCTATTCGAGCATCGGACGCAACTCTCCCGAGACGATCTGGTGCGGGGAGTCGTGGCGTTCGGGGAGCGAAGACAAACTTTACGGCAGCACGCTCTACGGCTATTACGACGACATGATCGAGGTCTGCAAGACCCTGGACTACTGTGATTTTTATCTCTGGCGCTTCGACCGCTCCCGCAGGCAGAGTCCCGTCGTGGACGGCATCTATCTGGATCTCATGTTCTGGCCCGCCTGCACCCGGGCCGATCACGGACACGGTTACACCGGCCCGGACGGGAAGCGGCATCCCACGTGGGCGGTCAGGGAGCACCGCCGCTGGCTGGAGCGCATCTACGTCTACTGCCATGAACAGGGGAAGGGTGCGCCCGTCATAACGCACATGTCCGGCGCCACGTCCCGGGTCGCGGGCTTCAGTTTCGCCGACTACTATACCGACGGGGAACTGTGGAGCGACGTCCTCGTGAAACGGCGCTCCTACAGGGACATGAAACTGGACCAGCTCCGCGCGGAGATCCTGCCCTCCATCTACGGGCCCGGCCTGATCTGGATAAGTCAGCTTTACCGCGTCCCCGCCTTCGTTCCCGTCACCCGGCGCAAAAACTGGCGGATCGAGCCCTTCGCCGAGCGTCACATGGCGGGGATGCTCCTGCTGCACGAGGTCGTGCCGGACCGTTCTTCGCAGTTCGACACGGCGTGGAGCGTCTGGAAGGCGCTCGACCGCTTCGGTTTCGCCGAAAGCGACGTCATGCTGCCCTGCTGGAAGAAGGACACCGGGATCGGGGGAGACGCCGACGGCGTGACCCTCGCCGTGACGGGGTACCTGAAAGGGAGGGAAAAAGTCCTGCTGGTCGTGTTCAACAACAGGGACGTCCCGGTTTCGTTCAGGATCGCTCTGGACACGGGCAAACTTTTCGGCAGGCAGGGAAAGATCCTGGTCACCGACCTGGAACGCGCCGCGGAACTTCACAGGGGCGCGCCGGATTTCACCGTCAGCGTCCCCATGCGGGATTTCGTCCTTCTCGAAGCGAAACCGCTCCCGTGAGGCTCCCCCCCCTTCCCGGAAAAGCCGGGTGTCCGCGCTGCGCCTCCCGGGATACGGCGGATATGATTTCCGAGTGCATCCGGGCTTTGGAGGAGGGTATCCACGCCGCCAACCCCCGGGCGCGGGTCATTGCCGAAGACTGGGCGTGGCAGCAGTGGACGCCCGACGGCTGTCATGACCGGAACTGTCTGCCTTTCAAGCTGCGGGTGCTCTCGCGGCTTCCGGAAAATGTCACGGTGATGTGCATAAGTGAGTGGGGTCAGCCGGTGAAGCTGGGATCCGTCGACACCAGCGTAGCGGACTATTCCATCAGCCACCCCGGACCGAGTCCGGATTCCGCGGCACTGTGGGAAGCTGCCCGCGCCCGGGGACTTGACCGCGCCGCCAAGGTGCAAATCAACAATTCGTGGGAACTCTCCGCGCTGCCCTACATCCCCGTTCCGTATCTCATCTGGGAACACCTCGACAAAATCCGAACATGCGGCGTGGAGGGGCTGATGCTCAGCTGGACACTGGGCGGCTACCCCGGAGGCAACCTCGAGCTGCTGCGGAATACGCCCGAAGAGTTGGCGAAACGGGATTTTCCCGGCGCGGCGGCGGAGGCGCGGCTCTTGCCAAACGGGATTTCGGAGAAAATATCGCCACCGAAACCAGAATGTTCCGGCACTGGTATTGCAAAGCCTATGACAAATACGCAGCCGATCCTGCGAAACTGCTGACCTTCGACCAGCATCTGCTGCTGGCCGCCGTGGCGCCGCGCAAACTGCTCGTCGCGGGGTTCGACGATCCGTGGTACGACACAGAAGGCGAGTTCCTCGCCTGTAAAGCCGCTTCGCCCGCCTGGGAATTTCTCGGCAGGCCGGGCCTGCCGCAGGTCTCCTTCCCCGAGGATTTCGCCGCCTCCGCCATCGGTCCCTTCCTCGGCTACTATCGCCGCAGCCAGAAGCACGGCATCGCATACTT
>JAFTDL010000122.1 GCA_017454215.1 Lentisphaeria bacterium | reverse complement strand
TCGTGCCGTTGAAGTCGATGACCAGATGATTCGTATCGCTCGCGCCCTGACCGGCAAATACCGCGGAGCCCTGCACGGCGGCGTCGCCGTTGATCACCATGTCGTCAATGGCGGTGAAGGTGCCGGCGCCCGCCAGAACGAGATTGCCGTAGGTGCCGCCGTAGACATTGGAACCGTTCGCGGCATAGGTCACGGTGGTGCCGTTCCCCATGTTCACATGTCCGCCTCCGAGCGTGTTGTGGAGCGTTGCGCCGAAGGTCCCGGACGCGGTCAGAACGGCATAGCTGCTGACGGTGACATCGGTCTCGACTGTGATATTTCCCAGCAGGCTGTACGTCTTCTGAGCGGCGGAGGTGCCGCCGGTGAGGACGAGATTGCCGTAGGTGCCCGCGAGAACGTTCTGACCGGAACCGGAAGCGTGGTAGGTCACGATCCCCGTTCCGTCGAAGTTGAAGGAACCCGTACCGTTCACGGCTCCGTTGAGCGTCACGTTCACATTGCCGGAATCCGCGACGCTGCCGTTGAACGTGACAGCTCCGTTGAAAGTCGAATTGCCCGCAACGATCGTCGTGTCGGTGACCGTGATGTCGGTTTCAACGGTGCTCCCGTTCAGCGTCATTCCATAGTAGGTGCCGCCGTAGACGGCGAGGTTCTCGGCATAATCGACGCTGCCGCCCGTCATGGCGAAGGTGCCGTCTCCGGTGTTTCCGGTCACGGTGTCGGTTCCGGCAAACACCACATTGCCCGCGCCGGCAACGGCGTGGATCGTTTCTCCGCTGCCGCCGAGATTGCCGTCGGCAAGTCTGGTCAGACCGGTGACGGTGAAGGTCTCGAGCGCGGCGTCATCGTCGAAGACCACGGTACTGCCTCTGTCGACGGTCAGGTCGCCGACAGAAGCATCTTCGGCGATGATGAGCTGAGAATTATCCGTCAGCCAGAAGGCCGCGACGCCCGTGATGGGGTCGTCCGTGACCGGATCGTTTCTGAATCCGTTGACCGTCAGGTGCACGCCGCCCTTGAGCAGGAATTTGCTCGATGCGGAATAATTCTGCGGAAGCGTCAGTGTAAATTGATTGGGATTTTCGTTCCCGTCGATGGTGATCCACCAATTCTGCAGACGGGAGCCGGGGTCGTTGACCTCCCCGTCAAAACGCATCAGGTTGGCTCCAACGGGGCCGTAACCGTCACCCGCGACGAAATTCACAACACCGCCCTCGACCCGGATGTTTCCGGTGGCGATGTTCTCACTGCCGAACTGATCCGTCCAGCTGTAGATATTGAGCGTTCCGTTTTCCCCGTATTTCTGATCGACCGTCAGTGTGCCGCCCAAAGTGACGCCGCCCGACGCCGGATCAACCGTCCCGAGGCGGTGCGCACCGGCGCCGAGTGTAAGATTAAGATTGGAACCGTAGTCCACCCTGATCGTGTCGATCGCCGCGCCCCCCGTGATGCTCAGCGCGGCGTTCCCCGTAACGGTGACGGCTCCCATGGCGGCCGTACCGCTCACGGTGAGTGCGATTCCCTCGCCGGAAATGACGGTGGAGGTGTTGGCTGTCGCGGTCAGAACGCCGCTTACCGAGACATTCGAAGTCACGCTTTTCATTCCGCCCATCAGGGTCAGCGTCCTGTAACTGCCGGCGAGGACCGTCTGATCGGCAGCGGATGTATAAGACGCGCCGGCCAGAAGATGATCCACCGTCGCTCCCGTCATATCGGACGAGGCGAATTCCACCGTGCCGCCGTCGCCGCCGGAGATGACCGCGGCTCCCGCAAGCGCGCGGAATGTGGTGTTGCTGCCGGCGGCAAGCGTGAGCGCTCCGTTGACGGTGAGCACGATGTCCTCGGCAGCATCATTTTGCGCCGTAAAGACGTTGTCGCCGCTCAGGGAGAGGCTCGCCGCGGTGAGCGCCACGTTGACGGTGCGCCCGTTTGCCCCGGTTCCCGAGGCGATGACAAGATCGCCGTAGGCCCCCGCGTAAACGGTACCGGCAGCGGCGCTGTAGGTCGCGTTCACGCTGCCCGTAAACCTGCCGACACGGTCACTGTAGTCCCGCGTATTGCCGTTGAAGGTGACGCTGCCCGTGCCGCCGATGGTCGCGGCATTCCGGACTTCGGCATTGAAAATGACGTTCCCTTCGACGGTCTTATCCGCACCGGCGATGAAGACGGTGTTGTTGTAATCGCCGTCGATGATACGCTGACTTGCCTGAGTGGCCGCATAATAAACCGTGCCGTCGTAACCGCCGCCCGCGGTCCCGGCGACAGTACCGTTTCCGGAGACGGCGCCGTTGAAGGTCAGAGCCGCACCGGTGTTCCCCGCGGCGGTGACGAGCGTCCCGTCATGGGTGAAAGCGCCTCTGAACGTCACAGGAGCATTGGCCGTGACGAATGTGCTTCCTTCCGCATTGATGACGTCTCCGTCCAGCGTCACGCCGACGCCCAGTTCAAAGGTGCCCGCATTGGTGATGTTGCCCAGCAGCGCGCCATTGCCGGGAGGATTCGTGTTGCCGGTGTTGAACGCGGCGGTGTTCAGCACCAACGTCGCGCCGCTGCCCACGTTGTAGGCTTCACTGCCGTAAGACCACTCGCCGTACTCGGCGTTCCTGTCGCCCTGGGTGAAACCGTTGAGCCTCAACGTGCCCGCCGTCACCGAAACGGCACCGCCGTTGATGAGACGGTTGCCCGCCCCCTCTGCCTGACTTTCATTGCGCGCAAACACGTACTGATAGACGCCGCCGGTCATCGAACCGGAAGTTAAATTGAAGACAAGCGTTCCCGATGCATGGTTGTAAACGTCAAGCGCAACATCGGTATTGGTCACGGTGAGGACTCCGTAGTTGTGCAGAGAAGAGATCGTAAGAGCCTTGCCGAGAGACAGATTTCCGCGGTTGACCACGCTGCCGAAGACGGAGTTGATCGCCGCATCATCCACAGTCATGGCTCCGCCGGACTCCACCGTCACCCTGCCGTGATAATTGCCTCTGCCGCTGAAATCAACCGTTCCGTAGGCGTCGACGGTGCCGTAGAACTCAATTCCGCCCGTGTTGGGATTCATGAATCGCAGCGTGGCGCCGGAGTTCACCGTGAACGCGGGACGATGCGGATCAGCCAAGGTGTGCGCCGCAAGGGTCGAGAACGAGAAGGTGCCCGATGCGATGGTGATGCCCGATTCGTTCCCGTTGAACGTTCCGCCGATCAGCGTGTCGCCGCTCACGGTCTTCACGCCGGTCCCGTCGATGCTGAGATCGTTATAGGTACCGTGATAGACGGTCTGGTTGCCGTCGTAATTGTAATTGACGGTACCCCGTTCCATGAAGATGCTTCCGTTGCCCGCCGTCGCCCCGTTGAAGTTGAACGTGTTCGCGCCCGTGGAAGCAATATTCCCCGCGATGGTGACGGCATCGTTGAAAGTGACGGTACTCGGCGTGACGGCTCCGGTGCCCGGGTCGATCACATTGCCGAGAGCAAGGTCGGCGATACCCCCGACTTCTCCGTTGAAAGCCGCCGTTCCTCCGGTTATTGCGACATTGCCGAGATTGCCGGTGCGGCCGGTGAAGATCGCCGTGTAGCCGTTCAGCGCAACGCCGCCCACATTCCCAAGATCATGACTGAAACTGAGCGTCGGGTTCCCGGTAAAACCGGCCTCTTTCACGGCGGAAATGCCGTTGGAAATGTTGCCGCCGATGGTTCCGGTGACATTGAGGGACGCGTTTTGAAGCTGGATCCTGCCGACTGATTCGATCGCTTTCGAGACCGTAACGGTAAGATTGCAGGGATGGTCGAGAGCCACACCCGCTCCCAGAACGCCCGTAATGGCAGCGTCCTGATTCATAAGAAAGTTAACATTGTCGCCCGAATTGACTGCCGCCCCTCCGATGCGGAGATTCCCGTAAGTTCCTCCGAAAAACGTGCTCGTCCAATAGGGGGTCACGGCATAAGTCACCGTTCCTTGCGTCGCGTAAATGCGTCCGGGGGAGGTGCCGTCGAGTACCTCGTTGTGGAAGTAGACATCGTGTCCTTCCGTGTTCAGAGTGGTTCCGAGGGTCATGGTTCCGTTGACGTCGATGTCGGCAAGCAAATACCGCAGGGAGGTTCCGGTCACGGTCAGATCGTCGTAAGTTCCGCCGAGGATATGCTGCACCCCTTCCTCATTGTAGATGAAAGCGGCGTCATTCACTTCCGCGCTGGTCGTGACGCCTGAAAACGCGCCGCTCATCGTGACGTCGAAATCGCCGTTGACGGCCAGCGTCCCCACGCTCCGGCTTGCCAGAAAGTCGTCCCTCAAGATTATGTCTTGAGAAAGCGTCAAGCCCAGCGTTCCGTAATTGCCGAGATAAGTGTTGTAGAGCGTGCCGCCGGCGGCAGTGCCGGTGATGCCGCCCCGGTAGTTGACGCGCCCCGTCATATCGATCGTGCCGCTGCCGGCAAGTCCGTTCGCCGCCGTCTGGAAATTCAGTATTCCCGCGCCGGCGATGGTGTCGTTGAGAGCAAAGGTGAGAGCGTTGGTCTCATTGTTGACGTTGACCGTCGCACCGCTCCCGATGGTCAGCGTTCTGCCGGCGGCGACCGTGAAATCGGAGTTGATGTCGACAGTACCTCCGGAAATGGTGCCGTTGACGATGGAGAGCGTTCCCCCGTTGAGAGTCGCTCCCCCGCCGAAACGCACAGTGGAGCCGCTGACTTCAAGTGTTGCGCCGTTGACGATATCAACGGCGGAATTGAAAGCGAAATTGCCGCCCCCGGTGATGTCCAGTCCGCCGGTCATAACTCCGACGGAGGCGGAAGCGGTAACACCGCTCTCGACGCTGATCGTCAAACCGCCGTTCATGGCGGCGGTGATGTCGCCCAACGTCGAAGTACTTCCGGCGACATTGTAACTGGTGATCGTGATCGTGTCCGCATCGGCGGCTGCCGCCGCGTTCACGCAATAAGATTCGTTGCCGCTACGGTCAATGGGGATATCCGACCACCCCTCATTTACCCAATCGCGTCTGATCAATTGCCCGGACCCGCCGTCAAGGAAGTACCATGTCGTGTGATCGCTGCCCGTCGATTCGGTCCATTTTAAACCGCCGCCGCCCACATGGAACACCGTGTAACTGCCGAGATCCCACGAAACGCCGTCGATGACGATGTTCTGGGTGTCGACGATGCCGTAGGCGTATTCCAGATCCCAGCCGGCGGAACCCACCTTTTCGGCGGAGGCCCCCACGTCGGCGCCGGTCAGATCGGCGATGGCCGAGATCATGGCCCGGCCGTCCTCGCTCCCGGCCACGTTGCAGCCGTAGATCATGATGTCGCCGTCGCTCGTCAGATGCTCGCCGATGGCCCGCCAGCCGGCAGGATCGTCCGCCACCGCCCGCGCGTCGACAACGGCGTCGTTGAGCAGAAAATACCCGGCGTTGCCGTGGCTCACCACGTGAACGGCGCTGTACTGCACCCCGTCCTGACTGTCAAGATATTCGTTGATCTGGTCGAGGGGATCTTCGCCCCGCTTCAGGACCAGCACGTCGGTGTTCTCGGCCAGCTGGGCAATGATCTTGTCCTGATCCTTCACGTAATCACTCAGGATCACCAGCTCGCGGGTCTCGGAAACGGCGTCGTTCTCCGCGGCAAAGGCGTCGGCGAAGGCAACGGCGTCATCGCCGTCGTCGGAGGAGGAGTCCGCGGCAGCGGAGTCATCGGCGGCATCGCCGTCGAGCGGGGAAGAGTCGGCATCGTCGGAAGTGTCGGAAGTTGAGTCCTGCGGCATGATGTCATCGGCATTCTGCGGCACGGCGTCATCGGCATCCGCCGCGTCGGTCAGGCTGTCGGCCAGTTCCGTGTTGTCGGCAAGGGAGGCCGCGGGATCGAAGGAGGCATCGTCATTGACGGCATCCGCGGCGTTCTCCGCCGCTTCCGCGCCGGAAGCGGCCTGCACCTCGGTCTCGGCGTTTTCCTGCTGAGAAGAAGCATCCTCGGGCGGCGCGGTCACGGCGCCGTTCTGCTCGTCGGAAGAGCTGTCGCCGTCCTGACCGTCCTGGGCGTCGGCGGCCTGCGCCGCGGCGTCGGCCGCCTGCGCGGCTTCGACGATCTCCGCCGCTCCCGCGGCATCAAAAAGTACGCGCTCCTCAAGCTTCCGGATCGCGATCCGCTGTTTCCTCAACATCTTCTTTGCCATTTTCCGCCTCCCTCCGGGGATACCCGTCTATATTTTATTTTTTACTTGTAAACTTGCTCTTTTTTACCGTGTGCGGGACTCGAAAGATCCGGTAAAAAAACAGGAACAAACCCCGGAAGCGGCATAACCGACGCGACCGGAGTCTGTTCCTGTGTTTTCAACGATTTTTCTCATACTGACAGCACGGTTCCTATAGTTTGAAGCAGCACACCGCCTTGCGGACGGCCACGCGTACAAAACAATAATGCGCAACGCGCACGACACAGTGACGGAGCGAGCGGGAAGCATGCTTCACCGCGCACTCGAACATGCCCGCGATCCACAGGATCTTGCCGATGCAGAGCCGCGAAGCGGGGACGGAAAAACACGGCCCGGCCACTGCGGCAGCGCCGTTGCCGGGCAGAGAAACCGCCCAGTCCGGCGAGCACCGGCAATAACTGTATGCTCCGTGTTTTTCCATTTTTTCTTTCCCCGGATCGAAAAAGACTTACTTCTTGGCCGCGGCCTGTTCGTTCTTCTGGAGGATCCCGGCGTCGAGCAGTTTGTCGATCAGCTGCTGCATGCTGTTGAAAGCGCCGAGGAAGCCCTGCGGAGGCATGATGATGCGGATGTTGCCTTCGGGAGTCGGCGCCGCACCGTCCTGACCGGGCTGAAGCGTCACGTAGTCAAAACGGACCATGCCGCCGACGAAGTGGATCTGACCGATGCCGTCCGCGAAAATCTCTTTTTTGCTTTCCATAATTGCGGTTCATCCTTTCTCTGCGTTTGATACGGGTCACTGCGTTCTCTTTACTGCAAAAAGAATCCCGTGACACTCCACACTCGACAACTATACATCCGGCAAAGTGATTTGTCAAGGCATTTTCGAAAATTTTTCAAGGAATAATTGCCGCCGGACAACGGCGGGACCATCGTCCGGCGCTTCCCCGAACTCACTCGTTCTCTTCTACGACGAGATTGCGGAACTCCACAACGGAGTCGTCCGCACCGGTGCTGGTGAGAATGATCAGCCGCGCCTTGGCCGTACGGGGCCAGAACTGCTTGTCCGAACGGGTGTTTTTGGTCATGCCCGTGACCGTGCCCGAAAACTTCTCCCACTCACCGCTGAAGTTTTTGAACTTCGCCGTCGTGTAGATGTAGGCGCCGCCGAAACGGTGCTGACGGATCCGGGTCCCCGCGGGGTAGGCCTTCTTCAGAGGAGAAACCAGTTCGATCTCCCAGACGTCGCCCGCTTTTTTGACCGAGCCCTTCTTCATGGCAACGGCACTGTAATTGGGAACGTCGGCAAAGTCGTCCTTCACATCGAATGCCACGGCGGGATACGGAAATCTGTTGTTCCACTTCGCCCCGTCGGCTGCCTTGAGGATCCTGTCGCCGACCGAAGCCGGAGCCGCCAGCGTCGTCTCGGTGCCGGGCTCGGCGTGGATGCTCACCGGCGGGATCCCCATGCCCTTTTCAGTCAGCGGGACCAGTCCGACGTAAAACGACTTGAGCGGCGTTCCGCGAAAACGGAATTCCCCCGAGATCGTGTATTTTTTCGCAGGATCCACGGCAAAGGTCCTCATGCACTGGACCCAGAACTGCTTGCCGGACACGCTGAAATAACCGTCCTTCTGTTCGACCCTCTTCGGAGGAATGAAATCTTTGAACTCCGGTCTGCAGATCTCGGCGGCAAAGGCCGCCCCCGCGGAGAACGCCGCCGCCGCCAGCAGGATCTTGTCGATCTTCATCTGTATTTTCCTTTTTCTGATGTTTTTCAAACGTAAAAAAGTCACTCCGCCGTCTCGACTTTGAGGTCGCGGAACTCGAGCACGGAATCATCCGCGCCGCCCGAAGTCAGAATGATCACCCGCACTTTGGCCGTGCGGGGCCAGAAGGCCTTGTCGGAACGGGTGCTTTCGGTCATGCCCGTGACCGTGCCGGAGAACTTCTGCCAGCCGCTTCCGAACTGCCGGTACTTCGAAACAGGGTAGATGAAAGTCCCGCCGAAAATATGCTGACGGACTCCGGTCCCCGCGGGATGGGCCTTCTTCAGAGGAGAGACCAGTTCGATCTCCCAGACGTCGCCCGCCTTTTTGACCGAACCCTTCTTCATGCCGATGTAACTGTAGTTGGGAAAATCGGCAAAACCCTCCCTGGCATTGAATGCCACCGCGCCGACGGGGGTTTTGCCGTTCCACTTCGCCGCATCGGAGATCCTGACGGTCCTGTCGCCCGGGGCGGCCGCCGCGGCAAGAGTCGTCCCGGTGCCGGGCACGGCGTGGATGCTCGCCGGAGGGATCGGCTGGCCCTTGGCGGTCAGCGGCGCAAATCCCAGACTGAACGACTTGGGTGCCGTTCCGAGAAAACGGAATTCGCCCGAAATCGTGTACTTTTTCGCCGGATCCACGGCAAATGCGGTCTTCGAACTGATCCAGACCCGTTTGGACTGCACGCGGAAAACGCCGTCCTTCACTTCGAGCCCCCCGGCAGGCTGCAGATCCTTGAGTTCCGCCTTGTAGACCTCTCCCCCGAAAACCGCGCCCGCAAGGAGCGCCGCCGCCAGAAGCATTGTCTGTTTCATCATGCCGTCTTTTCCTTTCTCCTGTTGTTGACCGATGCCCTGTTGCAAACGGTTGTTTTTTCACTTGTTCGCCGCGGGCTGGACCGCGAGCATCTCGCGGGACACCTCGTTTTCGAGGGGCTCCCCGGCAAGAAAACGCCTGAAATCGCCGATCACGCAGTCGGCCATGCGCCGCACTTCGTCGTTCATCGACCCCGCGATGTGCGGCGTGAGAAAAACGTTGGGCAGCGTATAGAGGGGCGAACCCGCCGGAGGCGGCTCGGGCCACGTCACGTCCAGAAGCGCTGTCAGATCGGGCCGCTCGCGCATGGCCTCGATGAAACCGGCTTCGTCCACCTGCTGTCCGCGCCCGGTGTTGATGAAGACCGCCCCCTGACGCATCGAGAGGAAGTGCTCCTTTCTGAGGCATTTCTGATTGTTTTCGCTGTTGAAAAGGTGGTTGCTCACCACGAACCCCCGCCGGAACGCCTCCTCGATGGAGAGCGTGCGCTTTTCCGGCAGGGACTCCACCGTTATCACGTCGAGCGTGTAATTCGCGAGAATTTTCTTCACCAGCGTGGAGATGCTCCCCGAACCGATCAGGGCCACCGTTTCACCGAAGACTCCCGGAGCCGTGCGGGGTCTTCTCCACGCCCCGGGATCCGTCATCCCGCGGGCGCTCCTGAAATATCCTTTGAGCGCCAGCACGATCTGGGCCGAAACGAACTCCGCCACCGGCACGGCGTTGGCCCGCCACGCGCTCACGACTTTGACGCCGCGCTCAAGAAAGGCTCCGGCGAATTTGTCCGTGGCTCCCGCCGCGTAAAACACCGCCTCGAGGCGCGGCATGCGCGCGAACATCCCGTCCGTAAAGGGAAACATGCCCCATGTGGAAAAAATGTACCTGGTCTCTCCCAGATCGCGGTCGAAGAAATTCTCCTGCGTCACCACCTCTTCGTCAAGGGCCGTCAGACTTTTCAGCAGGTCCAGCCGCTCCTGCCCGTAAACGTAGTCGAAACTCTCTTTTGCCCTGCCCGCAAGTACCGCTTGTGCCATAACTCCGTCCTGTCGAAAATGTTGTCCCGTCAGAAAAAACGCCTGTACATGCCCGCCGCCCAGACGGCGAAAATGATGACGGGCAGTATCCACTTCATGTAGAATCTCAGGCGGAAGGAGAATTTCATTCCCTTCCCCGTGTTCAGTTCACCGTAAAAATTTTCGGCTCCCCAGCCGTACCGGCTCATGCAGAACACCGCGAGAAACAGCGCCCCCAGCGGCAGCAGATTGTCGCTGACGATGAAATCCTCGAGGTCGAGAACGTTCGTTCCCTTCCCCAGCGGCTGGAAACCTTTCCACGCATTGAACCCCAGGATGCACGGCAGAGAAAGAAGCGCCAGCGCGATCCCGAAAATACAGCAGGACTTTCCGCGGCTCCACTTCAATTCGTCCATGCCGAAGGCCGCCAGATTCTCGAAGACCGCCACCAGCGTGGAAAACGCCGCCACCGTCAGAAAGAGAAAGAACAGCGTTCCCCACAGCGAGCCCCCCGGCATACCCTGAAACACCCGGGGCAGCGTGATGAAGATCAGCGACGGTCCCGCGTCGGGAGAGATCCCGAACGACCGGCAGGCCGGAAAAATGATAAGCCCGGCGCACAGCGCCACCAGCGTGTCGCAGACGATGATCCACACGCCCTCCCCGGGCAGGGAGCGCTCTCTTCCGAAATAACTGCCGCACACCATGATGCTGCCCACTCCCAGACTCAACGTGAAAAAAGCCTGCGCCATGGCCGCGTGGACCGTTTCGGGGATGTGCCCCCCCGCGAATCCCTGCAGGGAGGGCTTGAGGAAAAAGCTCACCCCTTCCCCCGCGCCCGGCAGACACAGCGCCCGCACGGTCAGCACCGCCAGCAGCAGGAACAACCCGCCCATCATGACCTTGATGCTTCTTTCCACGGTCCGGCGCAGACCTCCGGCGCAGATCAGCGCAGTGAAGGCGATCATGACGGCGGTGTAAACGATCTGATCGGCGGCTTTCTCCGTGAAGGAAGCGAAAACCCCCGCCGTAAGCCGGTTCCCGCCGCCCTGAAACATCTGACGCGCATAGGCCAGCAGCCAGCCCGAGATCACCGTGTAGTACATGAGCAGCAGAAGGTTGCCCGCAAAGAACACACAGCCGGAGACATGCCAGAAGCGGCGTCCCGGCGGCGCGCTCAGCTTCCGGAGAGTTCCGGGCAGCGTGCAGCGCCCGGCGCGGCCCGCGGCCAGTTCCATCATCATGACCGGAAAACCCAGCACCGCCAGAAAGAAGAGGTAGAGAAAAACGAACAGTCCCCCGCCGTACGCCCCCGCGATGTACGGAAAACGCCAGACGTTTCCGAGACCGATGGCGCACCCGGCCGTCATCAGAATGAAGCCCAGCCGCGATGCGAACTGTTCACGTTCCTGCGCCATAAAAAATCCCCCCGGTTTCCGAAATATCCTCACAGCAGTTCGTCGTCTCTCACCACCGTCGGCACGGTGATGCCCCCCGCCTCGGGGAAACTCAATTTCGATCCGCGCACCACCATCCGCACCAGACTGGGCACGGGCAGCGTAGTCACGATCGAAAGAACGATGATCGCATTGAAAAAGACGTCGTCGAGTATGCCCGACTCCTTGCCGATGGCGGCGGCGGCCAGCGTGGCCGAAAGCTGGGGCACGGTCATGAGCCCGGCGGCCAGTCCCGCGGGACGGCTGAAACCCGTGAAGCGCATGGCGGCGTAACCCGACAGGATCTTGCTGGTCACCAGCAGAAGCACGGTCAGGATCACGATGTTCCAGCTCCGGCCGTCGGCGAAGGCCGAAAAATCGGTCTTCATGCCGATCGAAACGAAAAGGAACGGTATCAGAAACCCGTAGCCGATGCTCTCGAACCGCTTGAAAAGGAGCATATCCTTCTGTCTGACCACCCGGGCGAGCCCCAGTCCCGCGATGAACGCGCCGACCACGAGGTTGATCCCGAAGAGCTCCCCCGCGACCACGATGGCCAGAATGATGAAAAGCATGATGGTGATGAGGATGTCCTCGCCCGGCGTGAAGACTTCGAGCAGTTTCCGGCCGACCCGGTCCACGATGAGGATGCTCAGTCCCAGATAGAGCAGTACGATGAGCAGAAAGACCGGCATGAAGCTGTTGCCGAGGATGGAGCTGTCCATGTGGTCGAAGATCGAGAGGGTGCCGCGGCCGATCATGTGCGAAATGTTCTGCCCCTGCCGGAAGATCTGCAGACTCACGGCCAGCAGCACGATGCTGGCGATGTCGGTGATGACCGTCGAGATCAGCACGGCGGCCCCGAATTTCGTCCGCGACATCCTCATCTCGCGGATCACCGGAAAGACGATGCCCACGGAATGGGAGGCGAAAAGCGACGCGTACAGCAGTTTTCCCGCCAGCTCCTCCGGATGGTAGTGCCGGTACAGCAGATACCCCGCCGTCGCCGGAACGATGAAGGTCAGCACGCTCAATAAGATCACCGACCGCCTCACCGAATTGATGAGCTTGAAATCGGCCTCCATGCCCGCCAGCGCCATGAGGAACATCAGTCCCAGCGATCCCAGGGAGTCCACGAGCACGGTGAAGTGGCTGGCCGTGATGGAGGCGTAGACGTTTTCGTCCATCGCCGGATCCCGGAGGAAACTCAGACTTTTCGACAGCAGTTCCACCAGATCGATCCCGATCCCGGTGGGGCCGATGAGCATGCCGACGATGAGGAGCGAGATCACCGACGGTATCCCCAGCCGCCGCAGCAGAAAGGGGATCAGTCCCATGAACGCGATGAACGCGATGAATAGTATCAGAAATGAACTGTTGCTCATAAAAACAAATCTCCCGCGGAACTTTTTTCACGCGTCGCCCCGCCGTTTATACAATATATAGCGTTCAAATCACGTTGTCAACTTGAAAAAAGTCCGCGCAGGGGGTATCTTATCTCAACAGGAGGCGGAGTTGACGTGAAATGAAATGTGCGAAGTGTTCCCATGATATTCCCGACGGTGCGCCGGAGTGTCCGTGGTGCGCGAAGTTCGGCGCGGAGAATGCCGTCCCGCAGGACGGTTCCCGCGCCCGCTGCCCCGTGTGCGGCTCCACGGACATCGAAACGGTCAGGCACGATTACAGTCCCGGCTGCGGCTGTCTCGGACTGCTGCTTTTCGGCTGGATCGGGCTCCTGCTGGGTCTGCTGGGCGCGGGACAGGTCGATCTCGTCTGCCGCAACTGCGGAACGGTCCGCGAGGCCCGGCGTCCGGGGTGCGGATGCCTGCCCGCGATCCTGATCTTCTTCACCGCGGTCTTCATCATCGCCCTCTGCGCAGGATAAAAAACCGGACAGCGAAAGGTTCGCCATGGCCCTCTTTCAAATCAATTTCCATTCGGCGGTCCTCGGCCGCAACACCTCCTTCAACGCCGTGATCCCCGACCGGGGCGCGGAGAAGAAGGATAAGTATCCCGTGGTCTATCTGCTCCACGGTCTCTCCGACGATTTCACCTCGTGGCTCCGCAGAAGTTCCGTCGAACGCTATGCCGAAAAACACGGCGTCTGCATCGTCATGCCCGACGGAGGACGCAGTTTCTACACCGACATGCAGACCGGAGAAAGGTATTTCGAGGCCCTGTCGCGGGAACTGCCGGAGTTCGTTTCAAGGATGCTCCCCGTGAGCCTCCGCCGCGAAGACACCTTCGCCGCCGGACTCTCGATGGGCGGCTACGGCGCGCTGAAGCTGGCGCTGCGCTTTCCCGGCCGCTTCGCCGCCGCGGGCATCATGTCCGCCGTGACGGACATCCCCGAAAAATTCGCGTCGAAAACTTTTGACATGCAGTTGTGGCGCAACATCTTCGGCACGCCGGAAGCGGCCGTTGCCAACGGGAACGATCTCTTCACCCTCGCGGAAAAATTCCCCGCGGACGCCCCGAAACCCCGCATCGCCCAGTTCTGCGGCACGGAGGACTTTCTGCTTGCGGACAACCGCCGCCTCGCCGCCGCGCTGACAAAACTCGGCTGGCCCGGCTTCGTTTACAAAGAGGCCCCCGGCAGCCATTCGTGGGAGTTCTGGGACAGGCACATTCAGGATATACTCGAATTCTTTTTCGACAAGGGAGATTGAAAAATGGACAAAAACTGGAAGATCGAAACCATCGCCGTACAGGGAGATTACCAGCCGCGCAACGGAGATCCGCGGATCGTTCCCATCGTGCAGAGCACCACGTACAAATACGACGACGCCCAGAGCGTCGCCGACCTCTTCGACCTCAAAGCGCCGGGCTTCTTCTACACCCGGCTGGCCAATCCCACCGTGGACGTCTTCGAACGCAAAGTCGCCGCCATGGAAAAGGGCGTCGCCGCCGTGGCTCTCTCCAGCGGTCAGGCCGCCAACGCCTACGCCCTGCTCAACATCGCAAAATGCGGCGACCACGTGCTCGCCGGAAGCGCCCTCTACGGCGGCACCGTGTCGCTCTTCACCAACACCCTCAAAAAGACCGGGATCACCGTCACCACCGTGCTGCCCTCCGCCGACGAGGAGGAGATCGAGAGGAACATGCGCCCAAACACCAAGGCCGTCTTTCTCGAATCTCTGGCCAACCCGGCCCTGAACGTGGCGGATTTCGAACTCAACGCCAAAGTCGCCCACCGCCACGGCGTGCCGCTGGTGGTGGACAACACCTTCCCCACCCCCTTGCTGTGCAATCCCTTCGACTTCGGCGCGGACATCGTCACCCACTCCACCACGAAATACATGGACGGCCACGCCACCAGCGTCGGCGGCATCGTGGTCGAAAAGGGCGGTTTCGACTGGGCCAACGGCAACTTCCCCGAATTCACCGAACCCGACGAAAGCTACCACGGCCTCATCTACACCAAAAATTTCGCCGCCTCGCCGTTCTCGGTCAAACTGCGGGTGCAGATGGTGCGCGACTACGGCATTCCCATGATGCCCTTCAACGCCTTCCTCACCAATCTGGGACTGGAAACGCTGCATCTGCGCATGGAACGGCACTGCTCCAACGCGCTGGCCATGGCGGAATTTCTGCGCGATCACCCCAAGGTCGGCTGGGTCAACTATCCCGGACTGCCCGACAATCCCCAGTATCCGCTGGTCAAAAAATACATGCGCGGCGCTTCCGGCGTGCTCTGCTTCGGCGTCAAGGGCGGCTCCGCCGCGGGCGAACGGGTGATGAACGCCCTGAAACTGGCCGCCATCGTGGTGCATGTGGCGGATGTGCGCACCTGCGTGCTCCATCCGGCCAGCATGACCCACCGGCAGCTCTCGGACGCCGAACTCGCCGCCGCGGGCGTCTCGCCGGACCTCATCCGGCTTTCGGTGGGCATCGAGAACATCGACGACCTGATCGCCGACTTCGATCAGGCCCTGAGCAAGGCGTAAAAATTTTTCATGGAACACCTGCCCGACAACTGGAAGACCTTTCTCGCGGGATACGCCGACTTTCCGGCCCTTGCCGCCGCCCTTCTGCAGCTGGAGGAGCGCCGAAAAGTCCGCACGGTTTTTCCGCCGCCGGGCAGCGTGTTCCGCGCCTTCGAACTGACCGCGCCGGAAAGGGTCCGCGCGGTCATCGTCGGGCAGGACCCCTACCACGAACCGGGACAGGCTCAGGGGCTGGCCTTTTCGGTCCCCGCCGGGACGAAACTGCCGCCAAGTCTCAGAAACATCCTCAGAGAGTATTGCGACGACACGGGATATCCTTTTCCCGCCTCGGGCGACCTGACTCCGTGGGCAAGAGCGGGGG
>JAFTDL010000121.1 GCA_017454215.1 Lentisphaeria bacterium | reverse complement strand
CGATCTGCTGCGAGATGCACTTCGAGAGTTCCTTCTCCTTGGCGCCGACGCGTTCGCGCAGAAGTTCGATCTCCTTCTCGCGCTTCTCGACGTTCTTGAGTTTCGTGTCGGCGGCCTCGATGCGGCGGTCGAGGACCTCTTCGCGGGCGGCGAGACGCTTCTCGTTGTTGGTCTGCTCCCGGCGGCGTTCCTTGAGTTCCGCTTCGCACTCCTCGCGCATTTTGATGGCCTCGCCCTTGGCGGAGACCCGGGCGTCGCGCAGCAGGTGCTCGGCCTCGCGCTCGGCGTCGCTGCGGATCTTTTCCGCGGTCCGGTGGGCGGTATCTTTCTGCAGTTTCTGGATGTAGTTGTTTATGATCATCCCGGCAGCGATGCCGATGACGGTGAATATACACCCGACAGATATCAGCATTGGCATCATTCTTCACTCCTTGTCAGAAGGGCATCTTCCCTTCGTCGAACATGTTATAACTTCCTTTTCCGTGACGACCCATCCCATGCGGACATCATGTTCCTCACAGGGCAGAGCGTCACCCAGCTGGCAGGAGTAGATCACCCCCACCGGAGGCTTCTTTGCGGAACGGAGCATGCGGTCGTAAAAACCGCCGCCGCGTCCCAGCCTCGTTCCTCTCCGGTCGCAGGCGACGGCGGGAACGAGAAACAAAACCTCGTTTTCGACCAAATCACGGTCGGCGGCAGGCCTGTCGGGGCGGGGTTCGGCGATGCCGTAGCGCCCCGGGACAAGATCGCGACCGATATCCGTGATCTCAACCAGCTCATAAGTCCGCTGTTCCCCGTTGTAACGCGGAAGGAACAGCCGCTTCCCGCCGAGAGCGGGCATCAGATCGGGTTCCGCCCCCAGCGCGCAGAACGCGGCCACGGCGGGACTGGAGATGAAGGCGGGCAGACCGCATATTTTTTCGCGTATCGCCCGATCGAACTTCACACGCTCCTCTTCCGAAAGAGACTTGCGTCTCGCGGAGAACAGGCGGCGAAGTTCTGTCTTGTCCTCATCCATGACCCGAAACCTCCCCCGGGGATCGCGGACGCATTCGGGGAAACAGGCGGATACAAGGCTGGACCGTTATATTTTTCGGACCGCACACCGGAGAGGAAACATACCCGCCGCAACAGGTCCTTCCCCTCCCCCCGATCGGGACGCCTCGAAAGAAGCTCCGCGACCCGGCGGATCCGAGAAAACTCAGCACTCCGACCCCGGAATCCGCAACCGTTTCCGGCAGCTCCGCAATTCCGGAATTTCCGGGCGCCGCTGTCACGCGGCACCAAAAAATATTCCAAAAGCGAACTTTTTCGCTGATTAGAAATATAACACGATTTCCCGCGGATTAAAGGGCTTTTTTCAAAATTTTCGCATTTTTTCACTTTTTTTCATCCGCCGCTCTTCTTTTGCACGGAAAAAAGACGAAATCCTCAAAAAAGGCGCAGCATCCCGTTGAAAAATCGGCCGTCCGATTTACTTTGTGCTTGACGGAGAAAAAAAATGAAGGAGAGATCCCGAAATGCCGCTGACATCGGTAGATCAGGTCCCGTCCGAGGACGCGGTCCTCGCGCAGATCAGGGAGGAACTCGCCCTGTCGGGAAATTATTTTTCGGTGCATGACGCCGAATTGCTGCAGGCGCTGGGCGGCACCGTCGCGGCGGCCGCGGCGGCCGCCCTCGTCATTCTCTGCGCCCGGCTTCTGCTGAAACGCAGGCCGGTGCGGCCGGAAACGCTGCGCAGACGGCTGACCGGAGCGCTGACGCCTCCCGCGGCGATCCTCGGCGCGGAGCTGGTCAGCTTCGTCTCGTCTCTGCCCCTCGTCAGGACCTTCGGCAACGGACCGGGAACGCTTGTCGTAAAACTCTTCTGCACTCTCTTCGCCGCCACCGCCGCATGGGGACTTCTGCGGATCGTCAAGGTGATCGACGAAAAACTCCGGGATTTCGCGGAAAAACGCAACAGGGCCCTCGACGACCTCACCGCGGGCATCGTCGGCAGCATCCTCAAGGCGGCGATCCTGCTCACGACATTCCTCTTCATCGGGCAGAGCATTTTCAGCATCAACATCTCCGCACTGCTGGCCAGCGCGGGCGTCATCGGACTGGCCTTCGCCCTCGCCGCAAAAGACACCGTCTCGAACTTCTTCGGAACTCTGGTCATCATCGCCGACATGCCCTTCCGCATCGGCGACAGGATCGAATGCGGCGCCGTCTGCGGCATCGTCCAGAGCGTCGGCATGCGCAGCAGCCGCGTCATCACCGACGACGGAACACTGTGCACCATCCCCAACAGTCTGCTGACCAACGCCGTGGTATTCAATCGCAACAGGAAGGGACACCTGAAACGGGTCATAGATCTGGGGCTCACCTACGACACATCTCCGCAGGACATGGAGAAAGCCGTGAAGATCCTCCACGGCATCATGGACGATTTTCACGGCAGAGACCGGAGGGAATTCGCTCCCCGCATCTTCTTTTCCTCCTTCGGGACCTATTCGCTCAACATACGGGCCATCGTCTTCTTCAAGACGGAGTCCTTCGAGGAGGAGGAAAAACTGCTGGACGAACTCAACTTCTCCATTCTGCGGGAGTTCACACAGGCCGGACTGCGGTTCGCCTACCCGACGCAGACGCTGTTCCTTCAGGGTCCGCGGAACACCGACGGTCCTCCGCCGTACAGCGCCAGCAGCTCCATGTAGCGGGCGGAGGGGATCCCGCGGGCGCCGAAAGCACCGGTAAGACGCGTCACCATCTGCGTGTCGATGAGCGCCGCGCCCCGCGCCTTCAGGAATTCCGCCAGTTTGACGAACGCGAACTTGGACGCGCCGGAGACGCGGTAAAACATGCTCTCGCCGCAGAAGATCCTTCCGACCGAAACGCCGTACAATCCGCCGGCCAGCTCTCCCGATTCGTCGAACGTCTCGAAACTGTGCGCGAAACCGAGCCGGTGAAACTCGCAGTAGGCCCGGATGACCTCGTTCGTGATCCACGTGCCGGGTCCCTCCTTACGCACGGCGGAAGCACAGGCGCGGATGACTTCGTCGAAACAGCTGTCCCGGCGGCAGGTGAATTTCAGTTTTTTCATCTCGCGCACGAAACTCGACGGCGTATGGAATTCGTCGAGCAACAGCACGCCCCGTATCCGGGGGGCGCACCACGGAATGACGTCGTACTCCTCGCCGAAAGGCCAGGGAAAAATGCCGTGAGAATAGGCGTCGCGCAGCAGATCGCAGGTGATGTGCCGGGAATATGCGACGATGCCGTTTTCGTCCGCCGTCGCGGGATCGGGAAAGACGCTCGCCACGGCGTCAGGCCTCCGCGCGCCCGCTCCGCCGCCCCGTCAGAAGAATTTCCAGCAGCAGAAACACCCCGAGACAGAAAGGATACCAGAGAGCCCCGACGAGCCGCAGAGAAGACACGTCCAGCCCGGCGTCCCGCGCGATGCCGAGGGCGATCAGTATCTGCGCTCCGTAGGGAATGATCCCCTGAACGACGCACGACGCCGTATCGAGGATGCTTGCCGCCCGCCGGGGGTCGCAATGATACTTGCGCGACAAGTCTCTTGCGATGGGCCCGGCGATGACGATGGCGACGGTGTTGTTCGCCGTGAAGAGATTCACCGCGCCGACGAGAAAGGCGATCCCCAGTTCGCCGCCGCGGGTCCCGGAAACGGTCCGCTCGACCTTGCGCAGCAGGTACTCGATGCCGCCGTTGTGCCGGATCGCGCCCAGCAGTCCCCCCGCGAGGATGGCGACGATCAGCGTTTCGGACATATTGAGAGTCCCCTTCCCTGCCTCGGCGAGGGCCGCCGCCGCCGGGAGATCGCCCGACAGGATGCCGACGGCCGCGGCCAGAACGGTCCCGAGAAAGAGCAGCGCCATGACGTTGATCCCTGCCAGCGCGCCGATGAGGACGAAGAAATACGGCGCGACGGCGAGGATGCGGCGGCCGGTGAGAGGTTCGAGAGGTCCCGCCGCCGCCCCGGTTTCTCCGAGGAAACAATAGAGCGCCAGCGTGACCGCCGCCGCGGGAAGAGCGATCCGGAGATTCATGAGAAACTTGTCCCGCATGGCGACGCTCTGGGTCCGCGTTGCGGCGATGGTGGTGTCGGAGATCATGGACATGTTGTCCCCGAACATGGCTCCGCCGATCACCGCGCCGAACATCATCACGGGCGGGATCCCCGTGGCCTTCACCAGTCCCGCGGCGATGGGGATCAGCGCGGCGATGGTGCCGCAGCTGGTTCCGACGGCCAGAGAGATGAAGCAGGACATGAGAAAAAATCCGGCCAGCAGGAATTTGCCGGGGATGAGATGCCGGGCCAGCAGCACGGTGGAATCCACCGCGCCCATGGCCTTGGCCGTCGCGGCGAACATTCCGGCGAGGATGAATATCATGCACATGAGCATGATGTTGGTGTCGCCCATATCGTGCGCGTACCTTTCGGCCTTGACGGCGAAGGGGGTCCCGCGGTCGAGGAGCAGCGCCGTCGCAGAAGCGACCAGAAACGCCACCGGCATGGGCACGCTGTAGAAATTGCCCGACCACAGGGAGAGCCCCACGTAGAACACGACGAAGACGGCAAAGGGGAACAGCGCCGACAGACGGGGCGCGTTTTCGGTTTTTCCGGGTAAAATCTCACACATGGATACAGCCTCGGGGATTCCGATGCGCCGTCACAGGCGGCAGGTCATGCGGTTCACGCCGTTGACGAGGAGCATATCCTGCGTGCAGGGCAGACGCAGAACGGGCGTTTCGCGCCGTTCCTCGGGAACGGTCACCTCGACGGTGACGCCGCCCTCACCCCGCTCCCACTTGACGGAGATGCCGCGGTAGGAAGCCTCCACGCGGTCAAGCCCCGCGGGGAACTGGGGCGCGATCAGTTTCATGCCGGGCTTGAAACCAGCCAGATACTCGAACATCCACGCCGAAACATCGCCGAACATGATGTGGTTCTGGGATGCGACGGAGTTCCACCCCTCCCGCAGGGTCGTGGCACCGACGGCGACCCAATGGCCCCAGCCGGGAAACTCCTGCTGGGTAACGAGCTTGTAGGCGTCGTCGATGTACCCGTATTCGGCCAGCATGCGGGGCACGTATTTCGCGCCGAAGATGCCGAAGCCCGTCTTGTGCTCTTTGGCCCGCACGGCCTTGACCAGAGCAAGGACGACATCGGGGATCGTCTCCTTGTCGGCGATGCCGAAATAGAGGGCGCAGGCGATGGCGGTCCGCTGCCCGTCGGCGTAGACGCCCCCTCCCCTGTAGTACTTTTTGTTGATCGCCCGCCGGATGTCCTCCGCGAGGGACGCGTAACTTTCATCGAAGCGGGACAGGATCTTCGCGGCGTAATAATAATAGGCGGAACTCGTCAACTCGACGGGGGTCCGTCCGAAGACGTTGATGGCGCACCAGTCCCCCAGACCGAACCGCACCAGATTTCCGTGGGCCATGCTCCGGCAGTACTCGACGTACAGTTTCATGCGGGGAAGGAACTCCCTCAATGCGCCGTCGTCGCCCGTGAAGCGGAAGATCTGCCACGGGGCTTCGAAGAGATAGATGTCCCACGCCGGGCCGCTGCCCCAGTTGTATCCCCAGCCCGCACAGGGCGCTAACCCCGGCAGCTGGCCCGACGGGCGCTGGGTGTCGGCGAGGATCCGGTCGAAGTGCAGAGCCGCCTTTTCGCAGCCGAAGTTCCACAGTCCGGTCTCAAGCGCCAGCTGGGCGTCACCCGTCCAGCCGTTCTTCTCGCGGTGGGGACAGTCGGTGGGGATGCCCGTGTAGTTGCAAAGATACGTGCGCCGGGTGATCTCCTGCAGTT
>JAFTDL010000120.1 GCA_017454215.1 Lentisphaeria bacterium | reverse complement strand
GTGGGCGAGGCAAAAGAGACGACGGTGAGCGGAGAATCGGCCATACGCGAAAGCAGTTGTTCCTGAGGTCCGGAGTCCCCGGACGAAGCCAGCAGCATACCGTAGATCCCCGATTTCGTCGGAAAATCCAAAGTCTGCCGGAAATCGAACCGGGAATCGGCTCCCCAGCTCTGCAGCGGTCCCTGCAGATACAAAAAGAGGTGTTTCATCGTCACGCCCCCTTTCTCGTTCACAGCACGGATATCTCTCTCCGCAATCCGGAAATCAGTTCGTCGGCGGAACCTTTTTCCATGCCGATCTCGAACGCCGCCTTGAGGCCGAAAAGCGAACCGTACATCCGCTGTGCGGCGGCAAACCGGTCTTTCAGCGCCGCAACGCTGTTTGCGACGATATCCGGCTCTTTTGCGGAAGCACGGACCGCGGTGTTGAACGACAACTGCATCCCCTGCCCGCGGCGCAGCGTCACGACGGCGTAATCCCACGGCGTCACCGCCGCCATGGTCGCCTGACGCGCCGCAGGGACGGCGAGAATGAGCGCCTGAGTGAACTTTTCCACAGCGGGGAAAATGTCGTCACTGTGCAGCGTCCGCGCCAGCTGCCCGAGATCGAGAGAAACATAACGGTAATAAGTGGCGGAGTTGAACTCCAACGACCCCATATGCGCGGAACCCGAAGTATCTTCACTGCGCAGATCGTCGACCGCGGTGAAGAAGTCGATCTCGGGATCAACCCGGTGGGTCGAGATCGCATGAGCAAAAGAGGCCGCCGCCTCGACATTCATATCGGCTGAGTTGGCGACCATGCGCCCGAAGAGCGCGATGTCCAATCCGTCGTGGACCGGATCCATCGCCCCTTTGCAGATCTTCTGAAGTTCCTTGGCCGGGATCTCGGCAAATCCCTTTCCTGCAAAAGCGTCGGCTATCCCCCGTGCTTCCGAATCGGAGATAAAAAACAACGTGTCGCTGACGCCGTCCTTCACCGTTTTCGTGAACGCCGCGGCAGTCCATTCGCCACACTTGTCTGCCTGCTCCGGCGAGGCACCGAGTGCGGCACAACTGTCGGCGATCGTCTTCTTCACGTATTTCGTGCGTGACGCGATGGCGACTCCAAGTTCACGCATCTGCATCCGCACCGCGCGTTTCCAACACTGCGAACTCACCCGGGCCCGGGGAACACCGCCGATCAGCGCGGATTTCGGCGCCCCCATATCGTCGCGGTTCAGACATGAAACGGGAAAGGACTGAAGGATGTGGAACTCGATGCGAAGGCCATTGAATTTGTCGGACATGATAAAACTCCTTATATTGGTTGATATTGTCCAAGACGTCTGTCTTTCAACGATAATACTATGCTTCATCTGCGCGGCGGACCGGAGACAGGCGCAGCAGTCCGAAACCGAACGCCTTGCCGTGCCCCAATCCGGCAAAGAAACAATTTCGAAAAAGATCCCTGTCTGTCACCCGCAGTCGCCCCCTGAAAAAGGCATGATTGAAAACACATTCTTTTTCGGCCTTGACAAAACGCCTGGCCGGACGGGCAAACACTTCCAATGTGCGCGGATCCGCTTCGAATCCCCACTTCGAGGCATGGGCGATGAACCACCGAAGCAGATCCAGTTGTCCCGTGACCGCGCGGCGCTTGCCGTCGGTCTTATCCCGCCGCACAGGGTTGAGATCGACCTCGAAACGGTACTCGCCGAAACCGAGAAAAGCCTCGGGAACCACCGTCGAAGCGGAAGTCGCGTGCTCCGGGCACAGCGGTTCGCGATCGGAGAGGATCAGCAATTCCCTCCCTCCCCGAACAGTCCCCGTATCTGCGTAGAGAAAACGGGCGGAGTGTTCAGACGGCTCCGAAAGCGGGAAACAGGAGTAGACCAGCCGATGGATGGAATAATCGTCCCGGACGCCAGCAGAACGCAGCGCGGCGGGACCGAGAAATATCTTTGTGAGATAGTGCATCACTCCGCCTCCCCCGCCTTTTCCGAAGCTGCATCGGCACTCTTGCGGAAGAAATCGCGGGTCCACCTTATGCGCGTATCCTCTCCCCAGAACAGCAAATCACGGAGCAGACGCTCATAGCCGACGGCTCCCCCTTTGCTCTGAATATAATTCAGTATCGGCCGCAGCACGGGGATCAACTCCTCCACCGTATCGCAGGCGATCAATCTGCGCAGCCGCCGACTTTCACGCTCCAGCGCATCGGCGTCGGCTCCGCAAATACTGCGAAGCGTCTGACCGATGCTCGCGAAACCGTCGCACTCCGGCTTGGCGCGGGCGATCGCGGCGCCGACCAGCGCAAAGGCGAGCCGCTGGCGTTCGATCACAATGTCGCAGAACGGCACGAGAAATTCCCACGCCGCACTGCATTGATTGGGATTGTCGGCGCGGCGCATGACCGCCTGAAACGCGGTATCCGACGGATCTTTCGCCCGACGGATCGTCAACGCGACAAAGCCGCTGTAATTCGGAGTCTCCATTTTTACCGATCTCCTTTTTTGGTTATGGTTTGAAAACCCGGATGCGCCTCGACCCATGCCGTCAGCTGGCGCGGCGTGTCGCGGGGACAAAACTCTTCGTAGATCCGGCAGAGCAAATCGAACCACTTTCCGGTCGCCCGACCAAGTGTGTTTTCGTCTGTTTCGGAAAAGGCGAGAGTGATGATCTCCTGTGCGTGCGGCTCCATCCGTTCCCAGAAAACCGATTTCGCCCGTGCCGCAAAATCCGCAGCATTGTCCTGCCCCGCGGTCTTCGTAAAATAGTTGAAGACGGAACCGAAGAGCCGCTTTGCCATCTTTTCCAATTTCTCCATCAGCCCAGTGAACGTATGATATGAATTTGCGAACATATAAGCGGTATCAATGGAGAATTCCGACTCGACGTAATCGTTTGTCCCGGAAAGATACTGTTCTCCGGAATTCGAACTCACGGCAACGCCGCCCACCCAAACCGTGCACGACCCCGCGTCCAGCCGACGAAGTTTTTCCATTCCCATTGAAAGAAAGTAAGGCTGGGCATGCGATCTACTCTCAAGAAACTTCAGCAGTGCGGGCAACTGCCGCCAAGGCCGATCCTCGGTTCGTGCCCATGTTGCCCGAATATCCTTACCATCGGCAATAATGGTAAGCGCGGGATCGATCAAGCCGTTTTTATGGCCGGGATAAGTTATTCCGGATGTTTTTATCACCCCTTCATCGGTCAGCAAAAGAAATTTGTCGAGAGGAAAGAGTTGCCCCTGATAACTGTGTTTATACTGTTCTGCCCGTGCATCGGTCTCTCCCCCCGGCATCTCCTCCCAAAAAGGTTTCCCCACCCCCTGCGGCCAAGCGTTCACCTCACGCAAATTCCTCTCTGTGAGGAGATTTAATCGCAAGGTTTCCCACAGGTTATCGCCCAACATATAGGCGTGAAGAAATCCTAGAAATCCCAACAATGTGCCTGAACTCCCTGTCGCACCCTTGATCACACCAGGAGACAAACACAACTCCTTGTCAAACTTCTTCCCGCCGCAGGCAAAACAGGAACTGCGCAGCAACAATATCGTTTTTTCCGCATTGGAAAGCGATTTTTCCCGATTCCACCCGGAAAGTACAACCTTGTTTCCGACCGCAACATCGACAAGAAGCGAGCCGGGTGATGAGGCTTGTCCCCCCAATTCCGCCAGCTTGGAAAACTGCAGAAACGGCCGGTCTCCGTAAAGCTCGAAGCAGTCGTGATGCCCTTCCAGATAGGTGCGGACATTCGCAGCCATGATCTCGGGAGCGAGAGCGACCCAGGCATCGAGATCTTCGATCCGGTTCGCGGCATGGACGAGGGCGAGCAGAAAACGCAGGATCACGATCTTGTCGACCGCATTGCCCGCCAATCGCCCCGGCGACGGCCCCGAAAAAAGTTCTGTCAAACTCATCCTCTTTGCCCGTCCCGCGATCGGGACCCACGGATCCGTACACAAGTTGAATCCCATTTTACTTTTCCTCCCTTCGTTTTGAACAGAAACCAAGCAATTCATGGTAACTCAAATCAAAATCACCTCGCAACGGACTTCCCGCCTCCGACAGCAGCAGTCCGGAATCGTCGACATAAGCCGCACGCACCGGGCGGAACTCCCCATCACCCGTCCACATCAGCTCCCCGAGAAACGGCGCGGTCGCAAAATCCTCGTAACGCGGCGCGCAATGCTCCGGGATCCGGATCATGCTGCGCAGGAGTTTTCTGACCGCCGCGACCCGTTCACGCGCCGAAGCATCGGGCGGCGGAACGGATATCGGTTCCCCGGCAAAATATGCGTGGACCTTTTCCCGAAGTTGATCGCCGAGATTTCCTTTCCTGATCAGCAACAGCTGGACCTCAGGGCGGTCGTTTATCCGCGTTGTGGCAGTATCGTCGTCAACCGGATCATCGGCACTGCCCAGCGTTATATTCGCCATCCGTTCCATATTGTCCCGCGCCCTCAGCATATCGTTTTTCAATTTCAAGGCGATGCCGTTTTCCTCGGTTTCCGAATAGATACTCTCCAACAACGGGCGTATATCCCCTGGCAGCGACACCGATGCGAGTTTTCGCCACTGCCGAAGCGTACGCAATACCCAATACGGGTCGTAAGGCAACGCGGCGTTCCGGAAACTCTTTTCGTCTTCCGGTTCGCAGTCCATATTGGGAAGCAATATCAACGCTTCCCGTTTTGCGTTCCCGGGACGTACTGCGTTCAAACACGGATGCCGCCACAATCTCCCCAGCCGCTGAAACAGCATATCTCCCGGAGCCAGCCGGGTTATCAGAAAATCGGCATCCACATCGACCGACTGTTCCAACACCTGCGTCGCCACCAGTATCCGACCGCGGCGACGGCGTTCCTCCGCGCCCAGACGCCCGAGAAGACTGACCCAGCGGCCTTCATTCTTCTCCCGAATGCATGCTGGAAAACGCGAATGCAGAAGTCCCAATTCGATGTCGCCGCAAATGCCAGTCTGGAGCTGCCGGAATATTTCCTGTGCGCCGCGGACCGTATTTTCTATCCACAAAACCTGTTCGCCGCGTTCCGCATGGTCCAGCGCCTCGTTCAGAGCAGAGGAATCGTCTGAACAATGCCGCAAGGCGACCGTTACCTCTTCTTCCGCGGGAACGGCCAGTTCCCTGACTGCGGCGCTGCCCGGCTCGACAACGGAGATCAGCGGATACGCGTCGGAAGCCGGACAGCTGGCGGCTTCAATCCCGAGCAGGCGGGTACGCGCCGCCGCCGTCAACGTTGCACTCAATATGATTACGGTTCCGCCCGATTCGCGAATGTGCCGCACCAGCGAGACGATCAAAGACCCTGTGTAACTGTCGTAGCTGTGAACTTCATCCAACACCCCCACCTTGCCCGCCAACGCAAACGCCCGCAGCGCCCGGTGACGGGTATTTACGACCGAAAGCAATGCCTGATCGGCCGTACCTGCCGCAAACGGCGCCAGCAAAGCGCGCTTTTTCGACTGGAACCAACTGCCGTTGCGTTGGACCTCAAAACCGTTTTCACCCCCTTCCGGCAGTGACCATTCGAGCCATGAATCGCCGTGAATGAGTAGCGGAGAAGCCGGAGTATCCTCAGCCAAAGTGCGTTGCAGAAAGACATTGAGGCGGTCAAATATCTTTTCGGAAGTCAATTTCGTCGGCATGGCAAAATAAAGCCCGTTCGCACTTTTCGACGACAGCAGTTGATAGGCGAGGCTCAACGCCGCTTCGGTCTTGCCGCTGCCCATGCCTGACTCAATGACGTAAACGCCTCCGGGGCGGGCCAGATCCTCACAGGTCCGCTGCAGCGGGTTGGCGGAAAAGCCGAATATCCGGCTGAAATCGAGTCCGCGCTGCCACTTGACAGGGACCAATCCGGCAGACATGATGGCATCGTCGATACTTTTCGTGTCGGGAAGCGGCTGTCCGTACGGGAGGTCCATTCCGGAACTCAGCCAGTCCGCGAGAACTGTCACACCGAGGACCAAATCGTACTGCTCTTTAGGAACGGTTTTGAAATCACACTCCGGCAACGCCAGATCGTTTCTGAGACGCTCGATTATTTCGCGCCGCAATTCCTGCCACGCTTCGCCACCCAACGCATCGCTTCTTACGGAACTCTCCGGACCGAGACGCTGCCTTTTGCCGTGATGACAGCCCGCTAGCCGGGAAAAGTCGTCCCCGAAAAGTTCCCGGAGGGAAATCTCGGAGGCACATGCATGACCGCCAGGAAGTTCGCTTATATATTTTCCCCACTGCGTCGGCATCTTCAGCGCTTCATTGATTTTGGACAGAAAACCGGGAGACGCCTTGCCTATGTCATGTACCGCGGCGAGCCAGAACGCGGCAGGCCGGATCAGTTCATGCCGGGGCAGACCTTCCCACAAACGGCGCAATTCCTGAACGACTCGGCACGTCGTCCAGAGGTGGGTGTACAGGTCGCACCCTTTTTCAACCGTCCATTTTCCGTCACGGAAAAGGCTTCTGGTCTTGGCAAGACACTCACCGACAGAAACAGCCCGACACACAAACGGCTTCGGCTTCGGAAGGTTCTTGAAGTTCACGTTGTCACCATCGTTGTTGTCTTTTGATCAACATGTTTTCCATAATATAACCTCTCATCAACGTCAATGCAATTCCGTGAGCAATCATCTCTTTTTCTGAATTCTGAGCATAATGTATCACATCACACTGCCAAATAATGTCAGTGTGATCGACAAATAAGAAAATTTCAGAAAAAAAGCGGCTTCTGCAATTCAGACGGGAAGTCGTATGACCCTCCCCTGTTTGTCTTCCCGGTCCCGCATGGAAACACTGTCTTGAAAAAACGGGGGTTCCGTGGTATAGTAGGCGAAATGGTGATGCACCGTTCTCATCGAAAACAGGGAAACATACAGAAAGCGTCATGACGATGAAGGCACTTGACAGTCTCAACAAACACATCAGGGAAAACAAAACCGATCTGCGGCGCCTCTCGGACGCCATCTGGACTCACCCCGAACTTGCGTATGAAGAGAAGTTCGCCGTATCTCAGGCGACGGAATATCTCCGCAAGGCGGGATTTTCTCCGGTCATCCCCTACTGCGGTCTGGAAACCTCGTTCAAAGCGGAATCGGGCAGCGGAAAACCGACTTTCGCCATTTTTGCCGAGTACGACGCCCTGCCCGATGTCGGTCACGGCTGCGGTCACAACCTTATCTGCACGGCGGCCGTGGCGGCTTTCTGCGCCGTCGCGGCGGAACTGAAAAACAAAAACCTCCCCGGAAAGATCGTACTGCTGGGCTCCCCCGCCGAAGAGTCCGGCGGCGGCAAGGTCAAAATGATCGAAGCGGGCTGTCTTGAGGGAATCGACGCCGCCATGATGGTCCACCCCTCCTGGCGCGCCACGCCGGATACCGGCTCCAGCGCCATCACCCGGTACGATGTGGTCTTTCACGGCAAAGCGTCCCACGCCGCCGGAGCCCCGGAACTGGGGATCAACGCCCTCAGCGCCGTCAATCTGCTCTTTGCCGGCGTGAACGCCTACCGGGAACAGATCCCCGAAGACGCCCGCATGCACGGCATCATCACCTGCGGCGGAGAGGCTCCCAACATAACCCCGGCAAAGGCCTCGTGCCGATTCTTTCTGCGCTCCACCGGCGAAGACTGGATCAAAAAGATCGAGAAACGCTTTCTCGACATCGTTCACGGCGCGGAACTCATGACGGGAGCGACGGCGGAGATCATTCCCTTCAACGTGCCCTACATGTCGCGCGAGCCCAATGCCGCGCTCAACAGGACCTATCTGGAAGGGATCTCCGCACTGGGGATGAAGTACATCCTGCCCGCCCACGGCGGACGCGGCTCCTCGGACTTCGGCAATGTCTCCCACGCCGTTCCGGGGATCCACCCGTACTTCCCCGTGACCGATCACGAGATCCCCGGCCACTCCGAGGCCTTCAGGATCGCCAGCGGAACGGATTTCGCCTTCGACAACGCCCTGACTGCGGCGGCGGCTATGGCGAACACGGCATTGACCTATCTCACCGATCCCGCCTTCAAAGCGGAGGTCGACGCCGGTTTCAAGGCCTGAAAAAAGGCCCTGTTCCCCGTGCGGCCGCGGACAGTCCCCGTCGGGACGCGCGAGACCCGCGGGGCGTCAGGATCGTTTCCGTCCTGCTCGTCCCGCTCGTTCCAATCCGAACAGGCGGCTCGCCGAACTCTGCTCAAAACACTCCGCTTTTTTTGAAAAGGACAGGGGACACGGGGGGAAGGGAAAACTTTTTTTCCCGTGAAAAAAAGTTTTCCCTTCCCCCCCGGAACCGCCGACCCTTATCGGGAAAAGAGCTGAGCTTCCCGAAAAAGATTCACCGCGTAACCCGGAACGCTCTCCGGACGGCGTCGGTCATTTCCGGAGAGTGTTTCGTTTTCAGGCGCGCGAACTCGACGGCGAACTCGCTCCAGTCGGCGGGCAGCAGCACGGGCTTGCCGCCGTTGAGAGCGACGGCCTTGCGGGCCGAAGCAAGCATCGCAGGGTACTCCTTCTGCGACAGCTGGATCAGCGCCGCCACCAGAGCGCTCAACGGGGTCGTTCTGTTGAAAGTCAGCGTCTCCAAAGCCCCGTGGGGATCGCCGCTGCGGTACTGGGCAAAGGCGAGACGCGGCAGATAACGGTCCTTTTCACGTCCCATTTCGACCAGCTGGCGGTAATACCATCCGGCGGTCTTCCAGTCGCCGCCGCGTTCGGCCTCGCGGGCCGCGGTGGAGAGGAATCCCGAAACCTCACGGCGTTCGTCGAGACGCCCGCCGAGTTTGGGTTCGAGCTCGATATCCGGCGGAGCTCCGGCAACGCGGGCGCCTTCGTAGATCGTCGCCGCCTCTTCCGTACGGCGGACATCGGTCGCCAGCAGAAACTTCGCCAGTTCCAGCCGCGGTTCGAAGATCCGCGCCGGAGCCAGACGCACGGCTATCCGCAGACGGGCCTCGGCCCCGCGGGTGTCGCCGGAACCGGCCAGAGCCTTGCCCAGAAGCATCTGCACGAGATGATCGTCTCCGCTGCGCTCGGCAAGGGGCGACAGAATGGCCAGGGCGTTGCCGTACCGTTTCATGCCGATATAGGCCCGCGCCGTATCGCAGGCCAGAGCCCGATCCACGGGATCGGCCGCCCGCGCCGCCGACAGCAGTTCGATCGCCCGTTTGTAGTTCTGCCGGGCAAGCATGATCCGTCCGAGCCGGAGAGCCGCCTGCGTGCTGTTGCGGTCGATCTTGAGGGCCTGTTCATAGTTCCAGACGGCCAGTTCGAAACTGCCGTCCGCCTCGGCGATCTTGCCGGACGCGATGAAGTCCTCGGGCTTTCCGGCGGGCAGCTGGGCAACCATCTCGAACGGCAGGCGTTCCTCGCGGGCCGCCCGGGCGGCCAGGTCCTTTTCGAGGCGCTGCCGGACCTCGGTCAACTCGTTGTTGTACTTCGTGACCCGGGCCAGTTCCTTTTTGATCTGGTCGAATTCGGCCAG
Organism: Lentisphaeria bacterium; assembly: GCA_017454215.1. Taxonomy (GTDB): domain Bacteria; phylum Verrucomicrobiota; class Lentisphaeria; order Victivallales; family Victivallaceae; genus UBA1784. The sequence goes on along the minus strand of JAFTDL010000120.1, from coordinate 2,589 downwards.
ACGCAGTTTTGCCTGCGCCAGTTCCCCTTCGAGGCTTTTTGCGGAAGCCAGTTCGGCGGTCAGGCGCTTCTGGCGGTCGAGTTCTCTCTGCAGCACCTCGATCCGGGCGGTCCGCATTTTCAGCTGTTCGAGATCGTTTCTCGTCCGCGTCAGGGCCATCCTGATGGAGGTGTTTTCCTGCCGCTGGGCCATGAGGTCGGATCTCAACTGACTGACCGCGGCAACTTCGCGCTGACTGCGGTCGAGGGCGGCCTGTTTTTCAGCGGCGGAAGTCTCAGCCTTTTCCCAGAGTTTCCGGAGTTTGTCGGCGTCGGCGGCACGGCTTCTGAGCCGTTCGGCCTCCTGACGGCTGGCCAGAAGGGATTTGCGGATCTCGTCGACTTTTTCAAGTCCGCGGTTCTGCTGTTTGAGGACCGAATTCTCCGCTTCCAGCTGAACGACGCGATTCTCTTTGGCCCGCAGAGCCTGAAGTTCGCGCTCTTTGGCGTCGGCCTGAAGGACAGCCTTTTTCTCGCGCTCTTTCGCCTGCGCGAGGGCCGCCTCGGCAGCTTCCAGCACGGCGATGCGGTGCTTCAGAGCCGCGACTTCCCCGGCTCCGGCAGGCAGCTCCTTCCGAATCGACAGATTGAGTTCTTTGAGTTTCCTGACCGTCTCGGCAAGCTGGAGGGTCTCGGCGGCGCGCAGACGGAGTTTCGAGTTTTCGTCGCGCAGAACGGCGATCTGCTTTTCAAGTTCGGCCGCCTCCTTTTTCCTGCTCTCGAGAGCAAGAGCCGTGACGGAAGCGTTCTGGGCCTGCCGCCGCAGCCGCTCCAATTCCAGTTCGGACGCGGGAGCTCCGCCGGAACGGGAACCGGTCAGGCGACGGATCTCTTCCTCCAGACGGGGGATCTCGCCGACGCGGGTGCGCAGACGGGCCAGTTCCAATTCCCGGAGAGCTTTGTCTTTAGCCAGTTCGTCGGCCGCTCTTTTGGCGGCTTCCAGTTCGCTGTTGAGGAGCTGGGTCCCTGTGGCCAGATTGCTGGCGCGGGCCGCTTTGCGCTCGGCTTCGAGGTTCTCGAGCTCCAGTTTGCGTATTCTCTGCCGGGCCTGTTCAAGTTCGGCGCGCACGGATTCGAACGAAGTGAGCTGCGCTCTGGCCTGAGCCAGTTCCGCCTCGAGATCCTTGGCCTTGGCCAGTTCGCTGTTGAGTTTTTTGAGTGCGGCGACCTCGCTGACGAGGGGTTCGAGTTCTCCGATGCGCTTGTTGGCGTTGTTGAGCTGACTGCGGAGCATGATGGAATTGCCCCTCTCGGACTCCAGCCGCCGGATGGACACCTTGAGCTCCTCGTTGAGCTGCTGTTCTCTCGAAAGCCGGGCCTTCAGCTGATCCAGTTCGGCCAGACGGAGTTTGATCTGAGCCAGTTCCGCCTCGCGGGGCCTGGCCGCTTCAACGAGGAGTTTGTTCTCCCTGTTTTCAGCCTGAAGCGCCGCGAAATCTTTTTTGAGCTGCAGATAAAGTTTTTCATCGCGGCCCAGTTTGCCGATGGCGGCCAGCTGTTTTTTTGCGTCTTCCTGAAGACGGTTCCTCTCGGCGACGACTCTGGTATGCTCGGCATTGACCCGGTCGAGTTCCGCCCTGGCCGACTCGCGGCCCTGACGGAGCGTTTCGGCTTCGGCCTTGAGACGCACGATCTCGTGCTGAAGAGATGCGGCCTTGTCGGCAAGGGCTTTGCGTTCCTCCTGAGAAGCGGTCAGCCGTTTGAAATCTTCGCTGTTCCGGTTGTTGAGGCGTTTTTCCAGATGGGCGGCACGGTCGACGGCGCTCTTGAGATCCTGCTCGATCTCGCTCTTGAGTTCGCGGGTGCGCTGCAGTTCCGCGGCAACGGTCTTGGCCGCGGCGCGTTCCCGGTCGATCTCCGCTCTGACCGCGGCGATGTCGGAAGTCAGTTTTTCGGCCTCCTTTTTCTGAAGAGCCGCCGAGCCCGTCAATTCCTCGTTCTGCTTTTTGAGGGAATCGCGTTCCATGCTTATTTCGGCGATGCTCCCCTCTTTTTCTCTCAGAAGATCCCGCAGACGTTGATTTTCGGCGTTCAAACGGCGGCTTTCTTCGACGAGACGGGCCGCTTCGGCGGAAGCTCCGGCCGATCTGTTCTTTTCTTCCAGTTCGACGCGCAGACGGCTGATCTCGGCGTTGCGGGATGCGATGATCCGGGCGTCGCGCCGATTTCTCTCGGCATGGGACGCCAGATTGCTTTCGAGCAGATTTCTCGCCTGAAGAGCGGCGGCTTCGGCCGCCTTGAGACGGCTTCTCAGTTCGTCGAGTTCTTTCCCGTCCTGAGCGGAGCCGCCGGAACGGCTGCCGTTTTCATCGCGCAGCTGACGGTTTTCTTCGGACAGACGCCTGATATCGACCTGTGCGGCGAGCAGTTTCCGGGAGACATCGGCTTCCGTCTTGCGCAAAGCGGCCAGTTCCGCTTCGAGGGCGGTGATCCGTTCGGAGGGCTGACCGCCCCCCCCTTTCCTGATTTCGGCCAGATCCTTCTCAAGTCGGGCGACATCCTTTTCGCGGCGTTCGAGGGCCAGCTGGACTTCGGCCGTTTTATTGTCCTT
>JAFTDL010000119.1 GCA_017454215.1 Lentisphaeria bacterium | reverse complement strand
TGGAGTTCCCCCCGGGAACGTGGGACGGCCCCGTCGGAAGCAAGTTCCGTTTCACTTTCGACCTCGAAACGCTCCAGATGCCGGATTCGCAGTGGACCCTGCGTCTGCGCGGCAAAAAGTCTCTGCGGTTCGCCAATCTGCGGATCTGCACGCCGCCCGGCAAGTCCGGCGTTCTGCGCTATGTCATCGATTTCAAGAAAGAGAGGGATCCTGACGACCTTTATCTGCTCATCACCGAGGGCACCTGGGGCCGGTTCCGCATTCCCTATGTACGCGTGGAGCGCATGGACTGAGTTTTTTTCGGAAAATGTGCCGGGATTTTCCCGAAACGGCTTGACATTTGCCGAAATGCGTGGTATTTTATGGTCTTGTTCAGCGGCGGGTTGATAGCTCAGTCGGTAGAGCATCGCCCTTTTAAGGCGGTGGTCCCGGGTTCGAATCCCGGTCAACCCACCATTTTTTCGTACAGGACGCCGTCGGAAGGACCTCCGGCAGATGCGGACAGGCGGAGGCGGCGTTTTCGGTTTTTGAGTCGTCAATGCAACTTAAGCGAGGATAAAATGAGCAGAGTTTGTGCTATGTGCGGCAAGACCAAGGCCAACGGCGGGTGCATCACCCGCAAAGGTCTGGCCAAGAAGGCCGGCGGTATCGGTATGCATGTGGTGAAGAACACCAAGCGGACTTTTGAAGTCAACCTCCAGCCGGTGAAGATCAACGACAACGGCACCGTCAAGACGGTCAAGCTCTGTGCGGCGTGCATCCGCACCGGGAATTTCCAGAAGGCATGATCCTGCCGGAGAGCTGATTTGTCGATCGCATGGCGGACGGGTGTTATGCCTCGTCCGCCTTTCGCTTTTCAAGGCGGCGCAAGCCGCAGTTCAGGAGACGCACACCATGTTCGGATTGGGAGACCTGTCAACAGTATTCGCCATGCTCGGGAGCGTTGCCGTCACGCTCGTCTGCATCGTCTACGGCATCGTCATGTGGAACCGCGACGACAATGAAGGAGAAAAAAAGAAATGAACGGTCCCGGCGTCAACAGTTTCGTCTTCGGTTTTCTCATTCTCGCCTATGTCCTTCTCATCGGCTACCTCGGCTGGAGAGGGTGGAAAAAGACCCGCGACAGCAAGGACTATCTCCTCGCCGGACGCACGGTCAACCCCTTCGTCATGGCCATGAGCTACGGCGCCGCCTTCATCAGCACCTCCGCCCTCGTGGGCTTCGGCGGCATCGCCGGCGAATTCGGTCTGGGCATCCTCTGGCTGGTCTTCATGAACATCGCCATCGGCATTTTCGCCGCCTTCGTCTGGTTCGGCAAGCGGACCCGCGAGATCGGCGTCGCCCTCAACGCCAAGACCTTTCCCGAATTCATCGGCAAGCGCTTCCGCTCCCCCGGTCTCAAAATGTTCATCGCGCTGGTCATCTTCATCTTCGTGCCCCTCTACTCCAGCGTCGTCCTCATCGGCGGCGCAAGATTCGTTCAGGAGATCATGCGCATCCCCTACGCGTGGGCGTTGACCATCTTCGCAACGGTCGTCGCCATCTACGTCATCTTCGGCGGCCTCAAGGGCATCATGTACGTCGACGCCCTCATGGGGACCGTCATGATCTGCGGCATGCTCCTGCTTCTGGTGACCTGCTACTGGAAACTCGGCGGCGTCATTCCCGCCCATCAGGCCCTGACCGAAATGGCCCCGCTGGTCAAACAGCACCTCCCCGCCGAATACGAACTCGGTCACCGCGGCTGGACCGTCATGCCCCGGTTCAACTCCGTCTGGTGGTGGACCCTCGTGTCGAGCATCATGCTCGGCGTCGGCATCGGCGCTCTGGCCCAGCCCCAGCTGGCCGTGCGCTTCATGACCGTCAAGAGCGGCATGGAACTCAACCGCGCGGTCCTCGTGGGAAGCGTGTTTATTCTGCTCACCGTGGGTTCCGCCTACACCGTCGGAGCCCTCTCCAACGTCTTCTTCTACCGCACCGACCTCGGCATCGCCGGCAGTTATCAGGCCCTCGCCATTCAGGCCGCCCGGGGCAATCCCGACCTCATCATCCCCATCTTCATCCGCGAAGCCCTGCCCGGCGTGGTGCTCTATCTCTTCTTCCTCACCATGCTGTCGGCCGCCATGTCCACCCTGAGTTCCCTCTTCCACGTCACCGGCTCATCCATCGGACACGACTTCTTCCGCACCGTGGCCAACGCCCGGCATGACAACCTCACCGTGACCCGCGTCGGCATGGTGTTCGGCATCATCCTTTCGATCATCTTCGCCATGGTCCTGCCGCCGGGCATCGTCGCCCGCGGAACGGCGATCTTCTTCGGCATCTGCGCCGCGGCCTTTCTGCCCGCGTATTTCTCGGCACTCTACTGGAAAGGCGCCACGCGGGCCGGCGTCTGGGCCAGCGTTTCCGCGGGCGTCGCCTCGTCCATCATCGGACTGGTCTTTCTGCACCGCAAGGAATCCGCCTCCATCGGCATCTGTCAGGCTCTCTTCGGAAGATCCGAACTCATATCCGCCCATCCGTGGCCCTTCGTGGATCCCTTCATCTACTCACTGCCTCTGGCGGCGGCGGTGCTCGTCATCGTGAGTCTCGTTTCGGCGAAACTCCCCCAGCGCCACCTCAACAGGTGTTTCAAAAAGAAGTGAAATAAGTTTTTCATCATATTTCCCCGAGGTTTCAACCATGGCTTTTCCCAACGTCACCAATCAGGTCGATTTTCCGAAGCTCGAAGAGGATATCCTCGCTTTCTGGAAAGAAAACGATATTTTCGCCAAGTCTCTGGATCAGCGCCGGGGCGGAAAAG
>JAFTDL010000118.1 GCA_017454215.1 Lentisphaeria bacterium | reverse complement strand
CCCGAAAAGAAGCGCAACATCATTCCCTTCAACAGTCTGGAGCCCTACTTCCCGACCTCGCGGCTCATCCTCGAACGGGAACCGCAGGAGTTCTCCACCCGCGTCGTCGATCTGGTCACCCCCATCGGCAAGGGCCAGCGCGGCCTCATCGTCGCCCCGCCCCGCACGGGCAAGACCGTTCTTCTCCAGAAGATCGCCAAAAGCATCCGGGCGAACAATCCCGAAGTCACGCTGATCATTCTGCTCATCGACGAACGTCCCGAGGAGGTCACCGACATGAAGCGCAGCATCGACTGCGAAGTGGTCAGCTCCACCTTCGACGAGCCTCCCGAACGTCACGCCCAGGTCGCCGAAATGGTGGTCGAAAAAGCCAAACGCATGGTGGAATACGGCAAAGACGTGGTCATTCTGCTCGACAGCATCACCCGGCTGGCGCGGGCCTACAACACGCTCCAGCCCCACAGCGGCAAGATCCTCACCGGCGGCGTGGACGCCACGGCTCTGCACAAGCCCAAGCGCTTCTTCGGCGCGGCCAGAAACATCGAGGGGCACGGCAGTCTCACCATCATCGCCACCGCCCTCATCGACACCGGCAGCCGCATGGACGACGTGATCTTCGAGGAATTCAAAGGCACGGGCAACATGGAACTGCATCTGGACCGCAACGTCTCCGACCGCAGGATCTATCCGGCGATCAACATCGAGAAATCCGGGACCCGCAAGGAGGAACTTCTGCTCCATCCCGAGGAACTGGGCAAAGTCTGGCTGCTGCGCAAGGCCGTCAACGGCGTGCCGCCCGCGGAGGCCATGGAACTCCTGCTGGGCCGCCTCAAAAAGTACAGGACCAACGTGGAATTCCTGCTGACGCTCCAGCCGGGACAGCAGTAAAACCGGTCCCGGGCATGAAATCAAGGCAGTCGTCCCGGATGCCCGGTGATGGAGGACTTATCTTTCATGACAGGTGAACACAATCTCAAAACCGGCGGCAGATCCTTCGGTTTTTATCTGGTCTGCTTCGTCGTTCTTCTCGTACTGCTCGGCGCCGCCGTTCTGCTGGTGCCCGTTCTGCGGGACTACCGGAGCAAGGAGCTCGAACTTGCGCGCCTGAGGGCGGAACTCGAAAAACTCAAGGCCGAACGCAACGAAAGGCTCGAAGAGGTGGCCGATCTGCGCAACTCCCCCGACGCGGTGGAAAAGGTCGCCCGCGAGAAGTTCAATCTCGTCCGGCCCGGCGACACGGTCCTCGAGTACCCCCGGCCCTCAAGTCCGGACAGAAAAAAGTGAGCGCTCCGGGTCCTGCCGGGACGTTCCCCGCAAAATGAGTTTCCGGTAGGCTCCGGGCGTCATGCCCGTCGCCCGTCTGAACACTCTGATGAAGTGGCTTGCGTCGTAAAAACCGACGGCAACGGCGATCTCGGAGATGCTTTTCTGCGTATTTTCGAGCAGATCCCGCGCCTGTTCGACGCGGCAGCGGACGACATATTCAAAAGCCCCCTGCCCGATGGAGCGGCGCATGAACTGGTTGAGATACCCCGGCGAAACATGGGCCGCCCCCGCCATGCGCGCAAGAGAAAGTTTCTCCCCGGCGTGCTTCGCCACGAAGTTGAAGAGCGAACTCAACTGCAGATCGCTGGAACCGCGGCTCTCGCCCGACGGGGCGCCGCCCCCCAGAATGAAAAAAAGAAGCCGCACCAGCAGCGCCTTGCGCAGAAGTCCGTTGCAGGGGGCGGGCTTGAGACACTCGTCCGCAAGTTCGTCGCAGGCGGCGTCCAGCTTGTCCGCCGCGGCAACGGGAAGCGTCAGTTTCTTTTCACGGCAGCTCCCGGGACTGCACCAGCGGGCAAACACCGCGTTCCCCGTGAACTGCCGGAGTTCCTCTTCGGAAAAGATCTCCATCGAAAACAGCAGCGTGTCGTAGGTAAGCGGCCCCGAGATCGAAAACTCGTGCACGTCTCCGGGCGCAAAGGCGTAGATGTCGCCGCGCACCACGGGGTAATGGCGGTCGTTGATCCGGCAGCAGGCCGCACCCCCGCGGATGTACATGAGCTCCATGCAGTCGTGAGTATGGGCCGGCTCCGGTCTGGTCCGGCGGACCATGTGCTCCAGCCACACGGGGGGCGCGCCCGGCGGGCGCAGATACGATTTGATCTCGTAATGCTTCATCATTCATCCTATCCTGCGTCGAGATATTTTACTATATCGTTGAATATGCGTCATTTCAAGCACAAAATGAATTTTCTTTGATTTATACAATATCTTCCGTGAAAAATCCTATACGAAAACACTCCGGCGGGGTATACTATAAAAGTGAAAACGATCGCTTTTACACGGTGTGATCATGAAAGAATTTGTTTTGACATGTCCTCACGGGACGCTCACCTGCGACGACCGGGGCCGGATCGCCGGACTGCGGCACAACGGCGTCGAAACGGCCGCACCGGCCGAAGAGGCGTTTCTGCTGGGCTTCCGGGACGGGAAAAGGGATCCCGTCATCCTGACAGGCGCCGATTTCGCGGCGTGTTCCGCCGGGGAACGCGAGGGCGGGATCCGTTTTACGTACAGCGGCAATGCAAAGGGTCTCGAAGTCGGGATCGATGTTTCCGCAACGGAAGAGGGATTCGAGTTTCGTCCCGAGGTCCGGAACATTCCCGACGACTTTCCCCTCGAGTGGATCGACGCCCCCGCCGTGTGCGTGCGCAAGGAGGGACTTCTGCTGTGGCCCCGCTGCGAAGGGGTGCTCATCGACGGCTCCGACCGCAGAGAGGATTACGGGCCGTGGCACGTGGCCGGTTTCGTGGACACCTTTCCCGGCGGCTTCTACCCCGGACACTGTCAGATGCAGTTTCTCTGTCACTACGACGAAAGCGGCGAAGGCCTCTACTTCGAGGCCGCGGACCGCAGTCATACCCTCAAATGCGTGGACTTCGCTCCCGCGGGTGAAAACCGCAGACTGTCGCTCCAGACCTTCTGCGGCGGCAGAGTGAAGGACGGCGTCTACCGCAGTCCCTTCTGCTGTCTTCTGCGGGGACTCACGGGCGACTGGCGCGACGGGTGCGCCATCTACCGCGACCGGATCGCCTCCGATCCCGTCCTGCCCCCCAAAGGCGGATACCGCCCCATGATGCGCCGTTCGCCCGTGATCCTGATCTATCCGGTGCAGGGAGAGGGGAAGGACTGCGGCGTCATGACGTCCAACGTATTCTACCCCTACCCCGAAGCTCTCCCCGTCGTCGAAGGACTGGCGGAAAAACTGCAGAGCCCGGTGATGAGCCTCCTGATGCACTGGGAGGGGACCGCGCCGTGGGCTCCCCCCTACGTGTGGCCGCCGCTGGGCGGAGAGGCCCTGCTGGCCGAGTTCCGCGACAGGCTCCACGAGAAGGGCAATTTTCTCGGCGTCTACTGCTCCGGCACGGCGTGGACCCAGACCAGCAGCATCAACGATTACAGCTGCGAAAAAAAATTCGAAGAGGAGCACCTGGTCGATGAAATGATCCGCGGTCCCCACGGCGAGATCAGGGCCGTCTCGTGCAACGCTCCCAAGGCCCAGCGCATCGGCTTCGACATGTGCATGGCCAGGGATTGGTGCCGCGACACGGTGAAGAGGGAGATCGCCAGGATCAGCGCCGCGGGGGTGGACTACATCCAGTTCTTCGACCAGAACATCGGCGGCCGTTTCCTGCCCTGCTACGCGCCGGATCACGGACATCCGCCGCTCCCCGGCGTGTGGCAGACCGAAGCCATGAAACGCCTTTACGGCGAAAGCGTTGCCGAAACGGGCGCGCTGCTGGGCGCGGAGGCCGCGGCAGCCCTGCCCTATATCGCGGAACTGCCCTTCAGCGACTTGCGCAGCAATTTCAACTGGCCCTACGGGGAGCCGGTTCCGGCATACGAGTTCGTCTTTCACGAGTACACGGTGAATTTTTCGGGCAACCAGTGCGGATTGAACTACCACCTCGATCTCGAAGGCGCCCCGGTGAACATGCTCTACCGCATCGCCTACGGTTTTTCGGCGGGCGATCTGCTTTCGGCGGTGCTGAAGGACAAAGGCCGCATCCACTGGGGCTGGGGCGTTCCGTGGAGCGTGCCCGAACCCGGTCAGGAGGATGTGATCTCCCTCATCGCGAACCTCAACAGGGTCCGCCGGGAACACCCCGAGTTTCTGCTGGAGGGACGCATGGAGAAGCCGTGCGCAAAGATCGAATGCGGGAACACCTTCATTCTGCGGAAGAACGGGGAAAAGATCGTCATTCCCGAAGTGCTCTCCTGCCAGTGGCGTTCGCCCGCGGGCAAACGGGCGCTGGTCCTGACCAACTATCAGCCGCACAAAACCGAAGTCGCGGTCGACGGCAGAGGGATCGTTCTCGAGCCGCTGAACGCCGCCGTCATTGAAATTTGAGGAGGAAGACCGTATGAGCAAAACAATTCCGGTCCTGCTGATCCTGCTGGCGCTGCTGCCGGCGGTGACGGCGGGGGAAATTGCGGTGATGCCGCCGCGGGACCCCGCGCCCACGGTCGTGACTGCCGCGGAAGAACTTAAAAACCATCTGGCCATGCTGAGGAAGGATCAGGAATATCTGCGCATCTGCCTTGTTTCCGATACCGCCATGCCCCCAGAAGCATGGCGCATCACGCGCCGGGGAAAGGACGTGGTGATCTCCGGCGGTCTGCCCCGGGGCATTCTCTACGGAGCCTTCGAGTTTCTGGAGCGCTTTGCCGGCATATACTGGCTCGACCCGTGGACCACGAGCGTTCCCGAAGACGGCAAAGTCGTTATTCCGGACGGCACCCGGGTCGAGGGCGCGCCGGGATTCCGCTGGCGGGGCATCTACGTGACGCTGGCGACGGATCCGGCAAAATTCAGGTTTTTCGCCCGCAATCGGGAAAACATCTTTTTCGATTTCAAGCTTCCGGAGGACTTTTCCCGTAAATACGGCATTCAGAAGGTGCTGGGCAGTCCCAACCCCTTCAACACGCTTTTTTACTACATGAAGTCATGGGACCTCGAAAAGGACGAGGACGCCTTTTCCATGGACGCGGACGGCCGCCGCGTCAAGGCCCGGAACGTCTTCGGTCCCGGTCAGGTGTGCTTCACCAGTCCGAAAGCCCGGAAGAAATTCATCGCCCAACTGGAGGAATACATCCTTTCGGACAGGAAGAAATACGGGGCAAACGCCCCGACGGTCTACAACATTTCCATCAACGACACGAAGGACAAGTGCCTGTGTCCGGAATGCGTCAAACGGGCCGGGGTTTACGGCAGCGACTCCGGCGTGATGCTGGAATTCGTCAACGCCGTCGCGAAAAGCGTGGAGAAGAAGTATCCCGGGATCCTCATTCAGACCAGCTGTTATCTCTCTTATGAAGCGCCGCCGCTCCGGGGAATCGCGCCCGGACCCAACGTCGCGGTGCGCTGTTCGCTCTCCCCATGGGGGATCGGCAAGCTCAATCTCAAACTGCCCCTCTCCCACCCCGTCAACGCGCAGGCCGCTGCCTTTCTGAAAAAGTGGAGCTCCCTCGGACGGATCCAGATCTGGAACTACTGGGTCAATTTCGACAAAAACCTCGACAGGAACGCGGGACTCGTCAATGCCCGCGTCATTGCGGAAAACATCAAGCTTTACCGTGAACGGGGTGCGGACTGGGTGTTTTCGGAGTGCGAATTTCCCGATACGGCAAGTTTTCACCCGCTGCGGGTCTGGCTGGGATACCGGCTCAAGAACGATCCCTCTCCCGATCCCGAGAAACTGATAACGCTCTTTTTCACGCGGTTCTACGGCAAGGCCGCCCGCCCCATGCGCAGACTCTACGACTTTATGTCGGAGCGGCAGGCCCCCTTTCTGGAAAAGAAATGCGGCGACCACCGGGACGCCGACTTCTTCCGCACCGCCGACGCTCTGCTGGACGAAGCGGAAAAAGCCGCCTCCGGCGACCCGGAATTGCTCGAGCGCATCACCAGGGAGCGGACCGTGCTGGATATCGCCTTCTTCTCTTTGGGCGCGGGAGAACCTTCCCCCCGCCGCGCCGCCCGGCTGCCGGGCAACTGGGAGCATCTTCTCAGACGCTGGTATCACGATGCGTGGCAGTTCAAAAAGGCCATGGCCGATATGCGCACGACGCTCGGCAATTTTCTCGACCGTCCGGTCCCGGGAGCGCGTTTTCCTCTCCCGGACGAATTGAAGGGACGCGAGGTTTACGAGATCACGGCGGAGAAGTTCTCGGCGCTCGGAGACCGGGAACTGCTGCGTCTCGGCTTGAAGGAACTCCGCGATCCCGACGCCGCAGGCGGACGGGCCATGACCGTCAAATTCGACAAGTCCCCGTTCCGGAAGGACGGAACTTTCAAAATCGGCGTTCACAGCCGGGCGAAGAAACGTCCTGTATTTTCACAGAAAATCTCCGCCGCGGCGATCCCCGCCGACGGAAAGTATCATCTCTACTACGCCGGAGAATTCACGCTGCTGCCGGGCTCGCTCCTCTACATTCACGATTCGTGGTACATGCAGCAGGACCTTGCCGGCTACTGGCGTGCGGGAGGCGGCAATTCGTACCGCCTCTACATTTCGCTCAAAATGACCGGACCGGGATTCGTTCCGGGGGCCGCGGGTGAGACGTTCCTCGCCTGCGACAGGATACTTCTCGTTCCGGTAAAAACCCAAAAATAGGATTTTCGAACATGAAAAAGTTTCTCATCGGCACGACCCTCCTCACAGCAACGGTATTTCTTCCCCTCGGGGGCACGGAAGTCATCGATCTCACCCAAGGGGGCGTCCGCCGGTTCCCGCTTCCGGAAAAGTACGCGAAGTCCCAGGTGACGGACATCACGCCCTTCGATTTTTCCGGGCTGAAACAGATCGCGCCTTTCGGAGCGGCTCTCGCCGACGACGCCGATGCCCTGGGCGGCAAGGCCCTGTGTCTCGGGGAAAAACAGGATCACCAGCAGAACTTTCCCATGGGGATCCAGGGCCGGACGAGCAAAAAGTCCCTCGCCTCGAAGCGACTCCCGAAAAACCGGATCCCGCAGGATGAAAAGTATCATCTCTACTCCCTCGGACAGGTCACGCTGGAGCCGGCGGTGATCTTCTGGGGGCACAGGTCGTGGGCGCTCCAGCAGGATCTTTCGCGCTTCTTCAGCAGGACCGACCCCGGCCGGAACACCGTCGAAGTCGTCGTCTCGCTCAAATTCACCGGTCCGGCCTACGTCGAGGGTTCAACGCAAAAAAACAGCGTCCGCCTCGACCGCATCCTGCTGGTCGGCAAGTCAAAATAGGATCGCTTTTTTCACGTAACTCCAAGTTTAACGAAAGGAAAAAACCATGATGCCCCGAAATTCCAAAGAGAGATATCCCGTGTCCGAGGGAAGGATCCGCCATTTCACACTGATAGAACTTCTTGTTGTTATAGCAATCATCGCCATTCTCGCATCCATGCTGATGCCAGCGCTCCAGCAGGCGCGGGCGCGGGCACGCGACATCAACTGCATATCGAATCTGCGCCAGCACGGGACGGCCTTTCTGATGTATCAGGATCAGCACGACGGCTACTTCCCCACATCCGCGGGATTCGCGGTCACCGATTCTTCGTGGACGACGATGATCAGGCAAAAATACATATCGGTGAAGCATCTGGATTGCCCGGCCGATCCGACCAGACAACCCGGAACCGATTTCTACAAGGTGGACTGGATGAAAATTGACGACACACGTTACGGAAACCGCAGTTACGTCATCGAATCGTTCACCGGTCAGCAGTTGAGCGGAAAAGCCAACAAAGCCTACAAGCAGGGACAGGTGAAGAAGCCTTCGATGCTTGTAACGGTTTTCTGTTCGGAACCCTGCAAGGAAACCCCGGCCAGTGCCCAGCCGAACTGCTATGTCAGGGGCGATTGTCAGTGGGAAGTGCACCTGAACCCCGAAGGCAATACCGCGGTTTCAAGAAGTTTTGCCCTGCACCAGATGAAGTGCAACATTCTGACCATGGACGGCCGCGTGGACGCCTATCCCATGGCGCTTGACAAAGCGAGCAATATGTCGCGGTATTTCTACAAGATATGGAGCAACCCCGGCGGGCAGCTGGGCGTATACACGACCTACTGTCTGGAAAAATAACTCTCCGTCTTTCCCGTTCCGGACGTTTTTACGAACGCGTGAGGCGCCTTTGCTGTTGAAACGGCGGATTTCCGGCGCTATATTAAGCGCATCGCGCATTCGCGTCCGCATGCGGCGGACCGGGCCAAAAACACGGGAAAGGTCAAAATGAAAAGAACCATCTTCGCAGGAAGCATCCTCCTGCTGGCGGGATTTCTTGCCGGCACACTGCACGCGGACATTCTGGTCCGGGACAGAAAGGGCGGCGTCATCTACCAGTACTCCAACGGCGTCATGTACAAAGGACACGCGCGGAACAACAAAAAGCTCTTCAAATACGATGCCGGGCGCGGCGAGATCTGGAGCATGAACGGCAAACGTCTGGCCTTCTGGAAGAACTCCGAAAACGCGCTCTATCCGGGCAACGGAGGGCGGCCCATGTACATCTACGCCGACAAGGGCGGCCATCCCGGCTCCAAGGGAGCAAAAGCCGTCATTTACATCGACGGCCGCAAGATCTATCACGGTCACGGTCCCGGCTGCGAACTGATCCTGTATCCGGATTCCGCGCTGCCGACGCCGGTCGCGCTGTATCTGGCCCACACCGTCACCGGCGGCAAGGCTCCGGCAAAGCCCGCGGGCGGCAAGGTCAAGGTGGACTTTTCCTCGATCCCCTACGGCTATTATCTCGGTCCCAAGGGCGAAGGAAAGATCCTTCTCTCTCTGCGCGGGAACAGGATCTTCTTCAACGACACCGCCAAAGGAATGCCCGCCTACACCTTCAAGGGCACGCTCATCTACCGGGGCCCGGACACGAAACAGCCCCCCGCCTTCTGTCTGGCCGACAACGGCAGCGTCTACCGGGGAGGCAAAGTCTCTCCCGAAAATCTCGTCATGGCCCTCGACTGGTTCAACTGCTACGCGCCGGGCAAATCGGGGCAGGACGCCATCGGGACCGTGCAGTACGCGGGCGAAAACATCCTGACCGAGGGCTACACCCGGCCTTCGCAGAAGCCCGATTTCACCGGGAAACGGATCCTTCTCTCTTCGACGCTGCCCAACAACAGAATTCCTCTGGGCATGCGGATCTTTCTGGTCTATCTGACCCAGCTCGATCCCGAATTCCGGGCCGGCTGCCGGGGTCAGAAATAATCAAAAAATTTTTTGAGGGGGATTGACAAACGCCCCCGGTGATGATATATTAGGTGGAAACAGGCATGGTAAATGCGAGTGTAGCTCAGTTGGGAGAGCATCACGTTGCCAACGTGATTGTCGCCGGTTCGATTCCGGTCACTCGCTCCATTTTCCGATGTCTGTCCGAGGTGCGAGTGTAGCTCAGTTGGTAGAGCATCACGTTGCCAACGTGATTGTCGCCGGTTCGATTCCGGTCACTCGCTCCATACATGCTGCGGGGTGGAGCAGTGGTAGCTCGTCAGGCTCATAACCTGAAGGTCGTTGGTTCAATTCCAGCCCCCGCTACCAATCGAGATGCAGCCAGTCAGCCGACTGGCTTTTTTGTTGCTTCAAATCCCGCTGCCCGCCGGCGTTTTGCAGGACCGGCACGATCCCGCTCTTTGTCCGCGGGAACAGGAACGGCGACGGGGGCAGTTCCAGTTATTGCTTCCTCGGTCCGGCGGACTGCGTTTCCCACAACGGATCGCGTCCGATCGACATGACCCGGCATCTGCGCTGCAAGATGCCCGCACGCCTCTGCCGGATGACCGAGGCGACAGCGTGATCCATATACTGCGACCGGGAACGCTCAAATTCAAAGTGCAAATCTCAAAGTGCCAATTTTGCACTTTGAAAGAGGCCGATGGCGGAGGCGAAAAGTTACTCAGGGATGATCTCGGCAGGATTTTCTGAGCGCTTCAGATCTCCGGCGTGATCAAAGCGAGGTCGCGGACAGGTTCAGAACGTCCTCGCGGAGATGGGCTTTTTGCGGATACAGACTCACCACTGCTCCGGTGGCGACGCGCTGTTTGAACATCGTCAGCTCGTCGAAATGCCGGGCATCATTGCGGTCCGGCGTTGCCGACTTCCTGAACTCCGTCGGGTATAGTGCCCCGTCCTTATTTATGATAAGGTCGATCTCTTTTGGGCGGCGCTTCTTGTCGCGGAAGTAGAAGAACGGCATGTCCTGTCGACTTCGAGGGTCTCGGGCAGGCAAGGTCTGGCCTCGGGCGCACCGGCAAGTTCCCGTGCGGAAAGTCCGTGAAGGTTGAATATCCCGATCCGCCCAGCTTGACTTTTTCCGGAATAGATGTATAGTAAGTATCGAAAAACGATACATATTGGTGATGTATGGCTGATAATCTGCGCCTTAAAATTCAGAACGACATCTTCGATTACGTTCAGCTTTTCGATGTTTTGTCCGGTTTCAGCAATATCCGGACAAAGATCGGACGTCTGCTGGCATCGGGAGAGATCATTCGGATCAGGAAGGGACTTTACACCTTCCCCGAATACCTGCGCCGTTCGCCCCTGAATCCGTGTATCGTCGCCAATATGATCTATGGCCCGAGTTATGTCAGCTGCGACTATGCACTCTCGTATTACGGCATGATCCCGGAACGCGTCGAGCTGATAACATCCATGACGACCGGCCGCCCGAAGGAGTTTTCCACTCCGATCGGCTGTTTCTCCTACCGCCAGCGAAAGGCAAAGGATTACGCCATCGGGATCGAATCCGTAGAAACGCCATCCGGTAATTTTCTGATCGCATCACGAGAGAAGGCGATTTACGACA
This sequence comes from Lentisphaeria bacterium, assembly GCA_017454215.1. Taxonomy (GTDB): domain Bacteria; phylum Verrucomicrobiota; class Lentisphaeria; order Victivallales; family Victivallaceae; genus UBA1784. The sequence goes on along the minus strand of JAFTDL010000118.1, from coordinate 4,868 downwards.
AGGCGCTGACCGACCCCCGTTTCGACGGAAGCAATATAAAGGAATATCTGTTGGCAGATCTGCGTCTGGACGAAGAGTCGCTTTCGCAGCTCAATATCGAAGCGCTCCTCGAACTTCGGGATTCGGCGTCCGGTCGGATGCTCAAACTCGTTAAAGCCTTACTGGAGGAATGCGTATGAATCAGGCTGCCCAACAGATGCTGGCGCGATACGACTGCCAAAACGAAAATGATTATATCAACGCCGTCCGTGAAATCATGCAGGAGTTGACGCTGCAGGGATTATGGCGCGGAAAGTTTTTCGAACATGCGGCCTTTTATGGAGGCACTGCTCTGCGTATCCTCTATGGTCTGAACCGCAGTTCCGAGGATTTGGATTTTTCCCTGCTGAAGCCGAATCCCGCATTTCGATTGTCCGGTTACGCGGAGGTATTGAAGCGTGAATTAGCCTCGTTCGGGTTTGCGACGGAATTTGTCGAGAAGGAGAAAAATCCGGCGTCCCATATCGATTCGGCCTTTCTCAAGACCAACACCAAAACACAGATGATCTCCATCGGCTTACCGGAGGTGTTGACCGATCGGATTCATTCCCGGACGGAACTCAAGATCAAGTTGGAAATCGACATCGATCCGCCGATGGGATTTCTGACCGAAGTCAAAACTCTGCTGCGGCCGATCCCACACTCCGTTCGGGTCTATAAGCTGCCGGATCTGCTGGCCGGAAAACTGCATGCGGTTTTGTGCCGGAAGTGGCGCAACCGTGCCAAAGGGCGTGATTGGTATGATATGGTGTGGTATGCCGGTAATCATCCGCAGATCGATTTGGCGCATTTGGAACAAAGAATGCGTCAATCGGGGGACTATCCCGATGCGCGACCGTTGACACTGGAACGGCTGCGTGAATTTTTGAACGCATCCATAGACACCGTTGACGTCGAAATGCTGAAATCGGATGTGCGGCCGTTCATCAGAGATCGGCAGGAACTGGACCTGTGGAGCAAGGAATTTTTCCGGATGGTCGTGGCTGCGTTCGTTGCTGGCATGCCGAAAGGCGAAGGACGACGAAGATGAAAACATGGAGAAATCGGCAGGATTTTACCGTTCTCTCACCCCCTGTTTTAGATTTTTAACACTTGCGCTGCCAATCGAAGTTCAGCCGGGGACGGTCCGGCGTCATCCCGGGCCTTCCGCAAGGGGCAAGTCCTGTTCGGCGCGGTCCAGAAAATCCACGGCGCGGGGAAGGTCCTCGAAACGTTCGATGACGTAGTCCGGAGCCGCGCCGCGGTCGCTCTGATCCCCCTGGTTCGATCTGAAGAACACCGTCTTCATGCCGATGGATTTCGCGCCGTAAATATCGCGGTACATATCGTTGCCGACGAAGATGACTTCGCGGGGGGAAAGCCGCATTTTCCGCAACGCAAGTTCGTACATGCGGGGATCGGGCTTGCGGAATCCGCAGGCCCCGGAAATGACGGTCTCCTCGAAGTAACCGGCCAATCCCGTTGACCGCAGTTCAGGTCCGGCCCACACGGTCTGACCGTCGGAAACGGCGGCCATCCGGTATGTTTTCTTCAAGGCGTCCAGAACCGCCTTCACCCCCGGATACGGCACGAGTTTGAACCGGGACGCCGCCCGGAAAACCAATGCGGCGATGCCTGCGAGACGTTTTCCGCCGCGGCGTCCTGCCCGCCCCGATGTGTGTGCCGCGTCGTCGATGACCGTTTCGAACAGCCGCACCACGTCGAATTCCGGAAAAGCCTCCCCGCTCCGGCAGCGCTGGGCGCGGTTCAATTCGAAATACAGCGTTTTGAGCTCTCCGGGGGCGACAGACACGCCGTAATAGTCAAGAAAGTTCGCAGTCACGCGGTAGACGGTATCGTCACTTTCCACCGTCCAGATGTCGATCAGCGTTCCGTTGATGTCGAAAAAGATAGCTTTTATCACGGCGTTTGTCTCCTCAGTGCCAGTTCAGCCTCTTCGATCAGGAGGCAGCGGTATTCCCGGTCGAGATAACCGTTTCTCGCGATGCGCAGAAGAGTCGCCGCCAGATAAAACGGGACACGTTCGCAGATGGAGCGGAATGCCCGGTCCCGATCGGGAAAATGGCAGGCGTATTCCCAAAGGAAATGACCGATGAACGGTTCGGAGGCGTACTTGTTGCCGGTGGCGCGCAGAAAAAAGTGCTTCAGTTCGCCCGCGACACGTCCCGTATCGAACACTCTGTCCGCCCGGTGCGACCGCTCCAGATCGAAGGCGGTCACATGCAGTCCCTCCCCGAAAAGAAAATTCGACGGTGTGGCGTCGCCGTGGGTCAGGACCTCCTGATCCTGCCACATGGGCGGATACTCCGCCCAGCTCTCCCTGTGAGCCGCGAAACGACGGAACTCGTTTTCCGTCATCAGCGGCGACGCTCCGGCGAGAACGGCGTCAAAATAACGGCAGGCGGCACGGAAATCGATCTTGCGCGGGCATGCGGAACGGTTGTGCATCGTTGCGAGAAAATAGGCCAGCGCCGTGAGTTTTCCGTAAAGAAGTCCGTCATCGTGTTCGCCGATCGCCCGCATGATGATGCTGTCGAGGGGCTCGCCGGAACAGTACTCGACCACCAGAAGGCGGTCGAGTTCATCGTTCCGGCCGAGGATCCGCGCCACGTAATGACAGCTGTCGCGGTACCGCCGGAATTCTCTGATGCCCCGGTACTCCCGGTCGAGACAACACAGCGAGCCCTCCCAGTCCGGATGGATGCGGGAGCGAAAGAATTTGCCGACGACCTTCCTGTCGGACGCCCGGTCCTCGTAAATGTAAACGGCATTGGAACCGTTGGTCCCGAATACCCGGATCCCGTCGCGGCAGTCGCATCCGAGCTGCGGAAAGATCTCTCTCCGCAAATACCCGAAAAGCGGATCGCCGGGCGAAAGCCGTCCCAAATAATGACCCGTCATACGCAGATCCCTCCTCTCTTCCTCCCTGGGCAACATGATCCGGCGAAGAAAAAAAATCAACCGCCGTCTCCCCTCCCCGATCCTGAAACCGTTCCCGCGGAAAAGACGGAACGGAGCCGAAGACGGAAAAAATGCGGAGCGGCGGCATTGGGAAGGCCAATGTCATACCGGGGGGGACCGGCTGCCGCTCCGCGGGGTGTGGGGGGGCTTTTTTTACAGCGATATCTTTCCCGTCGATATCGCGATGACGGCGGCCGCGGCGACGATGAGCATGACCGCCACCGCGGAGGTCTCATGTTTCGTAAAGATGGATCTTTCGCGTTCTTCCGGGTGAAGCGCAAGCGTGTTCTTCCGCGCCCAGATGAACACCGGGATCCCGACGACCATGAAGCAGAACGCGGCCAGAAGGTACTGCAGTCCCGCGGCGTAGATCATCCACACGGCGTAGACCGATCCGGCGACGCCGCACAGCAGGGCGAATCCCCGTCCGACGCCGGCATTTTCGGGGAATCCGCCGCCGACGCATATCTTCCACAGATAGAGCGTACAGCTCAGATACGCGGGCAGGATCATCACGGCGGTGATCGACAGCATGGTGTTCCACGCGTTGTTGGCGAAGAACACGAAGATCATGGCCAACTGCATGATGCCGCTGGTCACCCACAGCGACACGTCGGGCGCCGCGTTGCCGTTTTCGTGCCCGAACACGGCGGGAAAAGTGCCGTCCTGCGCCGCGGCCCAGGGGATCTGCGAGATCATGATCGTGAAGGCCAGCCAGCTGGTGAGCAGAGCGATGATGACGCCGATATTCATGATGTCGCCGCCCCATGAGCCGTGGACCGCCTGCTGCAGCAGGGGCGCGGTGGAGGGATTGGCAAGTTTCGCGAGCTCGTGCTGCTCCATGTATCCGAAGGGCAGAATGGAGAGCATGGCGTAGATGGCGAGGCAGGCGAGAAATCCCAGCACGGTGGCCTTGCCCACGTCGTGCTGACTTCTGGCCCGGCCCGAAACCACCACGGCTCCCTCGATGCCGATGAAGGCCCACAGGGTGACCAGCATGGTGGATTTGATCTGCTTCATCATGTCGCCCAGAGGTCTGATCCCCTCCTGCGGCAGACTGGCGTGACCGCACATGTCGGAAGAGAAACAGTTCCAGCGGAAAACGAAGATCATGACGATGATGAAAAGCGCGATGGGCATCAGTTTGAATACGGTCCCGACGGTGTTGACGAAGGCCGCCTGACGCACGCCGCGGAGCACGGCGAAATTCATGATCCAGATGACGACGGAGCCGCCGATGACCGACCACAGGTTGTTGCCGCCGGGGAAGACTCCGGGAAAGAAGTAGTTGAACGCATCCATGAGCAGCACGGCGTAGCCCACGTTGCCGAAGATGTTGCACAGCCAGTAGGACCAGGCCATCTGAAATCCGGCGAAGCGTCCGAAACCCAGCCGGGCGTAGGCGTAAATGCCCGTCGTGGCATCCGGCCGGACCACGGCCAGTACCCGGAACGTGTTGGCCAGAAAGAAGATCCCGACACCGGTGATGACCCACGCCGCGATCACCGCGCAGACCGAAGCTCCCTGCGCCATATTCTGGGGCAGGCTGAAAATGCCGCCGCCGATCATGGCGCCCACGACGAGGGCCGCAAGTGATACGACGCCCAGTTTTTTGCCGTCGCCGCTCATGACCGCACCTCGCTTCCGGAAACGCACGCACCGCATTCCGGCAGGGGACGCGAGGCGGCAGATCCATACAGGACAGGCAGACGGCATCCGGACACGCACACGCGGACGGCGTACACGCTCCCGGACGATGACGGTTCCTTCGACGGCGCGTCGAAAGACGATTTCTCTTCGCTCATGACAGCAACTCCTCTTTTTTCTCCGCCGGGCAAAAGCGGAACGCCGTTTCATCCGCAGCGGAT
>JAFTDL010000117.1 GCA_017454215.1 Lentisphaeria bacterium | reverse complement strand
TAATATACGCGCATTCGGCGGAAAAAGCAAGCGGAGATCCGGAAAATGTCCGACAAATCCAGACAAAGCGTCTCTCTCTACTCCTGCGGGCAGAGGGGCGTCCCGTCCTTGAAGGGGTAGCCGGGCCAGGTGTGTTCGACGATCTCGAGGGGCCCGCCCCTGACGCCGAACGCACTGACGGGATACACGCGGATGCGGTAATCCGCACCGGCGCGCATGCCGCGCCCGGGAAGCCTGAGAAATATCCGCGGTCCCCGACAGGCCTTCAACCGGTAAAAATCGCCCACATAACGATGGGTTTCAGGCATTCCCCCGGGGAAAAGGGGAACAAGTTCCACATCGTAATACAGCGCGGGAACTCCCTCCTCCGTCCGCTCGAACGCCAGATACATGTAGCCGTAATCGTAGCGCGTGAGCAGACGGGCCCCCGCGGGGAAACGCGGCGCGGAACCGCTTCCGGGCCGCGCATCGGTGTAAAACGCCTCCTCCGGGCGGTACGGCAGGCGGACGCGCCATCTTTCACCGGCGGGACTGCGGTCGAGGACCTGAACACGTTCGATCTCCAGCCGGTCGGGAAAGAGTTCCATGTACAGAAGCTGGACCGCCTCCCGCGCAAAGGGGATTATCCCGCCGACGCTGTTGAAGCACCGTTCGTTCATACAGCCGTAAGAGAGCGATGAGGCCGTGACCGCGGTGAAACGCCCCTGCCAGATGCAGCGTTCGTCCTCCAGCGGCCAATGGGTGTGCCCCGAAAGGGAGATCACCTGCGGGAAACGGTCGAGCACTTCGCGCAGAGGCCGGATCCCGGCCTTGTCGTCGAAACTCCCGGCCATGGTGCCGTACGGCGGATAGTGCGTGAGCACGAAAACGGGTTTCTCCCGGGGCAGCGACGCCAGTTTGCCCGCAAGTTCCGCGCAGACCTCGTGCGAATAGACGCCGCAGGCCGTTTCGGACGCGGCAATGAAATCGTATCCGGAGATCTTTTCATGGCAGATGAACTTGTCGGGCCGCCGCAGCCCCGCGCAGACCTGACGGAAAATCGCGGAAAAATCCGGGCGGTGTCCGTTGCCCAGATCATGGTTGCCCTCGCAGGCAAAGTGCCGGATCCCCCCCTTGCCGAAGCGCTCCTCGATCATCTCCCAGTAAAGAGCGTAGGTATCGGGATCTCCCCCCTCGGCGATGTCGCCGAGAGAGAGCAGCACGTCGACGCCCTTCTCCTTCAGAATATCCAGCGCCCGGGAAAAATTGTTCATTCCCCAGTCGTGCCGCGCAGGAAGTCCCTGAACGTCACCCAGAACGCCCAGTTTCAACACAGGTTTTTCCGCCATTTTCACAAAGTCTTTCTCTTCTGACAGCGCCTTCAAAACGGATGAAAACGGAGCAGAGGCGCTTCAAAAGCGTCTTCCTCTCCGTAATATTCCGTATCCATCCGTGATCATCCGTTTCATCTTGTCTTTCTTCGGCCGACGCCCGACGCCGAAGCGGCACACCGCTTTCCGGCATCGGAATACATAACATACCGTTTCAAACCGGGAAATCAAGACCGCAGGAAAAATTTTTCATCTTTTTTATTGACAAAATCAAATCATAATGCTATTTTAATTATGAAATGATTTTTGATAAAACGCTTAATCAACCTTTTGGAAAGGGTCCGGCATGCGCACGACGCTCAGGGATATTGCCGCCGCGGCGGAGGTGACGCCCGCGGTGGTGTCGGCGGTTCTGAGCGGCAACGAAAACATCCGCTGTTCAGGAGAAAAGCGGGCGCTCATCCTCGAAACCGTGAAACGCCTGAACTACCGTCCCAACCGCGCCGCCCAACTGCTGGGACGCAAGAGCAGCCGGCAGATAGGCGTTCTGCACTACTCTCCCAAAAGTCCCTCCATCGCGCGGGTGATCGGCGAAGTTCAGCAGCAGCTTTTTCAGCGGGGCTATCACGCGATCTTCGGCTTCTGGAGCACCCACGATGAGGCGATCCCCGCTTTCGAATCGGTGCTGTCGAACCCCCTCGACGGACTGATCTGCGCCCACAACCGGCTGGCCGAAATGATCCCGCCCGAACTGCCGACCGTTTTCTTCGACCGGGTCCCCGGCCGCTGCTGCGTGGCGCTCAATTACCTGAAATATCTGGACGACGCCCTCGCCTATCTCATGGACCTCGGACACAGAGAGATAGGTTTCTTCGGCTGGCGCAACGAAGAACGCTTCGGATACTTCAGAAAGAAACTCGCCGCCATGGGCGGGATCACCCGCCCCGAGTGGAATCCCTCGGGCGCGAGCGTGTATGACAACGGCCTGGATATGGCCGAAAAGCTCCTGCGGGCCGGCGAGCCCCCCACCGCCCTGCTCTGCCGCAACGACATACTGGCCTTCGCGGTCATCAACACATTTCGCAAACATCATCTGCGCGTGCCGGAAGATGTTTCCGTCATCGGCTTCGACGACATCGAAGCCGCCCGGTATTTTTATCCGTCGCTCACAAGTTTCGGAGCCTCCCCCAAAGAGATCGCCGCGACGCTTCTGGACACCCTTTTCGCCGGTCCCGTTCCCGGAGAAACGCTCATCGATCTCGAACTGCGCAAAAGAGAAACATGC
>JAFTDL010000116.1 GCA_017454215.1 Lentisphaeria bacterium | reverse complement strand
TTCCTTCACGGCGGCACCCCGGTTTCATCTTTCATAAATCTGCGATAATATACCGCCTTCCGCCAGTGAAATCAAACTCAAGTCTCCGAAAAACGGCGTAAAATCGGTTGATGTCTCAACCAATGGTCAAAATCCGGAAACGGTAAGAACTTTCCTGCATTTTATTCCCAAAAAACGGAAATTTTTCCACTTTGGGAGAATATGTGAATCAGCGCTGCGGGAATCCGTAAAGCCGCCGCTGCTCGCTCCAGTCTTCCGGGATCGGCGGCTCGGCGTTGGAGAGTTTTTGTCCGATAATCGCCAAAATCCCCGATTACGGGTTGCAAAAGACAGCGCGAGCAGATATATCACCTTGGATATCGGGTGGTCCCGAAGGCGTCATTCCCCATGCGGAAAGGTTGAGGAAGAAAGGAAAATGAAATAACGGATCGACTGCCGTGAGATCGCGCGGACATGACCGCACGGATCTCATCCCCGTCGAAGTCAAGGATAATGCGCGGATCATGCCGGAGTCCCGCATCTGCGATGCAGCGGACGGGAAAGGAATGTCCGCTTCCCACTAACCGGCGGAGCCGCGGAAAAATTCACTCCTGCGGAGGGGGCGTCTTTTCCGCCAGATTGCCCAGATAAAGTTTTCTGTACTTGAAGAAATATCCCGCGCCGGAACCTATGGTCACAAGCACGATGCCCGAGAGATAGGCTATCCACAGATACCAGAGACGCACGCCGAACCATTTCGCCGTGTGCATGTACTGCGCGCCGCCGTCGATCACCCACGCCGCTCCGGCGATCCCCAGCATCACCATCTGCAGCGCCGTCTTGAGTTTGCCCCAGCGGTCCGCCGAGATCACCACCTGTTTCTTCGCGGCCAGGGTGCGCAGTCCCGTCACCATGAACTCGCGGCACAGCACCGCCACCGCGATCCACGCGGGCATGAGACCGTATTCCACCGCCATGAGCATGGTCCCCGTGACGAAGATCTTATCCGCAAGGGGATCCATCAGCGCACCGAAGTCGCTCACGATGTCGAACCGCCTGGCCAGATAGCCGTCGAGAAGATCCGTAAGGCCCGCGAGAATGGCCAGGATGTACGCGATCAGACGCACCATGCGCACCGCGTCGTCGGACATGAACGTGCGTTCGGCGAAACTGGCCAGAACCACGAAGATCAGCACGGCCACGATGCGGCTGACCGTGAGAATATTGGGGATATGCCGCATTTTCATTTCAGTTTTCTCCGTATCTTTTCCGCTACAAGATCACACCCCCGCCGGCCCGTTATGCGGACCGGCAGCCAGCTGCCGGCAAGACCGTTTCCGACTCCGGGAACGAGCACGGCGTTGTCGATGTCCGGAGCGTCCCAGACGCCCCGGGCGACGGCGACGCCGTCCCGAACGTCGTCCACGAGAACGCGCATCTCCTGTCCGATCAGGGCGTCGGCCATGCGTTTCATGCGGGCGGTCTGGCTCTTCATGAGCTTTTCCGCCCGGGCCTCGGCCACCGCGGCGGGGATCTGACCGGGCATGGCCGCGGCTTTGCTGCCGGGCTCCGCCGCGTAGGGAAAAACGCCCATGCGCTGAAATTTCTGCTCCCTCACGAAGCGCTCCAGTTCTTCGAATTCCGCCTCGGTCTCTCCGGGGAGCCCGGTGATGAAAGTGGTCCGCAGGACGAGACCGGGGATCCTTTCGCGGAGTTTTTTCAGCAGAGTGCGGATCCCGCCGGAGGTGATGTGCCGGTTCATGGCCGTGAGGATGCGGTCCGAAATGTGCTGCAGCGGGATGTCGAGATACGGATAAATCTTGCGGCTCGAACCGAGCACCTCGATCAGTTCATCCGTATAGTGCGCCGGATGGGTGTAGAGCAGACGGATGCGGAAATCTCCGTCGATGCGCTCCAGACCGGAAAGAAGTTTCGCAAGGTTCTCGCCCGACTCGGGACGGTCGGCGCCGAAAACGGTGATGTCCTGCGCCACGAGAACGATCTCCCTGACGCCGTTGGAAACGAGACCGGCCGCCTCGCGCAGAACAGAGGCCTCCGGACGACTGTGCAGCGGACCCCGCAGACGGGGAATGATGCAGTAGGCGCAGCAGTTGCCGCATCCGTCGGCGATCTTGAGGTAGGCCACGTGCGGCAGGGTCAGCTGGAGCATGGGCGTGTTCTCGTCATGGCAGAAGGACCGGGCCGCAGCCGGCTTTGCGCCGCCGACGACGGCGGCGGCATTGCCCGCGTCGCCGGGACCGGCCCAGAGATCGACGCCGGGAAATTTTTCACGGATATTTTCATCGTAGCGGGAGAGGCATCCGGCCACCATGATCCGGCGTCCGGGAACGGCGTTTTTCCACGCGACGGCCGCGGCGATCTCGGATGCGGCCTCCTGCCGGGCGGCGGGAATGAACGCGCAGGTGTTGATGATGTAGAGAGAGGCCGCTTCCGGATCGGTGGTCAGGCTCCAGCCGGAACTGAGCAGATCTCCGGAAATGATCTCGGAATCCACCAGATTTTTCGGGCATCCGAGAGACACCAGAAAAAAATTTCTTTCCGAACATGTTTTCTTCGTTTTCATTTCCGTTTCCGCTTTCCGGGCATGCCCGCAGACAGACGCCCCGATCACACTGTTGTTAGAATATACGCGCCGGGGCGGTTTTTTTCAAGTCGGGCGAGTGGATATTCAGCTCCGTGAGGCGGGAATTTTGCATTTTTTTGCAATATTTCACCGAAAAAATTTGACTTTGCCCTCTGCGGGGATTATATTAAGTCCCCATGAATGGGGCTGTAGCTCAGTTGGCTAGAGCGATACGTTCGCATCGTATAGGTCATGGGTTCGACTCCCACCAGCTCCACCATTTTTCGCTGAAGTTGCGGACGGCAGGCCTTTGGGGCAAGCCGCCCGCAGATTTTTTTCAACGTCTCGAACAAGGAGTTCCCATGAAACAGGACGTTGTTTCCGCCTCCGGTCCCGTATGCGCCCCGGCGGAGCCGCCGAGGCTGTGGCAGCAGGAGGGCATCCTCATCAGCGATCTGGGCAAATACGCCATGCCGCGCGAAAATCTCTGCCGCGGACTGGATCGCCGCAAATGGGACGTTGTCCCCTATGAATGCACCCGCTGCAGCGGCACCATGCTCTACAGCCGCCGGGGCACGATGCCCGCTCCCGTCACCATCGATCCGGGACTGAACGGCTGGTATCGCATCTACGCCGCCACCCTCGCTCCCGTCGCCCACGCGGCGCGCCTCTGGCTGAGAGTCGACGGTGCTCCGGGCCCCGCCATGTTCACCCACGGCAACACCTCCGTCCGCTGGTCCGCCACCGAAATGTGCGAGGAGATCTTTTTGGATTGCGCCGATCTGACCGGCAGAAAACTCACTCTCGGCAAGGCGGGCGGGGATCCGGCGCCGATCATCGGACTTCTGTGGCTGCGCTTCGAGCCCATGACCGAAAAAGAGGTCGCCGACTTCCGGCGGTATTTCCGGGATCCGGGAACGAAACGGCTCCACGCCCACAGCGATATGGACTGGATCCGCCGCTGCGGCACGAATGCCTCCATGGACGAATACTGCAGTATCATCGATGCCTACGGCTCCTCCGACGTCGGGATCGCCACCGTCGAAGTCTACAGCATGCTCAGCGACAAGACCGGGGCCCGCGCACTGACGGTCAATGACCGGGACCTTCTCGATATCCGCTGGCCCAGTCAGATCGCGCTGGACGACAGACGGGAGGCCGTTTACCGGGAATTCGTGCGCCGCGCCGAAGGCTACGGCATAAAACTCCTCGCCGGTCACCGCATGTCTCTGACCAATTTCCTCATTCCCGGGGACGACATCTGCTGTTCCAATATCCCCTTCGTCACGGATAATCCGCAATGGTACTGCCGGGACCGGGACGGCGAGACCGTTCCCATCCTGTCCTACGCCTACCCGGAAGTCGGCGATTTCATGATCCGGCAGTTCCTTCAGTTGGCGGACTGGGGCTTTCACGGCGTCACGCTTCTGCTCCACCGGGGCGTGCACATCCTCTTCGAGGAGCCCGTCGTCGCCCGCTTCGAACAGCTCCACCCCGGCGTGGATCCGTTTACGCTCTCTCTGGACGACGAGCGCCTCGCCGCGGTCCGCTGTGAATTTTTCACCGATTTTCTGCGCCGTCTGCGCAAGGCCTTCGACGAGTACAGCGCCGGGAACGATCGCCCGCGTTTGGCCGTCATGGCGTACGTCGGATTCGGCGCCGCCGACAACAAACGTCTCGGACTGGACATCGAAACATGGGCGAAGGAAAAACTCATCGATTTCGTCTCCGTCGCCGCCATGCGTGTTTCCGAGGACGAAGATTCCTTCAGGAATGACAACGATCCCCGCCTTCTCTCGCCGGAGAAATACCGCAGGCTCAAGCGCACTTCGGACTATTCCCCCATCCGCCGCGACTTCGGCAACATGCCCGACGAACAGATCGCATGTATGGCGGATTACCGCAAGATTTCCGCCGAAAGCGGCGTGAAGTTCTTTTACGACATCCAGTGGGAGGGTTCCATCCCGCCCGAGGACATCGGCAGATACGCGATGAAACTCTACGACGCCGGAGCCGAAGGGCTCTCGGTGTGGGACTGCTTCGAATTCCGCGTATCCAACCGTCCCGAATGGTTCGTCACCTCCCGTCTCGGTCACAGGGAGGATCTTGCCGGGATGCCTGCGGCGAACGACGGCTTCCGCAGATTATACCGGATGCTCTCTCTCAACGGTCTGTCGTATTCCAGTTACCATCCCAGCTGGCGCGGCTGACGCCTCCGGGCGGGCGTTCACTCCCGGAATTCCCGGTTGCGCCTGCGGAACTCCGAGGGCGGCATGCCGCGATGGTGTCTGAAGTAGCGTGAAAAGGCGTAGATCGAAGAGAAGTTCAACTGTTCGGCGATCCCGTTCAGCGAAACGCCGGAATAGCGCAGATGCCTTTCGATCATTTCGAGAAGAACGGAGTCGATGTACTCTTTGATCCGGCCATGACCGATCTCCTGCCGGAAACGGTATTTGAACTCGGCTCTGGTCATACCGGATTTTTCAGCCAGATAGTCAACATTGGCGGCGGCGCCCGAATCGAAGACGCAGACCTGCAGCCGGGTCTCGAAATTCGATTTCGGAGCCGGTCCCGCCAGCCGGTCCAGCCGGGCGATGAAACCGGCAAGGCAGTTCTCGATAATACACTTTCCATCGGCTGAATAGGCATTGAAAACCGTTTCGCCGTCCATCACGGAGCGAATGCGGTCGAGGAAATATCTGCAGACCGGATCGTGTCCGGTCCCGCCGGCAAACGCCCCGGAAGCAACGAACTTGACCGAGATGTAATCCAGACCGTCCCCGGCTTTGAGGAATCTATGGCGTTTCCGAGGCGGGATCAGCCAGTAGTCTCCGGCATTGAGGGTGATCGGCGTTTCGGCATCCGCGCCCGGCAGCTGTCCGGCGATGCAGTACTCCAGCTGGTAATAGGGGTGGCGGTGCAGGACGGTCCCGCTGGCGTGACCGTGCCCGAAATACAGCAGTTCAACCTCCCTGATCGACATTTGCGCTCTCCCGAATTCGCTTTCCGACAGGCTCTGTTCCCCGCACGGACCGGCGGATCCGGTCCCGGAACCACCGCCCCCTATCGGAAACAGAGCCTGACGGAAATATAACGGAAAACCGGTGAAAAGCAACCGGTTTTCTCCAAAATGATAAATTTTTTCTCCAAAATGCGATTTACGGTCCTCCGCCCGGCGGGTATATTATCGGCAGGCGCTGTTCCCGGCACGGGTCAGCGGCCGGAAGCAGCGCCGGCCGGAACAAACAGGAGACGGACACATCATGAAAAGAATGGTCGGAGTCATCTATTACGACGGAAAAGTCGGCATCGAGGAAGAAAAAGTCCCGCAGCTCAAGGACAATCAGGTGCTGGTGGAAGTGCATGCTTCCCTGATCAGTCCCGGCACGGAAATGTCATCGGCGAGAAGACTGCGGAAAGAGCCGCTGAAGCCGGACACCGCGCCGATCCCCTTCGGGTATTCCGATGCGGGGATCATCCTGAAAACGAAAGGCGACGTCAAGGGCCTGAAGCCGGGCATGCGGGTGGCCTGCATGGGGAACGGAGCGGCGCTTCACACCAATTATGCGGCGGTCCCGGTGAATCTGGTGGCGCCGCTTCCTGACGAAGTGACCTTTGAGCAGGCGTGTTATCTTTCGCTGGCGGCCACCTCGCTGCAGGCGGTCCGCCGCACGGATGTCAAACTCGGCGAATACGGCACGGTCCTGGGGCTGGGGATCGTCGGCAATCTGGCCGGACAGCTGTACCGCCTCTGCGGCGCGCGGGTGCTGGGCTGGGAAACCCTGGCCCTGCGGCGGAAGATCGCCGCAAAGTGCGGGTTTCCCTCCATCGATTTCGTCAAAGAGGATCCCGTGAAGGCGACTGCGGAGTTCGCCTCTCCCTGGGGTCTGGATTTCGCCCTGTTCGCCTTCGGCGGCGATGCGGAGAGCGCTTTCATGAAGATAAAGAAGTGCATGAAGATCTCCGCCGACGGACACGCAATGGGCAGCGTCGTTCTGGTGGGCGGCTGCCGGGTCCCCGTGGACGGGGGAGCCGCGTCCGGTAATCTCGATATCAGAGCCTCTTCCCGCACGGGAGCCGGATATCATGATGCGGACTGGGAATACGGCAGGGATTATCCCGCCGCATTCGTTCAGTTCACCACCCAGCGCAACGCCCGGGAACTGATTGCCCTGATGGCTGAAAAACGGCTGAAGGTCGATCCGCTGACGACCCACAGACTGCCGCTCGAGCAGATCGGCGCGGCAGCCGATCTGCTGGTCGATCATCCGGACAAGTCCCTCGGCGTGATCCTGACCATGAGCCGCTGAGAAAGAGGGGCTCCCGGGGAGCGGGCGGCTATTTCAGTTTGAGGCCGTCCTTGAAGGCGGTCCCGGCAACGGCACCGAGTTTCAGATACACGTGGCGGGCGGGGTCGAAACAGACGGGGTCGAGTTTCGTTGCGTCGATTTTGCCGTCGGCGTCGAGGATCCGTTCATCGGCGCTCACGTTGACGATCTCGCCCACGGTGCACCCCGCGGCGTCGTCGTAACTCAGCAGCCGGCACTCCAGCGTGAACGGCAGTTCCTGTATCACGGGCGCATCGACGAATTCCGACTTGACGGCGGTGAATCCGGCCTTTTTCAGTTTTTCGGACTCCTTTTTCCCGGAAACGATCCCCACGTAGTCGCAGGAGATGACCTGATCCGCCGTGCCCACGCTCACGGTGAAAGCGCCGCGCTTCTTAAGATTTTCCGCCGTCTTGTGCGACGGGTCGATGCACACGCCGATCTGATTCGTGTCGTGGATCCCGCCCCAAGCGGCATTCATCGCATCGGCATTGCCGTTTTCATCATAGGTGGCCACGATCAGGACCGGCATGGGATACAGCCAGGTCTGCGCTCCGAAATTCTTACGCATGTCGCTTTCCTTTCCGTTTTTTTACAGAAGCATATCCGTACTGTGACACGTACTCGATATCCGCAACGATCTTCGCGATCTTTTCGACGGACGTGGGACGGCCGGTCTCGGCATCGGCCATGCGGATGCACTCAAGGAGCGAACGCCTGCCGTCAAGAAGCGCCCACACCAGCCGCGGCATGCGGACCGGGCGCCTCACCGAATGGGGGATCCTGCCCAGCGAGAAGGGACAGCCGTAATTTCCGGCCTTGACGAACATCGAGGCGGCCTCGGCCTCGGCTTCGCTCAATTCCCCTGCGGGCAGAGAGGCGGCCTTTTCGGCCGCGGCGGCATAAGCCGCTTCCAGAGTTTTCGTTTCGACCGCCTGTCCGGTGAAGCGCGTCACGGAGAGAAGCCGTCGGAACTGGCGCATGTACTCGGACTCGATGCGCATGCGCTTCTCGAAGCCGGACAGCGATTCATCCCTCATGACGGCCTTGGCCGCCGCACGGAATTCCCGCACGGCGCGGGGCGCGTAATCGGGCAGTTTTTCCACGCAGAGGAGCTCTTCCAGCAGGGCGTCCACCACGGGAAGCTGTTCCTCGACCGCGAGCCAGTCGGGTTCGAAAAGATATCCCATGCTGTGATGCGCCTTCCCGCTGGAGGAGTGGAGCCAGAACACCGGGACCCCGCCGTGAAAATAGGGGTCGCTTCCGAAAGTGTCGTCTGACATCGACGCCTTTTCGGCGCTGACGGAATAATTTCTGATGTTGGCGGTGAGGAAATCCAGATTGAGCCAGTCCGAAAAGGAGGGGCAGAAAAACGGGGCGCGCCGCACCAGCATATCGGGGGAGTTCTTGTACGCCACGCCGTCGAAATTCGCCGCGAGCACGACCTTCTGTCCATGGGCCTTCAAATAGGCCGCAAAGCCGTACAGCTCCATGGAATACACTACGCGGAGCGTCCGGCGCGGCTTGACTCCGCGCTTGAGAAGCTGGTGTCCGAACTCGGCCAGATGGGCAAAGCCCGCCGCGTCATCTCCGATAAAAGGTTCGTAAATATGGGCGAACAGAGCGATCTCGTCGGAACTTTCGCCGGGGATCGTGCCGGTGACCGACCAGATCTCGCCGTCGTAAACGCGGGTGTTCATCTCACCGTGCAGCACGATCCTGCGTTTTTTCAGCTCCCGGAGCAGCACCACCGCCTGACGCGGCGTGATGGAAAACACGGGGAACCGCACATCGTCGCGTGTGAGATACCAGCCGCAGTGGCCGTTGCCGTTGTACCATTCGAGGTCGTCGGGCATTTCGACCTGCGTCGCAAGATCGCCGGCGACCAATCCGGCGATGCCCGCCGCGGCGAATTTGCGGGTGATGATCTCGAGTCTCGAACCCTCGCGGGGGGTATACAGCACCCATTTCCCGCGGGCCGCCTCCCAGTTGTCCGGGGGCAGGGAATCATGGGCGATCAATTCTGCGGTGATCCCGCCCTTCGGCGTCGGCGGACTCCAGATGTTGGCCGCCAGAGGACGAAGAGAAGAATCGGCCAGCACCCGGCCGCAACCGGGGATATCGTCGCCGACGACTTCGAGGAACGAGCGTTTTTTCCGGTCGAGGGACCAGGCCTGCGGCATCACGCAGTCGAAGGAACCGCTGACGCCGTCCGCCTTGTGAGCATAGCGCTTCACATCCGAAAATCCCAAAGCCTTGAGTTTGTCATAACAGAACTGCGAGGATTTCTCGAAATCGTCGTAGGAACTGCGCTTCTCTATGTCGAGAAGGGAGTAAGCCATGTTCTGAAATTCCGGGAAATCGAAATTTTCCGCAACTGCCGCGATCTTTTTTTCCGCACTTTTCATATTCCGCCGACCTCCGGGGCGATTTGATTTGTCATTTTTTCACGGTCACCGCAATAATGTACCTCTTCCGCCGCATTTTTGCAAGGGGCGGAAAAACCGATGGGAAGGGAGAGATGTGTTTCCGGGGCTCCGTTTTCTCAGCGATATTCCGTTCCCGGGGAGAAAACCCGCCCACGCCCGGGGTCAGCGGCCCTTCATCACCCGGGCAAGTCCCCCCAGAGAGGTCTCGCGGTACAGACCGGGCAGATCGTGCCCCGTCGCCAGCATGGCCCGCACCACATCGTCAAACGAGATCATGTGGCGTCCGTCGGAGATCAGCGCAAGTTCGGCGGCAACGACGGCGCGGTTCGCCGCGATCGCATTGCGCTCGATGCACGGGATCTGCACCAGTCCGAGAACGGGATCGCAGGTCAGTCCGAGAAAGTGCTCCAGGCCGATCTCCGCGGCATACTCACATTGCCGGGGCGTTCCGCCGAACAGCCACGCGGCGGCAGCGGCGGCCATGGCGCACGCCGTGCCCACCTCGCCCTGACAGCCGACCTCCGCCCCGGAGATCGAGCCGTTCATCTTGACCACATTGCCGATCAGTCCGGCGACCGCCAACGCGCGGCTCATGTCGGCGCGGGTGTTTTTGTGCGTCTCCTGAATGTACCGCAGAACGGCGGGCAGTACGCCGCAGGAACCGCACGTCGGAGCCGTAACGACCGTTCCCAGAGAAGCATTCTCCTCGCACACGGCGTACGCGTAGGCCGCAATGATCCCCGGCCTGCGGATATCCTTTCTCAACGCCCGGGCTTTGAGAAAAAAACTCCGGGCCTTCCGTTCCAGATGAAGTCCGCCCGGAAGGACGCCCTCTTTTGCCAGCCCTTCGTCGAGGGTTTTCATCATCCGGTCATAAATATCGCCAAGCCACGCTGTTCCCTCGCTCTCCTCAACCAGCTGCCACAAGGGGACGCCCCGGTCTTCGCACGTTTTCAGCACCTCATCCATTGACCGGAACGGATAACACTCCGGCGTCTCCTCCTGCCGGCCGTCCTCCGAAACGGCGCCGCCGCCGACGGAAAAAGCTTTCCACTCCCCGATCACGCTCCCTGAATCATCCATCGCCCGAAAAAACATGCCGTTGGGATGCTCGGGAAGAAAGACATCAGGCTTCCAGACGATCCGGGTCCGCTCGTCCGACAGCACCGAAGCGATCGCCCGATCGGTGAAATGCCCCTTCCCCGTCGCGGCAAGACTCCCGAACAGCGTCACCTCGAATCCGGCGGCATCGGGATGCTTCCGCAGAAACATCTCCGCGGCACGGCAAGGCGCCATCGTATGACTGCTGGACGGACCATGACCTGTCCGGAACAACTCCTTCAAACTTTTCATATGTATCTCCGTCTGCCCCCATCTTTTTTCAAAAGCGCTGTATTCTTCGGTATGTGATGCCATTTTTCGGACCACCCGCCCCGGACAGTCCGAACAGTCAGACCAGTCGGGGCCTCCAGTCGTTGCTCCGCCCGTTCGTCTGCGGGGCCGGTTCGGGGGGGGCAAAAAAAACGATCCGGACAGTGCGAATGTCCGGACCGTAAGAAAAATTCCCGGCATCGTGCTACTCTCCCATAGTCAATTATACAGTACCATCGCCGCTGGAGCCCTTAACAACCGTGTTCGGGAAGGGAACGTGTGTGACAGCTCCGCTATGGACACCGGAAAAAACAACAAAAGAAAATGCGAGAAGAAAAGGGGGCAAGGAGTCATGCTGTGGCATGAAACCTGAAACAAGGTTGAGAGAACAACCTTTTTCTCATGGGTTCTGTGACCGATGAGAAAAAAGGTGGTTAAGCCTCACGGGCGATTAGTAATGGTAAGCTGAACACATTGCTGTGCTTACACCGCC
>JAFTDL010000115.1 GCA_017454215.1 Lentisphaeria bacterium | reverse complement strand
AGTAGTTTTTTCGAGAAGGAAAAGGGACCCTATGAAAAAGTTGTTTGCGTTTCTGTTTGCCGCCGTCTGCGCGGCGGTTCCGGCGGGGAACATCACCGTCGTCCTGCCGGAAAAGCCGACCCCCGTCGAGAGCCGGGCCGCCGAAGAACTGCGGGATCTGCTGGGAAAAACTTCGAAGATCGCCATCGTCCGGGGAGGATCCCGGGATCCGGGAAAGATCATTTACCTCGGCGGGACGGACGCCGCGAAAAAACTTCTCGCCGGCAGAAAGTTCGATACCGAGGAGTGGCTGATCGCCGCCCTCGACGACAGGCGGCTTGTCCTGGCCGGGGGATACCGCGGCGTCTTGTACGCCGTCTACGAGTTTCTCGAACGATTGGGAGGCGTGATGTTTCTCGACCAGTACACCGTGCACGGTCCGGAGAAGGAACCGGAGTGGAACGCATCGTTCAGACTCTCGGGAAAGCCCTCTTTTCCCTTCCGTTCGCTCTACTCCTTTTTTGCCGGGGGCAAAAGCCGCTATGTCGGGAACATCCGCCAGCGGCAGAATTTCTTTCTCAACGAAAAGCTTACGCCGTTTCTCAAGTCCTTCGGTCTCACACCGGTTTTCGGCAGGCCCCGGGGCAACCACACCTATTACTTCTATTCGCGGGAGTGGAAGAATGCTCCGGACGAATACTTTTCGCTGTCGCCCCGGACCGGCAGGCGCGAACGGGCGACCGGTCCCGAGGGACCGGGACAGATCTGTTACTCCCATCCTGAGGTCCGGCGGCTTTTCGCGGAACAGCTCAAAAAATTCATCGACATGGACCGGAAGGAGTTCCGCGACGTGCCGCCTCCCGTTTACTACGTGATGACCGCCAACGACAACGATTATCCCTGCGCCTGCGAAAAGTGCCGCGAAAACGTCAAAAATTTCGGCGGCTATACCGGACTTGCCCTCGATTTCGTCAACGAACTGGCCCGTTCCGTCGCCCCGGAGTATCCTGACGTGAAACTGAAGTTTTCGGCGTATCTCTTCACCCAGACGCCGCCCCCGCCCGGGACGCGCGTCGAAAAAAACGTGATCGTCCAGCCCGCGCAGATGGGGACCGAGTGGGCAACGGGGACCGTCGCCCGGACGGTCAGGGAAAGTCTGCGTCCTCTGACCCATCCCCGCAACGCCGGGGCGTATGAGGAGTTCAAAAAGTGGGCCGCCTTCGGCAGACTTGCCGCATACGATTACTGGATCGCCTACGGCGACAGGGGCCATCTCACCGACGCCAGCGTCGTCGCCGCCGAAAATTTCAAGGTCTACCGGGACCGGGCAGACATCGTTTTCGGCGAGATCGAAGAGCCTTTGAAGACCAGTTTCCACGCCCTGCGCATGTATCTCATCCTGAGACTGGCCAACAACGTCTCCCTTGACGCCGCTGCGGAGATCGAACGCTTCATGACGGTCTATTACGGCCCCGCCGCGCCCGAAATGAAGGCGCTCCGTCAGCTCATCCTCGATGAAAACCGGGCCGAACCGGGAGATCTGGCCTGCCCCCTTGCCCGGCGCCGGGGGCTGACGAAAGCTTACTTCGAAAAGGCTGAAGAACTCCTGAAAAGAGCCTTGACCAAAGTCGGGAAAGACGAAACTTTGGCCCTGCGGATCAGGCGCGAACGGCTCAATTTCGACCGCGTGCGCCTGATGCTGCCCCGATTCCCGGGGGACGAAGCCCTGCGGAAAACCGTGGCGGCGCGGTTCCTCGACGATTTCGAGGCCGTATCGCCCCTGTACCTGACGGGGAAGACCCTTGAGAAGGAAAGAGAAAATGCGCGCCGCACCGCACGGGGAGCCGTTTTCACCGTCGGCGACATGAAGGAGTTTCCCGGTCGGAAGGTCGTCGGGCACTACCGGGGCAACGCGTTTCCCGCCCAGTACCGGGCCAAGGTCGGAAACGATCCCGACGCCGCCGCGGGCACGGCCCTGTACCGGGCCGCAAACGAACCGGCTTCGGAGGGGATCGTCTTCGGTTACTGCGACCGGATCGGCAAAAAGAGCGTCGTCAAAAGGCTCAAGTCCGGAGAATTCAAGTTCGACGGCAAATATCACTGGTATCGGATCGGTGTGGTCAAACTCTCCGCCGACTGCTACGCCTTTGCCCACAAAAGCTGGGAGATGCAGCGCACCCTCATGGATCTTCTCGGCAGCGTTCCCGGCGATCGGGTCGAGCTTTACATCAAACTCAAGGCGGAGCCCGACGCCGGGTCTCCGGACAAGATCGCCAAACTGTGGATGGACGGCGTCGCGGCATTCGAACCCCTGCCCGCCGCTCCGGAAAAGAAAGCGAAGTAGACCGGGGGCCTATTTCGTTCTCAGTCCGGCGCAGAAGTCGGCGAAACGGGCCAGCGACCGGCGGATCACGTCTTCGGAACAGGCGTAGGAGAAGCGGATGAAATCGTCCGCGCCGAACCCGCATCCCGGCGCGGCGGCGAGGTGGGCCTCATCCATGAGCCGGTCGCAGAATTCGGCGCTCCCGAGACCGAAGGCGGAGATGTCGGCAAAGACGTAGAAGGCCCCCGAAGGCCGCACGAAACGCACGCCGGGGATCCCGGCGAGAAGGCCGCAGAAAAGTTCCCGGCGGGCGGCGAAGGCCTCCTTCATCAGGAAACAGTCCTCCTCGCAGCAGCCCTGCAGCGCCTTCAGCGCGCCATACTGGGCAAAGGTGGTCACGTTGGCCACGAAATGGGTCTGCAGGGCGTCGATCTTGGCCGAAAGCCACCGGGGGGCCGTAAGATACCCCACCCGCCAGCCGGTCATGGCGTAGCTCTTGCTGAAGGACTTGACGGTGACCGTCCGCCCGTTGATCTCCTCTCCCAGCGAGGCGATGCTGATGTGGGGCCGGTCCGCGTCGTAGGCCAACCGGGCGTAGACCTCGTCGGAGAGGATCATGAAATTCTTTTCCACGGCGCAGCGGGCCAGGGTCTCAAGCGCCCCGCGCCGGTACACCGCCCCCGTGGGATTGGAGGGCGAACAGAGGACGGCCAGCCGGGTCCGGGGCGTGACGTATCTCGCCAGATCCTCCGCGGTCAGTTCGAAGTTGTTTTCGGGGAACGTGGGCACGAGGACGGTCCGTGCCCCCGAGGCGTTGATCATGTGCAGATGGCTCACCCAGTAGGGAACGGGCAATATCACCTCGTCACCGGGACCGCAGAGGGCCGTGATGGCCGCGGCGCAGGCGAATTTGCCCCCGGGGGTTATAATGACCTGTTCCGGAACGGCGGGAACGCCTCCCGCGCGGAAGTCGGCGGCGCAGGCTTCGCGAAGCTCACCGATCCCCGCGGGGACGGTGTATTTGGTCTCCCCCCTGAAAAGCGCTTCGGCGCAGGCCTCCTTGATGGCCCGGGGCGTGTCGAAGTCCGGCTCGCCCACCGAAAGCATGAAAACCTCCACGCCCTGTTTCTGCAATTCGATGCTCTTGACGAGGCTCCCCAGGGTTTCCGACGGGGGCAGACTGCCCAAAAGTCCCGTGGTCGATGTGAGATCTTTCATGATGATTTTCTTTCTTCGGTTTGCATTTTTCTTTCGAGGATCCTCCAGGCTCCAAGAGCATCTTCGCCCCGGCGGAAGACAGCCCTTTCAAATTCCGAACGTAATATACCGCCGCAAAAGAGTGAAAGCAACGGGACAATGATGGTAAAAAAGGGGCATTCATGGAGAAAACAGGCCGTTTTCAAAAACTGCGGCCGACGGGAAGGCCGTTCAGCAGAATTTGCCGGGGGTGACGCCGAAATGCTTTTTGAAGACCTTCCCGAAATGTCCGGGATCGCCGAACCCGGTCGAAAGGGCGATCTCCGCCAAGGGAACTTCTCCCTCTTCCAGCAGAACGCGGGCACGTTCCAATCGCCGGGCGAGCAGCCAGCGGTGAAAGGAGACGCCGCCGCAACGGCGGAACGTCCGGGAGAGCGTCCGCGGACTCACGCGCAAATGAGAAGCTACGCTTTCAAGGGTCAGGCGGCACTCCAGCCGATCGTCCATGAAGCGGAGCGCCTCGCTGAAGCGCAGTTCGCCCCGGTCGTGAAACCGCGCAGGCAGGGGTGAGAGATTTTCAACGCAGGTCATCAGGATCACGCCCAGCTGCAGCGTGATGCGCGATTTCTGGGAAGGCGTGTCGAAGCCGCCGTCCATACGGTCCTGCGGCAGGTGGAGAAGATGGAACTGCGCAGCGATATCCGCCCGGACCGCCGCAGGGAAACGGCGGATGAAGTCCGGCGGCGCAGCAAAAAAGGACGCCGGTCCTTTCCAGAGAAAACGCATGTGGAGCAACTCGGGGACCTCCCCGCCGGAAAAACGATCCCTGTGCCGCACCCCCGCGGGGAGGAAAAGAGTGTCGCCCGATGTCCCTTCGCAACACTCTCCCGACTCGAGTTCCAGCATCACGCGTCCCCGGAAGATATGAAAGATCTGATTCTCCCTGATGGCGTGCCATTTGCGGGAATAGCAGGGTGCGTAACACACACGCCGGGCGAAAAGCAGTTCCGGCAGTTCGCAGACGGGAGATCCGTTCACATGCGGATCCGCATCCGGCGGGGAAGCGGAGACGGCTCCTTTCAAGCCTTGAACTCCTGCCACTCCCCGGCGTCGCCCGCGTCGCGGGTCAGGACCTCGATGCGTTTCTCCAACTCGGCCAGCTTGTTCCGGCAGTGGAGCGCCAGACGGTTGCCCCGCTCGAAGGCGGAGATCATGGTCTCCAGAGGCAGACGCTCCGTCTCCATCTTGGCAACGGTGGCCTCCAGCTCCTCCAGCGCCTTTTCGAAAGGCAGTTCCGCGATGTCCTGCGGGATGACGATCTCCTGCTCCGCCATGGCTCACATCCAGTGCTTGAGCAGTTCTTCCCGGGAAAGGGTCGAGAAGTAGCTGGCGGGGATGTCGAGGATGGTGAACGCGCCCTTACGGCCCTCGGCGGCCAGACGGATCACCGCCCGGGCATGGGCGACCAGCACGTTGGCCGTGGCCTCGGGATTGCTGCCCCAGGCGCAGCGGTACTCCGCCAGCGCCGAATGGGCTCCGTCCGCGCCGGTCTTCCCGGCGGTGATGACGACGCCGTCGTGGGGGAAGCCCTTGTACACGGTGTCCAGCTCCTCCTGGGAGACGAAGTTCACGGTGGTGTCGTAGGGTTCGAAGTAGCCGGGCATGCTGACGATGGCCTTGGTCACCTCCGCCGGATCGGCGCCGGGTTCGAGGACGACGAAGCACTCGCGGGAGTGCATGTCGCCGGGGGTCAGCGCCGGATTCTCGCCGCGGCGGACCCTATCCACCGCCTCGGGAATGGCGTGGGTGTACTGCCGGGCGTCCTTGACGCCCTTGATGGTCCGCAGGGCGTCGGAGTGGCCCATGCTCAGCCCGCCCGCGGGTCCGAGACCGTAGAAACCGTAGGCCCGCGCGCCGGGGATGAAGCTGTTGCCCAGCACCCGCTCCAGCGAGAAGATCCCGGGATCCCAGCCCGTGGAGATCACGGAAACGTGCCCGGAGGAGCGCGCCGCATCGTCCATGGCCTTGAAGTACTCGGGGATCCGGCTGTGGTTGTCGAAGCTGTCGACGGTGTTGACGTATTTGCAGAGCTCCGGTCCCTGCTGGGGCAGATCGGCCTTGGAGCCGCCGCACAGGATCACGACGTCGGGGGAGACCTCACGGCTCCACGCGCTCACGTCGGAGAGCTTGTAAACGGGGAAAGCGTCCTTGAGCTCCTTCTTCACGCGCTCCGGGGAACGGCTGGCGATGCCCACCAGCTCCATGTCGGGATTGTTGCGGATCGAGGCCATCACCCCGCGGCCCACGTTGCCGAATCCGGCGATCATCACACGGTTCTTTTTCATGGCGAAAACTCCTTGATGAAAAATTCTTCTGTTATCGGTAAATATACCACATTTTCCCCGCGTCTTCAATGCGGAATGCCCCTTTTTTTCGAAAAATCCGGCTCTTCCGGGGCCGCCGCATTGCAAGAAACGGCAATGTGTGATACATTATTAAGGTGAAGATCCTTTTATCCCAACACTTCTTTCGGAGTTGAAAAAATGGCAGAAGAAACGATCCCCGCCGCCGCGGAAAATCCCGGCGATCTCTTCAATCAGCGCGTGGCCAAAGTCCAGGAACTCGAAGCCGCGGGCATCGCCCCCTACGGGCAGGCCTATCCCGACGTCCAGATGATCTCCGACGTCCGCGGGCTTTTCGCCAAACCCGACGACGACGCGCCCGAGACCAGCGGTCCCGCCGTCAACGTCGCGGGCAGGCTCGTCGCCAAGCGCGGCATGGGCAAATCCATCTTCGCCGACATGCGCGACAGCACCGGCAAGATCCAGCTTTTCGCTGGCAAGAACGTCCTCGGCGACGACCAGTTCGCCTTTTTCAAGAAACTGGACATCGGCGACATCATCGGCATCAAAGGAGAACTCTTCTACACCCGCATGGGCGAACTCACCATCCGCGTGTCGCAGGTGACGCTCCTCTCCAAATCCCTGCGCCCCCTGCCCGAAAAATTCCACGGCCTCACCGACGTGGAACAGCGCTACCGCCAGCGCTATCTCGACATGATCGCCAACCCCGAAGTCATGCGGACTTTCCGGCTCCGCAGCCGGATCATCAGCGAGATCCGCAAGTTCCTCGAAAGCCGCGGCTTCATGGAGGTCGAGACCCCCATGCTCCAGAACATCGCCGGCGGCGCTTCCGCCAACCCCTTCAAAACCTTCTTCGAAGCGCTCAACTCCACCATGTATATGCGCATCGCCCCCGAGCTCTACCTCAAACGGCTCCTCGTGGGCGGCTTCGAACGGGTCTTCGAACTCAACCGCAACTTCCGCAACGAAGGCATGGACCGCCGGCACAACCCCGAATTCACCATGCTGGAGATCTATCAGGCCTACGGCGACTGCCGCACCATGATGGAACTCATCGAAACCATGATCACCACCGTCGCCATGAACACCGTGGGCACCCTCAAGATCGACCACGGCAACGGCAAAGTCATCGACCTCACCCCCCCCTGGAGAAGAGTCACCTATCACGAACTCATCAAGGAAAAGGGCGGGGACGACTGGTTCGACATCTCCCACGAGGAACGCGTCAAACGCGGCCAGGCCCTGAAACTCGACGTCAACGCCTCCATGCCCGACATCGAGATCACCAACGAGCTTTACGAAAAACTCATCGAACCCAACAACATCCAGCCCACCTTCGTCATGCGCCTGCCCGTGGAGCTCCTGCCCCTGGCCAAAGGCTGCCCCGACGATCCGAGCCTCGTCGACGTCTTCGAACTGGGCATCAACGGCGTCGAAGTCGCCCCCGCCTACTCCGAACTCAACGACCCCATCATCCAGCGGAAACGCTTCATGGACCAGTTCGAGAAGAACAAAGAAGAAGGCGACGAACTCGCCAACAAGGTGGACGAGGACTTCCTCACCGCCCTCGAATACGGCATGCCTCCCGCCGGCGGCATGGGCGTCGGCATCGACCGCCTCATCATGATCCTCACCGGCGCCGAAGCCATCCGCGACGTCATCCTCTTTCCTCAGATGCGTCTGCAGAAGTAAGGAACGCGGAAACCGGGGGGAGGGACCGTTCCCCTGCCCTTCCTGTTTCCCGCGCGGGCCGGAAAAAGGTCCGGCCCGTATCGCGCAGACGGATAACGGGCCGCCTCCGTCTTTCGCGGTCGGCGCCCGCAATGCTCTGCGCAAAACACGCCGCTTTTCAGGAAAAACGGGGGTGTTTCGAGGAGAATGACCGGGGCTCGCAGACGGAGCACCGCGGGGAGCGGGACCTCACGCGATGGTGTAGAGATCGCCGCGCAGCATGTGCACGAGGCCGGAGATGTCCTTCACGGGGAAGTCCGTGAGGACGGCGGCGGTGGCGAGATCCTGCACGCGGTGGCAGTCGGAGCCGGCGATCTTGTGCAGATGATATTTCTCGGCCCAGGCCAGCGCGATGTCGTTGCGGCTGTCGTGGCGCGGATGGGTGTTCCGCACCTCCATGCCGAAAAGCAGTTCGGGATCGACCACCGTCATGCCGTTCCGGAAGGGATGGGCCTGATAAAAGAGGAAATCCTCTTTTTTCGCCTTGGCGCTGAACTCCTCCGGCGTCATGGCGAAGATGCCGTCCACGTCGCGGCACTGCTCTTCGGTCATGCCGTAAACGAGATAATCGTTGGCATTGCACGAAAAGCGCACTTCGTAGGCGCCCAGCACGAGCAGTCCCTTCTCCTTCCCGACGGACTGAGCCGTTCTGACCGTTTCGTGGTAGAGCCTGTGAAAGTCGCGGGGATCCATGCCCTTCTCGACCAGAGCCGCCCGCGCACCGGGACTGAAGTGATTGGTCAGCACGATGGCGTCGTAACCGGCCGTGACGTAAAGCTCGATGACTTCGCGGACGGGCATCCATCCGCAGGGGGAGATTTCGGCAGAGTGAACGTGCAATTCAATTTTCATCGTTGAAAAACCTTTCTGACACGCTCATAATATACAGTGCCGGATCCGGTTTTGCAACGGCGTCACAGTCCGGCGGGAGGGGCGAGTTTTGGAAAGACGCGCAGGGCGTTTCCGAAAAAGACCTTTTCGCGGTGCTCCTCGGGGACCAGCGTGCGGACGACTTCGATGTAGGCGGGAATGTTCACCAGCGGCCAGTCGGAGCCGTACATGACCTTGTCCCAGGCGTCGAGGTAGGTCAGCCAGTGACGGATATGATCCAGATGGGCGAAATACTTTTTGCAGAACCAGCCGCAGGTGAAGTTCCCCGCGGCCAGTCCCGACAGGTCGATGAAGACGTTTTCGTTCTTGGCCGCCGTCGCGGTGGCGTCGACGATCCACGGGTTGCCGTAGTGCGCCATCACGAACCGGACCCGGGGGAAACGCACCGCCGCTTCGTCCACCGCCAGAGGATGGGCGTATTTCAGCAATCCCCCGCGGCCCGACAGCTCCCCGGTGTGGATGACCGCCGGCACGTCGAAGGCTTCGGCCAGTTCGAAGTACGGATCGTGCCGCGGATCGCTCAGAGGAAAGCTGTTGTAGCCGGGGTAGAACTTGAGTCCCACGCAGTTTTTCTTCCGGAGGACGGCGGAAAAGAGTTCCAGCGACCGGGACAGGGTCTTTCTGTCGATCTCGCCGCTTTCCACGCCGGCGCACCAGGCGATGAAAGGGGGAAGTTCCCCGTCCGGGGTCCCCATGCCGGAGAACTCCGGCGTCCGCGGCGTGCAGACGCCCGGAATGCGGGTCCCCCCCATTTCACCCATGGCGATGCCGAGAACGATGTTCTGCTCCGCAAAGACGCGTTCGAGGTGCGCCGCGGTGTTTTCGTGCCCGGCGGCGGAAGCGATCGCGTCGAAGTGTCCGCACTTCGAAAAATGCAGATGCGCGTCGATGATCTTCACGGCGGGACGGCTCCCTTTCAGCCGAGGCGCTCGTGAGTCATGGTTTCGCGGCGCGCGGGGGTGATCTCGGCCTCCATGGGCACGCCGGTGAAAAACCGGTGGAACTCGTCGAGGATGAAGGGCAGAAAACGGTCCCGCCCGGTGTAGCCCGCGTCGTGGGGCGTCATGAGGACGTTGGGCAGGGCGTACAGAGGCGAATCCTCGGGCAGCGGCTCTTCGTGAAAAACGTCGAGGATGGCCCGGATGCGTCCGGAGGAAAGCGCTTTCAGCAGCGCCTCCTCCCGGCAGAGTTTCGCTCTTCCGGCGTTGACGAAGACCGCATTCTCCTTCATCATGGCAAACTCCCTTTCGCCGATGCGGTAGAGATTGGCGCTGTTGACGCCCACGAGACAGTGGAAGATGTCCGACCGGGTCAGAAGTTCGTCAAGAGAAGCCTTTTTCGCGCCGTGCCGGGCCAGTTCCTCTTCGCTTGCGTGCGAGGAACAGACGAGTATCTCCGCCGGACGGAGAGCGCCCAGCAGCCGGAGCAGATGTTTCGTCACGTCGCCCATGCCCCACAGGCCGATGACCATTTTGTGGAGATCGGCGATATTGGACATGGCGTTCCAGTCCATCTTCTCGCCCGGATGCAGGCAGGCGTAGGTCTCCAGCCGCCTCTGGGCGAGAAGCGTGGCCAGGAGCGACCACTCCGCCACGGCCTCGGCCATCAGCGGATTGGCCGTCGTCACCCGGACTCCGGTCCCGAAAGTGGTCGCGTCGGTCACCTGCGCGACCGAACCCGCGCTGTGGCCGATGACCCGCACACCGGGTGCGGATGCGAGAAACGCCGCGGAACAGAGAGGCGAGTTCCAGGTGGTGATGAGCGCGTCGTAACGGGGCAGGATCTTTCCCCAGTCGAAGTCTTCGACGTCGCCGTCGCGAGCGGGGATGTCGATGTCGAAGCCGTATTCAGCGGCCTTCCGGACGCAGACGTCATTCCAGAAGGTCTGCACATTTTTCAGCCGCGCGTTGAGGAAGAGGATCTTTTTCCTGTCGTTCATGAATGTTTTCTCCTTATCTTACGTGTCCGGCGTCGGCGGTCTCCGCCGGACGGGACGGAACGGCGGCGCAGAAATCCGGACGGTGCAGATAGAATTTTTCGGCCAGAAGTTTCTTCTGCAGTTCCTTCACGTCGATCTCCCCGGGGGAGACGCTGTCCCGCACGGCCATGAACGACGCGAATCCCGCGATCTGCCCGGTGACGGCGGCGGCGGGGATGACCCGGGTCCACTCCCACGACTCTTCGACGGAGGAAATGCACCGTCCGGCCGTCAGAAGCCCCTTCACGCCTTTGGGGATCAGCGCGCCGAAGGGCACTTCGCGCACGGGCCCCGGACGCCGCCACTCGTTGATGAGCGCGACGGAGTCCTCGAACACGGCATCCTCGTTGGCGTCGCACATCGCGGCAAGTCCGGTGACCGCCCGGGTGCGGCGGAAGGTGGCCATGGAGGGCAGCAGCATCGAGAAAAACTTGTGCTTGAGGGCGGGGTCTTTCGCGTATTTCTCCTGATAGAAGGCGCGCAGGCGTCTGCGGGTGTCGCGGACGAAATCGGTGACGACCCGGCCGCTGACGCCGGGATACTCGTATTCCTTCCAGTTGCCGCAGAAACGCTCCTGGCCGTCGCTGAGGGCGCGGCTGTTCTTGAGCGCGCCGTCCGCGTGGTGGATCTCCCAGATGGCGGGGGTGTTGCGCCCCTCGGTGTACGGCGCTCCGGCGCTGACGGCGACGTCGCCGTCACCCGTGGCGTCCACGAAGCACCCGGCTTCGAGCCGGAGCCGGCCGCTCTTGTTCTCGACTTCCACCGCCTCCAGACGGCCCGCCGTGACGCAGGACTTGCAGAAAAGCGTGTCGTACCACACGTCCACGCCCGCGTCGTCGAGGATCTCGTCCAGCGCCAGAATGAACGACGCGGGCGAAAAGATGCCCATGTAGCGCTTTTCCTCGCGCTGCCCCGGACCGTATTTCATGCTGGCCTGATACAGCTCCTCGGCCATGCCGAAGAGGATCTGGTGCCCGCAGCCGTCGCACAGCGGCAGATAGAGATACACCAGCCCCGTTGTGGCCAGTCCTCCCGGAAAAATAGTCTTTTCCACCAGCGCCGCCCTGGCTCCGCACCGGGCCGCCTGCACCGCGGCCGCGACCCCGGCGATGCCGCCGCCGAGCACCACGATGTCGTAACGTTTCGTCTGCATATCTTCTTCCTCCGTTGTTTGCACCGTTTCCTTATCTTAATGTGTCCCCGTTCCCGCTTTTTTTCAAGCCGGAATTTAAAAAAAGCAACCAAATAGTTGTTTATTTTTCCTGTTTCGCTCTTGACTTTTCGCCTTTTTTGTGGTAAAATATGCGTATGCCGCGTACTGCTTCGCCCCGTGCGCGGGGACAAGCGGGCGGAAATTCAGGTTCACATGAGCGGGATGCGAAGTCGCATAATACTGATTATGTAAAATGTGTGCGCATCGCTTATTGCATGACAGAGCAGACGGATACTCGACAGGGAGGTCGGAATGAAGGAAAGTTCGCATGGCGGGAAGGACATAATCAGTATTACGCGACGTTGTTTCACCCT
>JAFTDL010000114.1 GCA_017454215.1 Lentisphaeria bacterium | reverse complement strand
GTTTCCCCCCTGACTTTTCTCACAGCAAACTGGCGGCGAGGGCGGCGAGCTTGCCGCGTTCGCTTCTGGCGAGGGTGACGTGACCGAAGAGGTCGTGACCTTTCATGCGTTCGACGGCATAGCTGAGTCCGTTGCTGGAGGCGTCGAGGTAGGGGTTGTCGATCTGCTGGGGGTCGCCGGTGAGGACCATTTTGGTATCGTCGCCGCAGCGGCTGACGATGGTTTTGACCTCGTGAGGGGTCAGGTTCTGGGCCTCGTCGACGATGACGAACTGTCTGGGGATGCTGCGGCCGCGGATATAGGTCAGGGCTTCGAGTTCCAGTTTATGTGAATTCTGCAGACTTTCGATGGAGAAGCGGCGGCTGCTCTGGGGTTTGCGTTCGGACTCGCCGCCGAGGAGGAAATCAAGGTTGTCGAAGATCGGCTGCATCCAGCCGGCGAGTTTGGCGTCCTTGCTGCCGGGAAGGAAACCGATGTCGTTGCCGAGGGGGATGATGGGGCGCGAGACGAGGATGCGGTCGTAGAGGCCGCTGTTGAGGACGCAGTGAAGTCCGGCGGCGAGGGCGAGGAGGGTCTTGCCCGTTCCGGCGCCGCCGACGAGGGTGACGAGTTTGACTTCGGGATCGAGGAGCAGATCCAGAGCCATGCGCTGCTCCCGGTTGCGGGGGACGAGGTTCCAGACAGGTTCTTTTCTGTCGACGGTCCGGAGTTCGCCCGAGGCGGTTTTGCGCAGGAGGACGGATTTTTTGGGATTCTCCTCGGCGGAGAGCATGACGAAGCCGTTGTACTCCAGATTATCGGCCCAGCGGTGAGGATCTTCGCATCCCTGATAGATGCGGTCGATGACGGCAGCGGGGACGGTCCGGGCAAGGAAGCCGGAGTAGAGAGACGAGGAATTGACTTTTCCCCGTTCGAAATCCATGACGCGCAGACCGAGGGCGTCGGCCTTGAGCCGCAGATTTATATCCTTGCTGATGAAGATGACTTTCCGGCCTTCGTCCTGCAGGCCGCAGGCGACGCGGAGAATGCGGTTGTCAGGCGAGCCGAGGTCGAGTTCGTCGCCGAAGACGGTGTCGGCGCGGCTCGCGTCGGGACCGGGACCGGTGAGAACGAAAAGCTTTCCCGTTGCGGTGGAGGAGACGGTCGAGAGCGGCACGCCGGAGCAGAGGCGTCCGGGCTTGTCGGGTTCGGCCTCACGGAGGCGGTCCAGTTTGCGGATGACGGCGCGGGCGTTGCGGCCGAGTTCGTCGGAATTTTTCTTGAACTTGTCGAGCTCCTCCACGACGGCCATGGGAATGATCACATCGTTGTCGTGAAAGGATTCTATGCTCTGGGCGCTGTGGAGCAGCACGTTGGTGTCAAGCACAAAGGCCTTCACGTCGTTTTCTTTCGTCGTCTGTCGTGTTTTCATATCGATCTTCCGCTGAACTGTTTTGTCCTGCTTTCGGCAGAGCGTGAAATCTTTCCGGCGCGCCGTCCGGAGAGCGGGCGCGCCGTTGCTCATGAGACGGTGCCGGAGGTCAATATCCGCCGCCGAACTCCTGCTGGACCTGTTTGAGCGCGGCGCTTTTGCTGCGGACTCCGGTGGCGGAACCCTGAATGGTGCAGTAGGAGAGGAAGGGGAACATGGTGGGGCTGCTGGTGGAATTGACATGAACGTTGATCATGCGGGTGGCGCCGTGGGCCTTGACCGCGCGGGTCAGCAGATAGACCACGTTCTCGTTGGTGAGATTGAAGCGGAAGAACGTGCACTGGCCGTCGCCTTTGGCGCTGCCGACGATGATGGGCAGACCGAAGAGGCAGTAACCGCTGATCTCGACGTAGGTCTGACAGACGGCTTTTTCCTCCTTGGTCCCCAGTTCAACGGCGTTGAACTTCTGGGTGGAGTCCACGGTGGTGCATCCGGCGAAGAGGGCGGAAGCGGCGATGAAGAGGGCGATTTTTTTCAGCATGGTCGGAATCTCTCCTTTTTTTGGTTGAAATTTTTGCGGTGCGGGGAAGTTACTTTCTGTTGGCTTTGAGGCGCAGGGTCAGTTCCTGCTCGTAGGCGTCGAGGTCGTCGATGGTGATGCCGGCGACGCCGGTCTTCATGGCGGCTTCGGCGACGCGGCGGGCGACGTGGGGCACGACCCGGGGATCGAAGGGTTTGGGAATGACCATGTCGCGGCGGAGCCCGCCCTGATGTTTGAAGAGCCCGGTCTTGGCTTCGGCGGGATAGGCGGCCTCGAGTTCGGGGCGGATCTCCTCGGGGATGGGGGCTTTGGCCAGTTCGGCGAGGGCGGAACTGGCGGCAAGTTTCATGGCCTCGTTGATGTCGCTGGAACGGGTGTCGAGAGCGCCGCGGAAGATGCCGGGGAAGCCGAGGACGTTGTTGATCTGGTTGGGGAAGTCGCTGCGTCCGGTGCCGACGACGGCGGCTCCGGCGGCCACGGCGGCGTCGGGATAGATCTCGGGCACCGGGTTGGCCATGGCGAACATGATCGCTCCGGGAGCCATGGACTTGACCATTTCAGGCGTGACGCAGTTGGGGGCGGAGAAGCCGAGGAAGATGTCGGCGCCCTTCATGGCGTCGGCGAGAGTTCTGGCGTCGGTGTCGCGGACGAACTCCTTCTTCTGGGGATTGAGGTCGGTGCGGCCGCTGTGGATGACGCCCTTGCTGTCGCACATGATGAAGTTTTCCTTCTTCGCTCCGGCGGTGATGTAGAAGCGGCTGCACGAGATGCCCGCGGCTCCGGCGCCGTTGACGACGAACTTGCATTCGCCGATCTTCTTGCCCACCAGTTCGAGGGCGTTGATGATGGCGGCCAGACTGATGATGGCGGTGCCGTGCTGGTCGTCGTGGAAGACGGGGATCCCCATGCGTTTCTTGAGTTCGGTCTCGACCTGGAAGCAGGCGGGCGAGGCGATGTCTTCGAGGTTGATGCCGCCGAAGGTGGGCTCGAGGCATTCGACGGCGGCGATGAGTTTTTCGGCGTCGGTGCGGCCCTTTTCATCGAACACCTTGCCGAGACAGACGGGCACGGAGTCGATGTCGGCGAAACGTTTGAAGAGGACGGCCTTTCCCTCCATGACGGGGAGTCCGGCTTCGGGACCGATGTTGCCCAGACCGAGGACGGCGGTGCCGTCGCTGACCACGGCGACGAGGTTGCCGCGGGCGGTGTATTTCCACACCAGATCCTTGTCGGCCTTGATCTCGAGGCAGGGGGCGGCGACGCCGGGCGTGTAGGCCAGACTCAGGTCAAGTCCGGTGACGCAGGGCTTGCCGGGGACCACGCTGATCTTGCCGGGTTTGCCGTCGGCGTGGTAGGCGAGGGCCATTTTTTTGAGTTCTTCGGCATTCATGGTGATTCTTCCTTTCGTTTTATTGTTTTTCAGGCGTTTCCGTCGGAAATTCCTTGTCTGCTGCCGGGCGGCGGAACCGTCCGTTCTATCCGTTCTTTCTTGAAATGAAGCCTTTGAGATAAAGAGTTTCGGGCGTGGCGGCGTCCACCGGATGATCGGCGGACTGCTGCAGATACCCCAGAATTTTCGCATCGCACTTCACCGCGGCGGCAGCGGAGGCGGTGATCTTGTGGAACAGTTCGGGCACCATCAGCCCGGAACAGGAAAAGGAAAACATCACGCCTCCGGGCGAGAGCAGTTCGAAGCCGCATTCGGCCAGAAACTGATAGGCGCGGCAGCCCCTGTCGAGGGAGTTCCGGGAGTCGACGAGTTTCGGGGGATCGAGCACGATCAGGCCGTAACGCCGTTTTTCGGTCCGGAGTTTTTTGAGCAGATCGAAACCGTCGCCGCAGATGTTTTCGAAGCGGGATGCGTCGAAGCCGTTGAGGGCGAGATTTCTTTCGGCCTGAACGAGGGCGGGGCGCGAGGAATCGCAGTTTGTCACATGTTCCGCGTCCGCGGCCAGGGCGTTGACGGCGAAGGAACCGGTGTACGAAAACATGTTGAGGACCTTGCGTCCCCGGGCAAAATCCCGCAGGCGCCCGCGGGCGTCGCGCAGATCGAAGTAGAACCCGGTCTTCTGCCCGTGAACGAGATCGACCTCGAAGGCGAGACCGTTCTCGACGATCCGCACAGTTTCCCCGGCGCTTCCCGCCAGAAGCCCGGTCCCGGGCGGCAGTCCTTCGCGGCGGCGGATGGAGGCGTCGGAGCGCTCGTACACGCCGCGGACGCCGGGCAGTTCCATGAGGGCGCCGACGATGCTTCGGCGGTGGAACTCCGCTCCGGCCGAAAGCAGCTGCAGCACGACGACACCGCGGTAGACATCGGCGATGACGCCGGGCAGTCCGTCGGATTCCGAATAGATCAGGCGGCAGCCGCCTTCGGGAGAAAGAAGCCCCAGTTCTTCACGCAGGGAACAGGCCGAACGGATCCTCTCCGCG
Organism: Lentisphaeria bacterium; assembly: GCA_017454215.1. Taxonomy (GTDB): domain Bacteria; phylum Verrucomicrobiota; class Lentisphaeria; order Victivallales; family Victivallaceae; genus UBA1784. The sequence goes on along the minus strand of JAFTDL010000114.1, from coordinate 6,187 downwards.
AAGAAACCGGGCCCGATGTTTTCGGAGGGATCGAAGGACCACACTCTGCCGGTGATCTGGGAACGGGGGGAATAGGCGGCCAGAGCCAGCACGTTCCCCCTGTGGTCGGCGACCTCGACCGTTTCCCCGGGCTGAGGGGACCCCGAAACGTCCCCGACAGCGCCCGAAAAGATCCACGGGTGGCGGCGGAGCAGAGAACGTTCCCTGCCGGGAAGAAGCGTCATGCGCGATGTCATCGTTTGAGCCCCTTGACTTCCGAGATGAAATCTTTGGCGTCCTGGAACTGGCGGTAGACCGAGGCGAAGCGCACGTAGGCGACGCGGTCGATCTTGCGGAGCGCGGCCATGACGCGTTCGCCGATCTCGGAACTCTCGACTTCGCGGTCGAAATCCCTGAGCACAGACTGGGTGACGTCGCTGCACACCATCTCCATCTGGTCCGGAGAGAGGCGCTTGTGGCAGGCGTTGCGGATCCCGGCGAGCAGTTTGCCGCGGTCGAAATCCACGCGGCGGCCGTCGCGCTTGATGACCTTGAGTTCTTCGGGGATGATGCTCTCCATGGTGGAAAAGCGGGCGCCGCACCCGGTGCATTCGCGGCGGCGTCTCACGCCGGAACCGTCGGGCGTGGTGCGGGAGTCGATGACTTTATCGTTTTCGCAGCTGCAGCGGGGGCATCGCATAGGTTCAATCGTGCTCCGTGATGATGTGTTCGAGGACGACCAGAGGAGTTATCATGAGCCCGCGGAACTCGGGGTGTCTGCGGTGCTCCCTGACGACGTACTCCATGATGCGGATGAAATCGTTCCAGTCGCGTTTGCGCAGTTTCGCGCCCGAATCGGAAACGTGACCGGCCAGCTCGATGCCGAGGAGGACCTGATGCTGTTTGCCCGTGGCCTCCAGTTCCGACAGGGTCCCTTCGACGATCTGCGAGGGCTTGCGGGCGCTCGATATCAGCATGACCGGCGGCGCTTTCCTGCGGGTCGCCATGAAGTCGAGGACGGTCCCTTTGGTGATCTTGCGTTCGGAGACCAGTTCCTGATAGAAGTCGGGAACGGCGATGGTGAGCGGCAGATCTCCGGGATCTATCCTGCGGAGCATGTCGAGAGAGGCCAGCACCAGAAGATCGTTGTCCAGTCCGGGACCGAAGGCCTTTTCGCTCCAGGAAAAGATCTGTTTGGTTCCGGGGTTGGCGTTGGTGTAGAGGTGGGGTTCGACCCAGACGGTGATGCCGTCGAGTCTGCCCGCCTCCGGGGGCAGTTTCCGGTCGTATTCGACGACGCGGCGCACCATTTCGGGCACGTCGGGAAAATCCGGACGCAGACTGCGGAGCACCCGGTTTCCCCGGGACCGGGGATGAAAGTGACTGTGGCGGAGCACGATCTCGGTCACGAGGCGGGCTTTTTCGGCCGCGACGAGAAATCCGGTCAGACGTTCGTCGAGCTCCGTTTCACTGGAAATGTGAAAGTAGACCCGGTTGAATCCGCAGTCGGTGATGAAGCGGCAGATGTCTTCGGGAGCGTAACCCGTTTCAAAGGCTCTGGGATGCAGACCGATGCCGCGGACGGACAGCGGGGCAAGAACGGATCTCAGCTTTTTGCATCGGCTGTCGATCAGCTGTTTTTCGGCGCGGCGCAGAGGCGGAACGCCCGGACGGATCGGGGCCGGAGGCGTCGAAACGCATCCGCCCGCGACGGCGAGAAACAGAAGAAATGCGGCCGGCCGGATGAAACGCGTCATATCATCCTCTCCACGGCGGCTTTGGCGAAACCGGAGCAGCTGACCTCGCGGGCCCCCTCGGTCAGACGGGCCAGATCGTAGGTCATGACCTTGTCGGCGATGGCCCGCGAGATGCCCCTGATGACCAGATCGGCGGCCTCGGTCCAGCCGATGTGACGCAGCAGCATGTCGCCCGAAAGGATGAGCGAACAGGGGTTGACCTTGTCCATGCCCGCGTACTTGGGCGCGGTGCCGTGGGTGGCCTCGAAGATGGCGTGTCCGGTGAGGTAATTGATGTTGGCTCCGGGCGCGATGCCGATGCCCCCCACGCACGCGGCGAGGGCGTCCGAAACGTAGTCGCCGTTGAGGTTGAGCGTGGCGATGACGTCGTACTCCGCCGGACGGGTGAGTATCTGCTGCAGAAAGGCGTCGCAGATGCAGTCTTTGACGAGGATCTTCCCTTCGGGAGCGACGCCGCCGCAGTCCGCCGCGCAGACGGCGACGTCGGCGTATTCGCGCCGGACCAGCTCATAGCCCCAGTTCTTGAAGCCGCCCTCGGTGAATTTCATGATATTGCCCTTGTGGACCAGCGTCACGCTGCGGCGTCCGTTGGCGACGGCATAGTTCATGGCGGCGCGGATGAGTCTTTCACTGCCCTCGACGGAAACGGGTTTGATGCCGATGCTGCTGGTCTCGGGAAAACGGATCTTCGTCACCTTCATCTCGTCGCGCAGGAAGGCGATCACTTTTTTCGCCTCGTCGGTGCCCTGCATCCACTCGATCCCGGCGTAGATGTCTTCGGTGTTCTCGCGGAAAACGATCATGTCGGTGAGTTCCGGATGCCTCACGGGCGAGGGAACGCCCTCGAAATACCGCACGGGGCGCACGCAGGCGAAAAGGTCCAGCTGCTGGCGCAGGGCCACGTTGAGCGAACGGATGCCGCCGCCCACGGGAGTGGTGAGGGGACCTTTGATGGCGATGAGGCATTTCGAAACGGCGTCGAGGGTCTCCTGCGGGAGCCATATTTCCTTGCCGTAGACTTTATTGGCCTTCTCCCCGGCGAAAAGCTCCATCCACGCGATGCGGCGTCTGCCCGAGTAGGCTTTTTCGACGGCGGCGTTCCAGACGGTCATGGCGGCCGCGGTGATATCGGGCCCCACGCCGTCGCCTTCGATGAAACCGATCACGGGATCGTCGGGAACTTGAAGTTTTCCGTTGGCGTTCAGGGTGATCCATCCGCCTTCGGGGACGGTTATCTTGCTGCAGTTCATCTGGCTGTCCTCCTTGCGGGACGTTATTGTCCCTCCTCTGCTTGCTATTAATATAACACGGCAGGGGTGCTGTTTACAAGTTCGGGAAGCGGAATAAATCAGTTATTTTCGATGAGGAACGAGAGTTCTTCCAGCGAGAGCGCGCTTCCGGAGGCGGATGTTTCGATGACGGCGTCGAAAAGTTTCCGCTTGCGGCCCTGGAGTTCGAGGATCTTCTCTTCGACGGAATCGCGGACCACCAGCCGGCAGATGGTGACGGGACGCGACTGGCCGATGCGGTGACTGCGGTCGGCCGCCTGAAGTTCCACCGCGGGGTTCCACCAGGGATCGTAGATGATGACCGTGTCGGCCGAAGTGAGATTCAGTCCCGTCCCTCCCGCTTTCAGGCTGAGCAGAAAAAGCGGTATTCCGGGGGAGGAATTGAAGCGGTCGACGCGCTCCATGCGGTCCACTGTCGAGCCGTCCAGATACTCGAAGGGGATCTCCGCTTTTTCCAGTTCGGGGACGATCAGGTGCAGAAGCGAGGGGAACTGGCTGAAAAGAAGCATCTTGTGGGAACTGTCGATGTTTTCGTGGAGCAGTTCGCGGAGCAGTTCCATCTTGGCGGACGAGACCCCTTTGCCCGCGCCGCCGGGGAGCAGTCCGGGGTCGCAGCAGATCTGGCGCAGACGCAGAAGCGTGGTGAAAATGGCCGCGCCGCGGCGGCGGTCGCCGGGCTCGAATCCGGCGATCTCCCTGCGGCCCTCGGTCAGCACCCGGTCGTACAGCTCCCGCTGGTCGGGAGCAAAGTCGCAGAAAACGGTCTTTTCCGTGCGCGGCGGCAGATCCGCGGCCACTTCGGCCTTGGTGCGGCGCATGATGAAAAAGCCCGTCCGCCGGGCCAGATCTGTCCGGAGCTCCTCGGAATCGGCGATCCCCGCGTAGCGGCGGCGGAACGAAGCGAGCGTGCCCAGCATGCCCGGGTGGAGAAAGTCCATGATGCTCCAGAGGTCTTCGGGAGCGTTTTCCAGCGGCGTTCCCGACAGCACGATCTTGTGGTCCGCCGCGAGATCCTTGCAGCTTTGCGCATTGGACGTTCCGGGATTTTTGATGTGCTGCGCCTCGTCCAGAACCAGATAGGAGAACCTTATGCGGCGCAGCAGATTGCGGCTGAGCCGGGCGGAGGCGTACGAGAGGATCAGCAGATCGAAGGACCCGGGGTTTTTGAGGCACTCCCCGCGGGCGCCGCCCCGGGGCGCGGCCGTCCGCAGGGCGGGAACGAAGCGCGCCGCTTCCCGTTCCCAGTTGGCCGCAAGCGACGCCGGGCAGACGATCAGGGCCGGAGCGGAGTCTTTTCCCATCCGCGCGGCCAGAAGCGCCAGAAGCTGTACCGTTTTCCCCAGCCCCATTTCGTCGGCGAGAATGGCGTTGAGGCCGCGGTCGGTCATCCGCGCGAGGTAGGCGACGCCCTGCTCCTGATAGGGCCGCAGAACGCCCCGGAATTCGAACCGCGGCGCGGCGGAGGAGGACGCGGGGGGGTCCTCCATGCCCAGTTCGGGAAGCAGAGCCCCGGGGATTTCGGAGGCGACGGCCGTGTAGTACCGGGCGTTGAAGTGCGGGATCTCGAAGGTGCGCAGCGCCGTGTCCAGTTTTTTCACCGCGCCTCCGGCGGCACGGAAGAAGCGTCCGAAGGCGGGCGAAAGCCGGATCATGCCGATGCCGGGGGCGTACATGTACTCCCGGAAGGCTTCGGCGCAAGCCGCCGCCTCCCGCCAGTCGAGGATCAGGCCCGAAGCGGAGAGATCGTAGGAAACGAGAAAACCGTCGGGGGTTTTCCCCGAAAGGCGGCACCTCAGCTCCGGCTCCGGCACGCCCAGGCCGCCCCGGAACAGAAGTCCCAGGGACGGGGAAAAGGCGAGCCGGGCGGGGCCGGAGACGTACTCCGGCAGGATCCGGTCGAGAAAAAGTCCGATGGCGTCGCTTCCGCGCAGAACCGCCTGCCGTTCGTCGAGGACGAATCCCGCCATCTCGAGCATCAGTTCGAATTTGCGCTCCTCCGTCAGATCGCGCCGCAGGAATCTGTTTCCGTCGGCGAGGAACTCTCCCGAACGCATGCGGCATGAAACTCCGGCGCCGCCGACGGTGTAGACGTACCGGGGACGCAGAACCAGTTCGTCTTCCGAGACCAGTTCTCCGTCGAGCAGGACCGACGCCTCCTGCGTTTCCGGCTCGTCGAAACCGGAGTCGATCACGGCAAAGGGAAAGCGCTCCAGATACTTTTGCGGCGTCTCGCCCGCGGGGATGTCCGAGAGGCCGGAACGGAAGAAGTTGCGCAGAAAACTCAGTTCGCAGGTCGCGGGCAGAAAGAAATATTCGCTGCCGCAGCCTATCCAGCAGCCGGCTCTGCCCGCGACGATCCTGGCGCGGGCGACGGGGAGGACGCTGCCTTCGACCCGCAGGCCCGGCATGATCCGGCGGCCCGAGAGCAGAATGACCGCCTCGGCCCGGTCGCCGCGCACCGTGAGACGCTGACCGTTTCTGAAAAACCGCGGGTGGCCGATCAGGCAGTGAAAAAGCTCCGCCGAAAGTTCGGCGTCGAGGGCGATCTGCGAACCGGACGACGCGCCGTTGGTGGCGAGAAAACGCACGATCTGCTGGTCCTGAAGCGACAGGTCGTCGAAATGGAGCGACGCGCCCAGCACCTTGTCGAAATACAGCAGCCGCAGATTGTAGAGGTTGCCCTGATATTCCCGTTCGCGGCAGTGGAGCCGCACCGAAAGGGCGATGTTCTCCCATTTGCTGGGCGCGTGGGGCAGAACGCTGCGGGCGTCGATGGCGAGAAAGGCGTCCCGGGAACGGGCGAGGCGCTCGCCCAGGCGCGCAAAGGATTCCCGGCGCAGACCGCCGTAGTACGAAGGCGCTTCGTCGCCCGCGGCGGTCCCGCCGGGCAGCTGACCGAAACGTCCGGCATACATCACCAGCGCCGCGGCGTGTTCGCAGAAGGTGCGGTCCGTTTTGCCGCAGGAACACATGCTCCGGGGTTCCGCGCCGGTCTCGACGCGGACGTCTGCGGTCCCCCCGTCGCCGCGGAACCGGCCGCAGAGACAGCCCTCCCGGTCGCGCCACGCGCCGCCGATCAGCATCTTTTTCTTCAGCAGCCGCTTTGCGGCCGCGAAATTTTCCGCCCCCACAAGACCGGTCAGACGTTCCTCGAAACTGCCC
>JAFTDL010000113.1 GCA_017454215.1 Lentisphaeria bacterium | reverse complement strand
GTCGGCGATCCGGCTCACGGGATCCCCGCGGGGACGAAATTCGAAGACCTGCCGGATGACTGGAAGTGTCCGCGCTGCCGTCAGCCGAAAGGGAAATTCAACAAGGCGTGACCCCATGACACGGGGAAACTACAAGGTTTCCGAAGAGACCCGCCGCCGTCTGCTGGCGGCGGCGGGGGAGCTTTTCGCCTGTCACAGCCCCGACGCGGTGACCGTCCGCGACATTACAGAGCGCGCCGGGACCAAGCCCAACGCGGTGAGCTATCACTTCGGCGGCAAGAAGGCGCTTGTCGATGCGGTGTGGGAATACTGTCTCCGGCGCTGGAACGACAATCGCCCGGCCCGCTACTGCGAGGAAAACGAACAGCTCTTCGCCACTCGCGACGGGAAGCGCCAGATAGTGACCGACCTCATCGACATCTTTTACGAGAATCTTTACGCCGACGACCAGCCGCTGTGGGCGAATCTTTTTCTGCTGCGGGCTTTGATCACCGCACAGGACCCGGAGCGGACGCGGGTGTTCAATACATTCATTTTCGATCCGTTCTGTTACGTCTTTCGGCGCATCACCGGCAACGACGACCGCATGACCGCGCTCTGCTGGGTGTTGAACATCATCACTCCCGGCTCGTACATGTCGGCCAGCGCGACGGATTTCGACACCTTCGGGACGACCGACAAGATCGATTACGCCTTCTGCCGCCGCCTGCAGGCGACGGTGACGCGCAACGCCCTCTTTGCCGCAGGGCTGCTGGAAGAAAATTGACCTTTGCAAATCATTAAGGAGAAAATCGAGCAATGAGTGTTGACGAACAACGCTGCGAACCGTTCACGGACAAACGTGACCGGATCGTTGTCAGGGCCAGTGCGATCGGGTTCGTGACGAACGCGCTTCTCACGGTATTCAAGGCCGCCGTGGGGCTTGCCTCCAACTCCATCGCGGTCGTCCTTGATGCGGTCAACAACCTCTCCGACGCCCTTTCGGCCATCGTCACGATCGTGGGCACGAAACTTTCGAGAAAACTGCCCGACAGGAAACATCCCCTGGGATATGGGCGCATCGAGTACCTCAGCACGATGATCGTCGCGGGGATCGTTCTCTATGCGGGCATCACCTCGTTCGTCGAGTCGGTCAAGAAGATCATCCACCCGGAAACGCCGGAGTACGGAACGGTTTCCCTCGTCATCATCGCCGTGTCGGTCGTCGTGAAGATCGTTCTCGGCAGGTATGTCAAGGCGCAGGGGAAGCGGGTGAATTCCGGCGCTCTGGTCGCCTCCGGCACGGATGCCATGTGCGATGCCGTGTTGTCGTTTTCCATCCTCCTTTCCGCGATCGTCTTTCTGGTGTTCAAGATCTCTTTGGAAGCATACATCGGAGCGGTCATCTCCTGTTTCATCGTCAAGGCGGGGCTCGAGATAATGTCGGAGACGGTCGACAAAATCCTGGGGCAGCGGCCGGACAGGGAAACCACCGTCAGGATCCGACGGCTGCTTGCCGGGGAGCCGGGGGTGCGCGGGGCATACGATTTGATCCTGCACAACTACGGTCCGGACAAAAATCTCGGTTCCGTGCATCTGGAACTGCCCGACACGATGACGGTTGAAGAGGTCGACCGCCTGACCAGAAAACTGGAAAGGCGGATTTACGAAGAAACGGGAGTGATCCTCGTGGGCGTCGGCGTCTATTCCTGCAGCACGAAAGGCGGCGAGTCTGCGCGGATAGCCGAAGATGTCCGGAACAAGGTCCTGTCGCACGAATGGGCTCTCCAGGTGCACGGATTCCATGTCGATGTGCCCGAGAAGAAGATGCGGTTCGACGTCGTCATGAGCTTCGACATCCGCCCGAAGGAGGGCGTCGAGATCCTCCGTAAAGAGATCGGAGAGGCATATCCCGGTTATGCCGTTCTGATCATCCCCGACGTCGACGTTTCCGACTGACGGGGCAAGTCCCGCAGTCCGTTTTTTCGACGTTCGACTTCTGCATTCTTCTCTTGAAAACGCAGGAGGCGGCCGGTTTTCGGCCGCTTTTCGCCCTTTTCGACGTTCCGCGAGTTGAAAAAATGCCTTTTGCCGTGTATATTCAGCAGCCGCGTAAAGGACCGGGGGCTCTGCGCGGCTTGGAACGAACAGGTCGAAGAGCTCCGGAAATACATATCGAAAAGGAAACTGTACGTTGAATCGGATCTTGTTTTATCTTTACCTCGGCGCCGCCGTGGTGATCGGATACTTGTGCGCACGACGGATCCGCACCCCCGACGACTACTACGTCGCCGGGCGCAGCGCGGGTGTGCTTTACCTTTCCGGCTCTCTGCTGGCGACCATTCTGGGCAGCTCCGCCATTCTGGGGAGTGTCGAATTGGGCTGTGAAAAGGGCTGGGCGGGGGCATGGCTGCTGGTGTGCGGGGCGGTCGGCCTTCTGGCTCTGCTGCCCCTCGTCCAAGCCGTCGCGGGATTCCGGGGGTACAATCTTTCCATGCTGATCGGCACTTTTTACGGAGAGAGCGTAAAGAAACTTTCGGGAGCCGTGATCGCGGCCGCGTGGCTGGGGGTGATCGGGGCGCAGATCATCGGCGCGGCCAAAATCACCGCCGCGACCTGCGGCATCCCGTACGGCTGGGCGGCGGCGGCGATCGGGCTGACGCTGACCTTCTACACCGCGGCGGGCGGGCAATTTTCCATCATCCGGACCGATGTGCTGCAAACATTGCTGATCTTTCTGGGGATCCTGCCGGTGGCCGCGGTCCTCTTTCTGCGCTATCCCTCTTTGGAGGCCGCACCGATGTTTTCCCCGTCGTTCACCGCCTTCGACCTCCTGGCCATGCTCTTTTCCTATTCCAGCACCTTCCTGGTCGGCCCGGATATCTATTCCCGGATCTTCTGCGCGAAAGACCCCGGCACGGCGCGGAAGGCCGTCGCCGTCACGGCGGTGTGCCTGATCCCCATCGCCTTTCTGCTGGCTTTCATCGGGATCTGCGGGGCGCGTCTCCACCTTACGGGGAAAGGCGCCGTTCTCTTCGCCGTCGCAAGTTGCGAATTTCCGCCGCAGGTGACGCTGCTCCTTTATTTCGCCATGCTCTCGGCGATCATGTCCTCCGCAGACACGACCCTGTTCACGGCGGGGGGACTTCTTTCGCAGTTTTTCCGCGGCGACATGGAGTCTTGCGAAAGCGTGAAACTGACCCGGTGGTGTACCGGGCTGCTCGGAGCTCTCTCGATCCTCATCGCGATTTGCTGCGACTCCATCCTGACGGTGCTTCTGTTCGCGCTGGGCGTCTATGCGGGAGCCTTTGTCGTCCCCGTGCTGTGGGGGCTTCTGGGAGGCGCCGTCGACCGCCGCTTCGCCATGGGGGCGATCCTTGCCGGGGGTGTGCTTGCGCTGGCGGGCAAGATCCTCGGCGGCACGGCGGGGAATGTGCTGCATATTTCGGCTTTCGCGGTCAATCTGCTCATTCTGTTTCTGGGCAGGATCCCCGGCGGCTCCGTGGAGACGGATGAGCGTCATGTCTGACCGCGCGGGTACGCCCGAAGTCGCGGATTTCCGCCGTTTCACCGGGGCGCAAGTTGAAAATGCCTTTTGCCGTGTATATTAAGGCGGACACATGCAACACAGCGGGACTGTAAAAATGAAAAACATTCTCCTCCGGGGAAGCTGGCAGACGAAAAATATCGGCGATATCGCGCACACGCCCGGCTTTCTGAACCTCGCCGGGCAATTCCTGCCGGAGTGCCGGGTATGGCTCTGGCCGTGCGAGCTGGACCGCGGCGTCCGGGAAATGATCCTCACTAATTTTCCCGGTCTCCGCATCGCGGAAAGCGACGCGGAACTTGCGGAAGCATTCCGGGAATGTGACCTTCTGGTCAACGGTTCCGGGCCATGCGTCGATTGCGCCGGCATCCGGACCTGGGTGGAACGAACGCACAAGCCCTACGGTTTTTTCGGCGTCTCCGTGGACGGCCTGTGGGACGAACAGAAAAAGACGACCCTTTCCGATGCGGCCTTCGTCTTCTGCCGGGATTCCCTTTCGGAGTATTTTCTGAAGCAGCAAAATCTCCGGTGTCCCGTCATCGGTTTCACTTCGGACAGCACGTTCGGCATGCGCCTCGAAGCGGATCCATCCGGGGATCGGTTTCTGGAGGAGAACGGTCTCGAACCGGAAAAGTTCGTCTGCGTGATCCCGCGCCTGCGTTTCACTCCGGATTCCTTCGATGAAGAGCGTTTTTATTACAAGGACCCCGTCAGGGAAGCGGCCTCCATGGGGAAGGTCGAGTCCGACATGGCCAAGATGCGCGACGTGATTTGCCATATCGTCGAAAATTACGACTTGAAGGTGCTGATCTGTCCGGAAATGACCTATCAGGTCCCGATGGGCCGCCGTTATCTCTACGAGCGCCTCCCCGGAGCGGTGAAAGAAAAAGTCGTGCTGAAACGCGAATACTGGATCACCTCCGAGGCCGAAAGCGTCTATGCAAAAGCCAAGGCGCTGGTCAGCATGGAGATGCACTCCCCGATCATCTTCATCGACGAACACAAACCGGCGATCCTGCTGCGGCAGGCGGAGGACACCTGGAAAGGGCAGATGTGGCGCGACATCGGCCTGCAGGAGTGGATCCTCGAACTGAACGTGACGGATTCCGCATCGATTAACTCCTGCGTGGACAGGATCCTGCGGAACTACCCGGCCGCTTTGGAGCAGGCCGCCGCCGCCAGTCGTCTCGCCATCGATTTCAACCGCAAGGCGATGGAAAAGATCCGCGTCCTGTTGGGAAAGTGAAGTCTGCTTCCGCTTGAGACGGAGAGCTCACCCCGGAAAACGGACCAGCAGCGAGATCACGTTTTCGGCGAAGAAGAAGGGCGCGTAATACAGCTTTTCGAAGGGGACGCTTTCCAGGGCTTCGATGATGCCGGACCGGGATCTTGCGATGACTTCCTCGTCTCCGGAGAGCAGCACGATCCATGCCGCAGCGAATGCGGGCATGATGCTTTTGCGTTCGTTCATGACGGCGGGACAAATCTCGGTCCAGGATCGCCAAAGCAGGGCGCCGGTGATGTCTTTGCAGTCGGCGGTGTTTTTCTGCTCACGCCAGAAATCGTTCAGGGGATGCCAGTCCGGGGTAAAGGCGAGGCCGGGAACGTATTGTTTCCAGCAGCCGATCCATTTCGACGCGGCTTCCGCGGTAATCTTCAAAGCCTTCCGGGCCGGTGCCCGGTAAGCGGGGCAAGTTGCCGCCAGCATGGAAAGGATGTAGAAATTGTGCGACGCGAACCAGCAATGCTCGGCGGAGATCTCCGGGAATCCTGCGAACACGGACTCTTTTCTTTCGTTCAGGACCCGTCCGAATTCGGTTCCCCCTTCCGGCCCCGTCTCATCGAGGATCATCGCCGCAAGCAGGAGATGGCACATGTCGTAAGGGGCGTTGGCGGAGATGTTGCCCCGTTCGAAACCGGGCCGGGCGCCGGGAACGATCCACCGGTTCCTTTTGAGCGCAAGGACAGTTTCCCGGCAGCGGCGTCGGCACTCCGCCTTTTCCGCGGGCGTGGAAGCCTCCGATTGCGCGAAACGCCAAAGGCCCAGCAGAAACGGTATGATCTGATCGTTGGAAGATGCGGGATAAAAACATTTGCCGTCACTGCCGATGCCGCGGAGGATGCAGCCTGCGACCGGCGATCTGTCCTGGAGCACATACAATCCCCGGGCCAGTGTCCGCATCTGTTTTGCCAGCTTTTCGGAGGGAAAAAACTCATACAGATCGCAGAGAGCGGTCAGCAGATCCCCATTGAAGAAACCGCCGTTTTCGATGGGCGTATTCCAGGCGAAGGCATTGGGCTTGTTGGCAAGGCACTCCTCCGGCGTGGGGAGGACGACTTCACCCTTCAGCCCGGCGTAATCATAGAGAACGTTCTCCTTGGAAAGGAACCGTCTTTCCAGAATCTCATGGATCCGTTCCCGCAAACGGAGCAGCTTTTCAAGATCTTTCATCGGAATCCCCCTTTTTTTCTTCCCGATTAGAATACACCGTCGGACGGCATTTGTCAAGAGTCCCCTTCAAGATTTTTGCGTTTTTTCACGTCCGAGGGGGTTGTTCCGGAACTTGCAATTCACGAGAAAAGGGGGTATATTAACGCAAGGTCAGGCCAGTCCAAGTGATGCGTACATATATAACCGCGATAAGTGCAAAAATCAAAAAAGCTTCTCGATGGCTCTATTTACTGCTGCCTTTGGTAATTCTGCTCGCGCTTTTTGCTCCTGAGGCAACGATTCTGGTATTGTCTGGATACAGATACAGTAAATGCGGCAGTATAGAGGTCCTTTCGGCAGAAGAAAAGTTTGCCGCGAAAGCGGAAAAACAGAATGTCCAAGTGTATGAGGCAAAAAACAAACCGTTCCTTTTGATCGGGCCTTATACTTTTTCTCCCGGCGATCGGGACTTTTTCTTCGTAAATACAAAACAGGTCATCCGTACCGCGACAGACAAAGGCGGCGGAGCATTCTGCCGGCTCGTGCCGTGGCTGTTCGTCATAGACGATATGAGCGGATCCGTTCAAAACCGTGTGCGCGCTCCTTATTGGGATGAATTGAGAAGCAAAAAAGCTTCCGTCGTGAAAAAGGGGGATCAATACATTTACACCCTTTTTCTCGAAGATGTGAAAAAATTCGTGACTTTCGCCGTTCCGGAAAAGCTGTTTTCCCCCGATATGGACGCATTGTATTCAGAATGGTAATTGCTCACGTCATTCTTCCGACTCGGGATTTAGCCTGTTTCAGCACTTGCAATTCAGGGAAAAAGGCGATGTATTAACGCAAGGCGTTTTGCCCGGTGGCTTGACGAAAAACAGCTCAGCTTGAGGTTGAAGGAGACCATGAAAAAGAAATTGTCGTTGATCGTTCTCGCGGCGTTTTGCGCCGTGATGGCATTTGCCGAACCGGAACCCGGAAGTAAAATCCCCTATCAGCCGCCGAAACTGAGTCATCCCGATTCGTGGACCATGGTGGTCGTGCCCGATGTCCAGGCGTATACGGAGCGCGCCTGCAATAACGGGATCCTCGACATCATGAACACGTGGATCGTGAGCAATCTCTCCCCGCTCAGGATCCGGCAGGTGCTTTTCACCGGGGATCTGGTGTTCCGCAACGATCAGAGGAATCTTACCCCGACGGTCGATTCGTACCTCGGGCAGGAACAGTGGAAGGCCTTTTCCCGCCTGATGGAACGGCTCGACGGGCGCGTCTCCTACATCCTCTGCACGGGGAATCACGACTACGGCCACCGGAAGGCGGAAAGCCGAAGAACGTGGTTCAACGATTATTTCCCCACCGACCGCAACCCCGCGTCCCGCAAGTATCTCCAGGAGTGCAATTACAACGCCTTCGGCACGACCACGCTGGAAAACGCCGTTTACGAATTTACCGCTCCCGCGCCGGACAACCGCAAATTCCTGATCTTTACGCTGCAGTTCGCGCCCACCGACGCCGATCTGAAATGGGCGAAGAAAATCGCCGATCTGCCCCGGTTCGCCAACCACATCGGGATCCTGCTGACGCACTCCTATCTCCGCTGGACGGGAGAACGGATCCAGTCTGAAAATTACGTATTGAACCGGGAAGGCGGCAACGCGGGCGAGGCCATTTTCCGGAAATTCGTGTATCCTGCGAAAAACATCCGCCTTGTGATCTGCGGACACATCTGCAACAAACCCGACGTCTGGGAACATGGCGTCGCTTTTTCCGTGGACAAAAACGCCAGCGGGAAATCAGTTGCGCAGATGGCCTTCAACACCCATTACATGGGCGGCGGAGCCCACGGCAACGGCGGAGACGGCTGGCTGCGGCTGCTGGAATTCCTGCCCGACCGCAAGACCGTCAAAGCCACGACCTTCTCGCCTCTTTTCGCCATTTCGCCTTCCACCCGGCACCTGGCGTGGAGGCACGACGAACGCAGCGAATTCACCTTTACCATCGAGTGAAGGATAACTGCGAACGATCATCCCCCGTAAGTGGGGCTGCCCCCCACCTCGGGAAGTTGGCACGGATCGCAGTTTCTCTTGGGGTCGATCTGAGCTCAGGAGCGTCAAATAAACCGCCCTTGAGGACTGTTAAATCAAAATGGTGGTAGGAGATGGATGTAAAAAAGGCGTACCTTTTTTAGTATTGCTCCCATCGAAAGCAATGACATAACCGTCTGTTTCCCAACGAATTACGTATTCTTCAATTTTGCAACAACTTTTGACTGTATCGCTTTTGATGCCGAAGTGACCCGAGAAGTGACCCAAAAAGTGACCCAAGTCAGCGTATTTAATGTAATTCTGGTGACCCGAAAAATCAAATCAAAACCCCATCGGAAGAGCAACAAAATCTCCTCATCGGGTTTATTCCGCTGATACGGCATTCGAGGGCGGTCCGTAATAAAGCGTCTCCATCCGTT
>JAFTDL010000112.1 GCA_017454215.1 Lentisphaeria bacterium | reverse complement strand
GGATGGCGCTTTTCTGGCTGCGGCTGATCCGCGGCGAAAAGCTGGAGCTCTCCGTCGCCTTCGAACCCTTCAGCCGCTACTGGCGTTTCGTGTGGGGCTGTGTCCGTCCGTTTCTTTTTGTCCTGCTGTGGAGTCTGCTCTTCATCATTCCGGGGATCATCGCCTCGTGCCGGTACTCCATGACGCTCTATATCATGCTGGACGATCCCGGGATCGAGGTCGAGGACGCCATGACTGAGAGCGGCAGGATCATGTACGGCCACAAACTCCGGTTTTTCGGGTATTGCTGTCTGCTGGTTCTGATGTTCCTTGCCGTCACCGTTTTTACGCTGGGGATCGGATTGATCTGGCTCATCCCGTGGACCGGCGCTTTCGTGGCGGCGTTCTACGAATCCATCCGCCGTCCCGCTGATGCCGCCGGACCTGTTCCGGCGCTTCCCGGCGGTCCGGAGGCGGGAGGTCCGGCGCAGGACACCCCCGCGGGCGAGTGAAGTTTGCCGTTGACGGCGCGGATCACTTTTTCTTCAGGGCTTTGATGCGGTCGCGGATCTGGGCGGCGCGCTCGAATTCGAGGGCCTCCGCCGCGGACATCATTTCTCCGGTCAGTTCTTCCATGAGGGCGTCCAGTTCCTTTGCAGAGAGGCCCAGTTTGTCGAGGTTGTCTCCCGCCGTTCCGTCCAGCATGTTTTCGGCAAGATGAGGCGTTTTGAGCTTGGATTTCTTCACCTTTCCTTCGCTGATGATCTCGCTGATGGTGACGCTGCGCTTTTTGACGATGGTCTGCGGAACGATGTTGTGCGCCTTGTTGTAGGCGATCTGCTTTTTGCGCCGCGAGGCGGTCAGGTCGATCAAGGCCTGCATGCTGGGGGTGATATTGTCCGCGTAGAGCACGACGCGGCCGTTTTTGTTTCTCGCCGCCCGTCCGGCGGTCTGCACGAGGGAACGCTCCGACCGCAGAAATCCCTCCTTGTCGGCGTCGAGGATCGCCACCAGCGCCACCTCGGGCAGGTCGATGCCCTCGCGCAGCAGATTGATGCCGATCATACAGTCGTATTCCCCTTCGCGCAGTTTGTTCAGCACGCGCACCCGTTCCAGCGCATCCAGTTCGGAGTGCAGATAACAGGCCCGCACGCCAAGCTCCGAGAGGTAATCGGCCAGCCGTTCGGAGCCCTTTTTCGTCAGCGTCGTCACCAGTGTACGCTCGCCCCGTTTCGCCGTTTCGCGGATGAGTTCGAGAACGTCGTCCACCTGACCTTCGAGGGGGCGGATCTCGATCTCCGGATCCAGCAGTCCCGTCGGACGCACGACAAGTTCCACAGGGGGACCGCTGTGGCTCAGTTCGTATTCGCCCGGCGTGGCCGAAACGTAAACGGTTTCCCCCGTCACCGCCTCGAACTCCTCGAATTTCAGCGGCCGGTTCTCCAGCGCCGAGGGCAGGCGGAAGCCGTGTTCGATGAGGATCTCCTTGCGGTGACGGTCCGCCTTGTACATCGCCTGAAGCTGGGGAAGCGTCACGTGGGATTCGTCGATGACCGTCAGAAAGTCATCGGGAAAAAAGTCGAAAAGACAGTAGGGCCGGGTCCCCGGACGGCGGTTCGAGAGGTGCATCGAGTAGTTCTCTATGCCGCTGCAGTAGCCCAGTTCCTTCATCATTTCGATATCGTAAGTCACCCGCTGCTGGAGCCGCTGGGCCTCCACGAGAAGATCGTTGGATTCGAAGTATTTCAGCCGTTCGCGCATCTCCTGCAGGATGCTCTCTGACGCGTTGACGATCCGCTCGGGCGGCAGGACGAACTGCTTGCAGGGAAAGAGCGTCGCCAGTTCCGGGCGGAGTTTGACTTTTCCCGACACCGCGTCGCGGCGTTCGATCATGTCGATCTCGTCGCCGAAAAAACTGATCCTGACAAAATCGTTCCTCTGGGGCTCGAACACGTCCACCACGTCGCCGCGGACGCGGAATTCTCCCCGTCCCGGTGCCGTGTCGTTGCGGTCGTACTGGATGTCGACCAGCCTTGCCAGCAGATCGTTGCGGCTGAGCGTGTCGCCCCGTGATATGCGGACGCACATGTCGGTGAATTCCTCCGGGGCGCCCAGACTGTAGATGCATGAAACGCTGGCCACGATGATGACGTCTTTGCGTTCCACCAGACTGGTCGTCGCGGAGAGGCGCAGACGCTCGATCTCCTCGTTGATGCTGGAGTCCTTGGCGATGTAGGTGTCGGTCTGCGGAATGTACGACTCGGGCATGTAGTAGTCGTAGTAGCTGACGAAATACTCCACCGCGTTCTCGGGGAAGAAACTTTTGAACTCGCTGTAAAGCTGGGCCGCCAGCGTCTTGTTGTGCGAAAGGACCAGTACGGGCCGGTCCTCCTGAGCGATGGCGCAGGCGAGGGTATAGGTCTTGCCGGATCCCGTCACGCCAAGCAGCGTCTGTCTGCTCTTGTGCGCTCTGAAGCCCTCCTGAAGCAGGCGGACGGCTTCGGGCTGATCTCCCGCGGGAGGGAAGGGGGCGTGCAGTTTGTAGATGCCCATTCCACGGCGGTCCCGTTTTACGCCATTCCCGAGAACGGCTGCTTGTGGGGATGGCGCAGCAGACGGCAGTCTCTGCACATGAAGCCCTCGAGACCGAGGATGACGGCCTTCTGTTCCGACTGGTAAAGTTCGACGGTGTCGCCGACGGGGGTCGTTTCGGGAATGAGGGAATTGTCCGAGATGAGCAGTCCCGGTCCCCGCACGATCTCGATCTCCACCCGGGACTCCGGGGCCAGAACAAGGTGATTCACCTCTTCCGTGGAGTTGCTGAACGCAAGTCCGATCCCCACGCGGAAAAGACTGTGGGTGATGCTTCTGTAATAGGCGGAACTGCCGTGGACGCTCGACAGTCCCACGCCGTCGCCGACGATCTCGTTCGCGTAGAGCTCTCCGTCGATCTTCACCCGGTAGCGCAGGGCGCTGCCGCGGTCGAAATTGTGGATGAATACGTCATTGAGAGCGAGAAATTCCCTGCCGTGAGCCCGCGCCGCCACTTTGGGCAGATACGAACGGGAGGCCTTGCCCGAGACCAGTTCCTCCAGCCGGGTCCGGGCATCGTGCCGCGGACAGGGTGAAGCCGTGGCCGCATCCCGCAGAGGAAACTTGGGGATCCCGGGATAATCCCGTTCCGCGCCCAGCAGCGCTCCGTCGCCGCCGTGAGTGACGACCAGTTCGAAATCTTTTTCGCACTCCTCCAGACCGAAAGAACGGAGCATCGGACGGATGTCGTTGAGATTTTTCCCGAGAAGTTTGATTTTCATGACAGGTCGCTCCTTGCTTCTATTGCATATAAGATCGCCGCGGCGGCGTTGCCGACGTTGATCGAGGCTTTTTTCCCGTACATCGGCAGACAGACCGTGCCGTCCACGGTTTTCAGGGTCTCCGGATGGACGCCCAGGGCTTCGTTGCCGAAGATCACCGCCAGCGGAAAATTGAAATTTTTCCGCCAGACGGGAACGCTTCCCGGCAGCGGCTCCGCCGCGAGGATCTCCCGGACCCCCTCCCGGCGCAGGGCGTTCACGGCGTCGAGGCTCGTCGCGAACGTGCGGAACGGAACCATTTCATCCGTGCCCATGGCGGTCTTCACCAGACGCGGATGCGGCGGCACGGGCGTGTAGCCGCAGGCGATGATCTCCGAAACACCGAGGGCTTCGGCGATCCGGAAGATGTTGCCGACGTTGTGCGCGCTGCGCAGACGGTCCAGCACGATGATGACTTTTTCTTTCATTTTTTCTTTTCTCCGGCGGCGTTTTTCAGAAAAGTCAGCTGTTCTTTCAGTTGCGCCGCGGAGCGGTGGTGCTTCTTTTCGGGGATCGCTATTGTCTTTTCCGCGGAGGCAGCGCCTTTTGTCGGCAGTGCGGTCCGGGCGGAGATGTCCGCACTGAAGTTGACGGCGGGCAGATAAGGAAGAAATACGGAAACGAAGAGTCCCGCGGCAAACAGATGATCGGCTCGTTTCAGTTTCCGGACACGCGTCATTTGCCGTCCTTTCCGAAAGAGATGACCGCAAAGAGAATTCCCGCGGCGGAGAGGGCGGCCGCCACGGGAAAGGCCGCGCCGCTGGTCGCAGGCGACGTGAGCAGTCCCGCCGCAAAGGGGCCGGCCGTTCCCGTGGCGCCGACGATCACCTCGTTGACGGCGACGTAACGGTTGCTGTTCTCCGGCGAGATCAGCGAGTGGTAGACGAACATGAAATAGAAGTAGCCTGAGTAGATGCCGAAGAGGATCGCGGCCGTCAGGAACTGAATGAATGTGTTTCCCGTTCCGAAGATGACCAGCGCCGCGATGCCGCACAGTCCGGCCGCGACGGCGGGCAGGGCCCTGTACATGAAGGTCTTTCCCCGGATCAGCGCCAGCGCCGTCAGCGCCTGAACGTAACTTACCGCCGCGATCACGATCCCCGCTTCCGCCTGAGTGAAGGACAGCAGATTTTCCCGGTAGGGAACGAGACTGCGCAGAACGAAAATGGCGACAGTCCCCGTGCCGCCGACGATCCAGCCGACAAGGACTTTGTCCGGTTTATTGCCGGAGGGGAGGGGAGAGTTCTGCTGCGGCGTTTCCGCCCGCGTTTCCGCCCGTTTCCCGTACTTCGAAAGAAGGTGGATGCCTGCGGCGATGCAGAGGCCGATAACGAGGTTGATGACGAAACTGCCGGCGACCGGGAGCAGACCGAAGACGAAGGGACCGGTGGCCATTCCCACGCTCCATGCTGCGGTGTAGAGCGCGGTGGCGCGGACGACGCCGGTATTCTGGTCTGGTTCGACGGATTTTGCGAATATCTGAAACGCCGTGCAGTACGTCGCCGCGCCCACTCCGTAGAGAGCGATCCACAGAAACTGCATGTAGACGTCGGGAAAAAGCAGAAATCCCGCAGAGGCCGCCGAGATCAGCAGTCCCGCGAAAACGATGAGCCGGACCGCGTTGTCCGCCGTCGTCTTTCTGCCGATCAGGTAAGACGAGACGGCATAGACAAAGGACCATGCGGAGAGCGTCGCCCCCACGACCCAGCCGGGCGCGGCGGCCTGAGAACAGCGCAGGGGAACGATGAAAAACGCCCCGCCCAGCACGTAATTGACCAATATCGGAAACACGTACAATGCCCAACGGATCATCTCTTTATCTCCGCTTTTTCTCCGTGAGGTTGCCTTTTCAAGTAAAAACAGCCGGAAATTTCTCCCCGGCTGTTTCCGATCGCTGTAAAAATCAAGGATGGGATGAGTTATTTTTCATCCATCTCCTTGAGGGCCGCCTTGCGGCTCAGACGGATCTTGCCGGCGCTGTCGATGTCGATGACTTTGACAGTGACGTAATCGCCTTCGTTGCAGATATCGGTGACCTTGTTCACGCGGTAATCGGCCATTTCGGAGATGTGCAGAAGTCCGTCCATGCCGGGGAGGATCTCCACGAAGGCGCCGAAGTCACGCAGCGTGACGACTTTGCCGCGGTAGATCTTGCCGACTTCCGCCTCGGCGGTGCAGGCGAGAACACGCTCTTTTGCTGCGTCCAGCTTGCTCTTGTTGGTGGCCATGATCTTGACTTCGCCGGAGTCGTCCACGTCGATGGTGGCCCCGGTCTCCTCGGTGATGGAACGGATGTTCTTGCCGCCGGGACCGATGAGGGCGCCGATCTTGTCGGGGTTGATCTTGACGACTTCGAGCCGCGGAGCGCGTTCGCTGATCTCCGCGCGCGGGGCCGGAATGCAGGCTTCGATCACGTCGAGGATCTTGAGACGGGCGATGCGGTTGCGCTCCATCGCTTCGCAGAGCAGATCGATGGGGATGCCCGGCAGTTTGAGGTCCAGCTGGAAGCCGGTGATGCCGGTACGGGTGCCGCAGACTTTGAAGTCCATGTCGCCGAAATGGTCTTCCGCGCCGAGAATATCGGTGAGCAGCAGACGTTCGCCGTTGTCACCGGTGACCAGTCCGCAGGAGATGCCCGCGACGGGGGCGGTGATGGGCACGCCGGCATCCATCAGCGCGAGGGTCGCGCCGCAGACGCTGGCCATGGAGGTCGAGCCGTTGGAACTCATGATCTCGGATACGCAGCGGACCACGTAGGGGAAGTCCGCGGGAACGACCTTGGAAACGGAACGCTCCGCCAGATTTCCGTGACCGATCTCGCGCCGTCCGGGACCGGTGATGCGGCCCACTTCGCCGACGCTGAAATTGGGGAAATTGTAGTGCAGATAGAAGCGTTTGAGACCGATCCCGGTCTCGCTGTTGAGGTCGTCGTACTCCTGAGCGTCTTTGTCGCTGCCCAGCGTGGCGATGACCAGCGCCTGAGTTTCGCCGCGGGAGAACAGGGCGCTGCCGTGGACCACGGGCAGAACACCGACTTCGGCGGAGAGGGGACGGATGTCCGTGATGGAGCGTCCGTCGGGACGGAACTGCTTTTCAAGAATGATCTTGCGGGTGATCGTGCGCACGTAGTCGTCGAAACCCTTGGCGGTCTCGAGGGCGAAATCGGCATCGCTCATGTCGGCGAACTGACCGCGCAGAGCGGCGCGCAGTTCGGCCAGCAGTCCGTTGAGGGCGTTGTTGCGGTCCTCTTTGCCGGGGACGGTGCAGACGGTCTCGATGGTGGGCGCGCAGAAACTTTCGAGCGCTTTCTGGAGCGCATCGGGGACCAGATAGAGTTTGTAATCTTTCTTGGGCCGTCCGGCCTTGCGGGCCAGTTCGATCTGGGCCTCGCATTGCTTTTTGACCGCTTCATTGGCGAAATACATCGCCTTGCGCATGTCTTCCTCGCTGATGAACCGGGCCTCGCCTTCGATCATGATGACCTGATCGGGACGGCCGGCGTAGATCAGTTCGAGGGTGCTTTTCTTCATCTCCTCCCGGGTGGGATTGACGATGAACCTGTCGTCGATCTTGCCCACGCGGACCGCGCCGATGGGACCGTCGAAGGGGAGGTCCGAAAGCATGAGGCTGGCGCTGGCGCCCAGCATGGCCAGCACGTCCGCGTCGTTGACGCCGTCGGTGCTGAGCATGACGCACTGGATCTGCACGTCATTGAAAAATCCCTTGGGAAACAACGGACGGATGGGACGGTCGATCATGCGGCAGGTCAGGATCTCCTTGGTGGAGGGGCGGCCTTCGCGCTTGATGTATCCGCCGGGGAATTTACCGGCCGCGCTGTACTTTTCGCGGTAGTCGACCTGAAGCGGGAAGAAATCCGTTCCTTCCCGGGGCTCGCCGGAACAGGCGGCGGCGAGCACGACCGTATCGCCCATGCGGACAAGACAGCTGCCGTTGGCAAGTTTCGCGACTTTGCCGGTGGATATCTCCATGCTCCGGCTGTCGTCGATGAGAAATGTGACCTTCTCCTCTGACATGAATATTCCTTTCAGTTTGTTTGATTTTCCTGAAAGGATCAGTCATTCGCGCCGGATCTTTTCCGTACATCTTGCCCCGGAAAGCACTGCTTCCGGAGAAATTCGCGGAATCCCGGTACCGACTCCCCGGAAAAATCCCTCCGGGACCCCGGTACCGACCGAATTCCACGCGGCAGATGCGGGACAGCTCCGCGCCTCGAAGAACTGATCCTTTCCTGTCTCGAATACAATCTTGACATTTAATATAATCTCGTTTCTCCGTTTTTTCAAGCCCTGAACGTTTTCGGCTCCTGTTCCCGGGAGAAAAAAGTTTCCCTTCACCGGGCGACGCCGCCGGAAGCGGCAGGAAGAGAAGACCGCAGAAAGACGCCTCGTTCCCGCACGGGGGGGCGGCGTGCCTGCCCATGGACGATGCGGACGATGCGGACCGGTTCGAACAGGCGGCTCGCAAAGTTCCGCCCGAAACGCTCCGCTTTTCTCGAATAAGGACGCAAAAAAAAAGCCGGCCGGGCGGACCGGCCGGAAAGTTCGAAGTGTTTGACGACGCCGTTATTTGGCCAGTTCGATCGCCATGAAGAGCAGACGTCCGGCGGTGAATTTGCCGGTGTAGGTCAGCAGACAATCCTTGTCGTCGGTGGAGTCGCCGCGGTAAATTTTGTTGTTGTCGATGGTGAACAGGACCTTGGGCCGGATCTCCTTGACGCTGTCGGCGGTGAGCTTGTACCCGGTCACAGTCTCGATCCTGGTCTTCTTGTCATAGGAGGTTTTTTTGTCGCGGGGGACGACGAACCCCTCGAACACTTTGGCCGCCAGAGCGTCGCCCTTGCGGGTCTTGGTCTCGAGGATCGTGGCGATGCAGTCCTGTTTCGCCGTGGAGGAGCCCTTGTAGATGCGGTCGCCCGTCAGACGGTAGATGCAGTTCTTGAGGGTGGCTTTGGCCTCTTTGCTCACCATGTTGCCGGGGTGATGGAAGATCGGCTGTTTCCTCGCGGCGTCTGCGTAGAAACGGCCGCCCTGGTAATAGCACATGATATCCTTTTTGGAGCTGCCCTTGTAGATCTTGTCAAGAGCGAAACATCCCAGAGCCAGCCCCGCGGCCAGCGCGATCGTCAGTACTTTTTTCACTTGCTTTCCTTCCTTTGTTGATCCGGCCCGCGGATGACGGGGCCGTCGCTTAATATAGCACACTCCGGGGAATATTCAAAGGTGCCGGGATGATGCGGGGAGCGGAACGCCGTCAAAACCCTCAGCGGCCGAGTTTCCCCAGCAGCGCGGAAGCCGCGGTGCGGACGGCTTCGACGATCTCCGGCGGTTCGAGGGGGACGGCCTCGCCCTGCTGGGAAAGGATCCACGGCACCACGACCTGTTCCGGCACTTCGGGTATGGTGAAAAGCCACATCCCGTCGTCGTCTTTCCGGATGCGCTGCCCGGTGTGCATCCGGTTGGCGACGGCGAACTTCCTTGCTTCGGGGGTGAGGCGGATCTTCACATTTGCGTATTTTTTCCAGGCGACGATGTTGTCGAGCGTCACCGAACGGATGATCTTCATGTCCGGCGTGAAGGTGTCGGGGAGTATTTCCGCCCTGCGTATCCGGCTGATGACGAAGGTCCGCACCTCTTTGCGGAAATGACAGTACGCCTTGATGCGCCATTCTCTCGCGTACAGAAAGAGAACGTGGGGATCCACTTCGCGCACGGAAGGTTTTCCGCCTTTCATGTCGTCGTAGGTGATGCGCAGCCGCCGGTGCTTCTGCCACGCCTCGAAGACCCTGGAAAAGACCGGCGAGTCGCTGATCGCTCCGGACTCCGCGAAAACCTTGAGGGAATGCACGAGGGTGGTGTCGAGAAAATCAGGATTGTCCCCCTTGAGTATCTCGTCCGTCGCGGCGGCGATGCGCGACTTGAGCGGTTCGGGAAAAACGTCTTCGGCGATCCGCGCGCCCAGAACGAGCGCCAGCATCGCCGATGACGACAGCTGGGCCGGACAGTTGAACTCCCAGTTGTGATTGGTGAGATAATACCCCTTGTTGACCCGGTCGTAGGCGATGGGGCAGTGGAAATCGTATTTCAGGGAGTCGATATCCCGGTAGACGGTGCGGATGTTGTACTTGGCCCGCAGCAGCTGGTTTTCCTCGAATTCGAGTTTTTCGTACTCTTTCAGGAGCGTTTCCGCGCCGGGCAGCCTGTTTTTTTTGAGCAGAGCGACGATGCGCGCCATCCGGAAAACCTGCATCCGCGACGGTCTTGCGGCGGTACTGCCATTCTGATTTTTTTTCATTTTTTTTCGATTCCGCCTTTTGACTGACATTATTTGACAGTATGACGCCGTATATTATACACTGTAAAGCGGGAAATGCAAGCATCCGCGCCGCGGTCCGTTGCGGATCGCCGCAAAAAACGCAAATATTTCGGAAGTTTCATGTTTGACTGACGGCCCATGTCGGCATGCCGGCATGTGCCGGGTATCGGAACAGCGGAGGTGAGAGATGAACGGGGGGCATCCGGTCACGATCGTTTTGGCGTGTGTGTTCAAAGTCGTCAAGGTCGTCGTTCTGACCGTTGCGTGGTGCATCATGATTTTGTGCGTGCTCACCAAAAAACGGTGAGTCCGTGCAGAAGAGGAAATATCGCATCATGCATCGGGCGGAGCGGAGCCTGTCGTGAATTTCGGCATCGGCGGACCGAGATCGGTGACCGCCCCGGAAGGAAGACTGCTCCGGATCGTCGTCCCAGCCGTCGTGATCGTCAGGGTATCCGTCGTCGGACCGGGCCTCTTCATCGACGGAGACAATGCTCCTGGATCGGCCGGAGGCGCGGCGGTCCGCCGCATTCACGGCGGCGAAAGTTCCGAGTAAAAAACTCAACAGCGGATCGGAGCGTTTCAGACGCTGCCGCGCAGCAGCTTCCCGGCCAGACCGGAGTTCTTGACGAAACGGCGGGAAACGGCCTCTGCGATCAGTTCCCTGACACCGCGGATCGTTACCTCTTTGCGGGCCCGGGTCACGGCGGTGTAGATCAGTTCCCGCGTCACCACCTGCGACCTTGCGGGCGGCAGAAGGAGCAGCACCCTGTCGTAGCCGGAGCCCTGGGATTTGTGGGCCGTGATCGCATAGGCGATGTCGTGTCCCGGCAATGCCGCGAGGGGAATGGCGTCATCCCGGCCGGGAAAACGCACCAGTCCGCCGTTCACGATGAGCCCCGTGTCCCCGTTGAACAGGTCCAGCGCATAAGTGTTGCGCGTCACCATGACCGGGACCCCGGGGGAATCCTCTTCGAGGCCCAGAGCGGCAAGCACGATCCTGTTGACTCCGGAAACGCCGTAAGGCGCATCGCCGTTCACGGCGCAGATGATCCTGAATTTATCCAGAAGAGCGAATGCCTGTTTCAGCGCCTCGGCATCCCCTTTTCTGCACAGTCCGGAGAGATCTGAAAACACCTCCAGATCGGGAGCGAGCGCATCTGCCGTCTTTCTCCGGCCGGCCGGAAGCGGCAGTATCGGCTGATCCGGTGCCAGTTCCCCCCTGCGGAGAGAATCCGCCAGCGCCACGAGACCGGGGGCCGATCGGGCACGGAAATTGTACGAAAGCGTGCTTTCGATACCGTGCAGCGGATGTCCGGCGGGGGCGTTTCCCGCGGCTTCGCACAGATCCGAAAAGACGACTCCCGAATCGACCGACGCCAGCTGCGCCCGGTCGCCCAGCATGATCAGCCGCGCGCCGGGACGCAGGGCTTCCAGCAGGGCGGTCATGAGTTCCAGCGAGATCATGGAACACTCGTCCACCAGCAGAAGATCGTAGGGCAGGGGAGCGTCGGAGCTGCGGGCGGAGCCGGATTTTCCCCATTCCAGAAGACGGTGGATCGTGCCGCCGGGAAGAGTCTGTATGCGCTGCCGGAATTCCTCCGGGATCGCGAATTTTGCGGCATCAGCCGAGAGCGCTTCCCGAAGCCGGACATGGGCTTTGCCCGTGGGGGCCGCGATGGCGATGCGGGGAGCGGGGGTCCGCAGGAGTTCCTGGTACAGCAGCGCCGAAGCCACGGTCGTCTTTCCCGTTCCCGGACCGCCGCTGATGATGGCAAGCGGGTGTTTCAGCGCGTTTCTGACGGCTTGTTTCTGGCGGTCCAGCGCGGGGGACGGGGGGAGCGGAGAGAAAATTTCATCCACGCGGTCCGGCGGCGGAGCCGGAACGGGACGTACGGCCAGTCCGAGCAGGAGCTGCGCGAGTTTGTTTTCAAGTTTCAGCAGACGCTGAAAATACAAACGGTCCCCCTCGAGCAGCAGGGGAAACGCCCAGCCGTCACCGGGATAACGCCCCACTGCGGGACGGGCCCTGCTCAGCTCGGTCCTTTCGGCTTCATTCTTCACCGGAATACATCCGGCGCCGTTCCTGACGGCGGAAGCCAGATCAAGCGCATATTTTTTCAGGACAACGGAAGCGTTTTCTCCGGCGAGCCGGATCATGAGATCGGCAAATTCGACGTCGAGGTCGGTGTAGAGCTTTTCTTCCGCGGGCGTCATTCGAGCACCTCCGATATCTTCCTCAGGTCCGCGTAGGCCGGGCGGTCGAAAAATATCCCGTCCGTCGGAGCGGCGGCGGAGGCGCCCCGCATATAGATGTAGAATACTCCGCCGATATACTTTTCGTATTCCTCCTCTCCGAAAGCGGAAAGCCGCAGACGCTGCCTGAGGTAGCGGATGACCGCGGTCAGATAGATCAGATACTGCAGCTGGTAACAGCTTTCGGCGATGGAGACGGTCAGCGAATCCCGCGAGTAGTCCGCCAGAAGATTGCTCTTCCAGTCGAGAACGAAATACTTGCCGCCGTGCTCGAAAAAGAGATCCAGCGAGCCCGTGACGAATCCGCCGGGACAGATCTCCTGATCGTCTCCGTAATCGATCGGCGAGAACCGGGAAATGTATTCCGCGGCCGTCCGGGTCAATTCTCCTTTGCGGAACGGTTTGCCGAAACTGAAATGGAACCGCATCTCCGCCAGACGTTTCCCGCGGGGGATATCCGCCAGTTTCACGCCGGGGAAAAGCTGCAGATCCAGCGTCCGGACGATGACCGATGCCGCATAGTCCAGCTCGGCCGCCGTGGGGTTCGCAAGGGGGAACTCTCTTGCGACGATCTCCCGGATCTCCTGCCGGGTCGCGTGAAAATCCAGTTTTTCCATGATGCCGTGGAGCAGAAGACCGAAAATTTTTCCCTTGAGTCTTTCGGGAAGGGCGTTTTGATCCGCCGGAAGTCCGTCCCCGGTCTCGTCCGTTTCGTCGTCGTCCCTGAGACTGCAGGCGCTGTTCCGCGCGCCGTGCGCCGGCGACAAGGCCGTGTAGCTTGTCACCGTAAGCGGCCGGGGCAGAGGCGAGGACAGCTGTCCGGCCGCCAGCTGCGCCCGGTTCTCCGCCGGACGGTAAAGACCGTCGGGCCGGGGAAAGTCGGTGAGCAGATCTTCGGGCAGCGGGCGGGTTTCGGCCGTGCATGCTTTCAATCTCTCCGAAGGGGATCCGTCCGGCGGAAGGGCATCGCTTCTCCGGTACCACAGCCAGTTGAGCGGCGTCAGTTTGTTTCTGCCCGGCGGGGAGGCGATGACGGTACAGGCGTGGCGGGCCCGGGTCATGGCGACGTAGGCCAGACGCAGCTCCTCCTGCAGCTGTTCGTCGCGGGCCGGGATCGCGTCTTCGATGCCGGTCACGTCGGTCACGAGTCTGCCGTTCTTGTGGTAGACTTCAGGCGTTTTGCCCGGAGCGGTGTTGAGGCAGGGCAGAATGACGACCGGATACTGCAGGCCCTTGCTGCCGTGTTCAGAACAGATGATGACCGCATCACCGTCGTTTTCCTGTTCGCAGGGGAATTGTTCCGGACCTGTCATGGTCCGGCAGCTGATGAGGTGATCCAGCAGGGCGCGGGGCGAGAGCTGCCGGCGGCTGCTTTCCTGATGGAGCAGATCGCCGATCTGAAAGAGATCGGTCAACTGTCGTGAGGCGTCCTTTGCGACGGCCAGGCGGGATTCCGTGTCGAAGCGGCGCAGGAGTTCCCTGAACATCCTGTAAAAAGAATGCTCCGACCATATCCGGCTGAGATCGGCGAGGTCCCCGGTCCGTGGCGCAGGCGATTCAGGCGACCGGGCGAGTTCCTCGAAGGAAACTCCGCAGATCGGTGTGGCCAGAGCGGCTTTGACCGCCGCCTGATCGGACGCGTCGAGAATGCCTGTCAGAACGGTCTGCAGATGTTCCGCGGAGGATGTTCTGAAGACATTGCCCGTTTTGCACATGGCGCAGGGACTGTTTCTGTCGCTGAGTTTTTCCCGGATGTTCCGGGCGTTCTCCCAGCCGCGGACAAGAACTGCGATATCTTTGGGGCGCAGTTTTTTCCCGTCGGGCAGGGTCGTTCTGTCCGAGGTCAGGAGCGACAGAACCGCATCGGCGGCGGTGTCGGTCAGCGCCGCGTTTTCGCATTCGACGATTTTAAGCGGCGATGCGTCGGGTGCGCCGTCGACAAGGAGCGGATCGGTCCGGAACTGCGGATCCTCCGGAATGCCGATCTCCGGCAGCCGGATATCGGGATGGGCAAAGCCGGAAGCGTGTTCTCCGAACCACCGGTTGACTTCCCGGATCAGAGGTCCGCACGAGCGGTAGTTTGTGGTGAGCGTATAGCGGCGGTCCTCCGGAACGGTTTTTCGGGCCGCCAGATAAGCCTCGATATCACCGCCCCGGAATTTGTAGATCGCCTGTCGGGGATCGCCCACGAGAAAGAGCGTCGAATTTTCGAAGATGTCATGAAAAATCTTCCACTGGACCGGGTCCGTATCCTGAAATTCATCTATGATGCCGGCCTTGAAGCGGGCCGTCACGGCGGAGACGAAATCCCGGTCCTCCAGCGCGTCGCCGACGCGGTTGATCATGTCGTCGAAGGTGAGCTGATCGTGTTTCCGCTTGTAGTTTTCGTAGTGGCGGAGGGCTTTGTCAAGAGCTTCATTGACCAGAAGGATATTCAGTTCCGTCCACAGTGACAGCAGTTTTTCCACGGCGGAGAAGAGGGGGAAACTGCTGACGGTCTTTTCGACCTGATCCGAGAAATTCCTGTTTGCCGCCGCTCTGACCCGGTCGGGATGCAGAGTTGCGAGCTTCTTCATATCCTCCGGCTGCGGAAGCTTGCGGCGGATCATGTGATCAAGGGCCTCCGTGAGTTCGGGGATCCGTATTTTTGATCTGTGCACGGCACAGGCAAGGGCGGAGAGGGGGTCCCCGGTTTTTACGTTCCTGAAAAAATCCCACGCCGCCGTAAATTCGCGGCTGATCTCTTCGAGGGAACCCCGGTGTGCCGATTCCGGAAGTATCTCGAGTTCTCTGCGGGCCGACTTGAGTCTGACCAGTTTTCTGAGAACGTCCGGATCAAGTATCTTTGTGTACAATGCGGCGTATTTTCCTTTGTAACAGAGACTTCTGAATGCGTCGAAGGCGAAGGCGTCGCGCAGATCGCCGCCGTCGGCCAGCAGTTCCGGGGTGAAGTCCTCGCCGCTTTCGAAGGCGAAATCGCCCAGCAGTCTGCGGCAGAAACCGTGGATCGTGCCGATGGAGGCTTTGTCGAAGTCCAGCAGGGCGGTCCGCAATCTTTTTTCGGCCACCGCGCGGGGAACGTCTCTGCTCTCCATGGCCTGAAGGAGTTTGAGCGCCCTTTGTGTCCGGATCTTTCCGCAGGCGGCGTCGGCGGTCTCCTGAATGATCGTGCGCAGTTTCACCCGCAGTTCGTTGGCCGCCGCTTCCGTGAAAGTGACTACGGCGATGCTTTCAACGGCCAGTTCCCGTTCAGCCAGCAGACGGACGACGATGTTCTGGATGTTGTGCGTCTTTCCCGTTCCGGCGGCGGCTTCCACCAGATTGAGTTTGTCCAGCGCGCAGTTGAGTGAGTCGAGTTCCCGCATGGATCGTCAGCTCTCCTTTTGCCCGCACCATGGAGCAAAGACCAGCCGGGCCGTGCGCTGGAATTCCTCCGAGAGATCCGGATCGTCGAACGATTTCGGACTGAAGAAGTCTTTGCAGTAGGGGGCATCCAGATCCCCCGGATGATCGGGCGTGCCCGTGAAAGTCCGGAGCGCCGTTTTCATATTTCCCGTCTGGGCAAAAGTCAAACCTGCCTTTGCGAAGAACGGGACGGGGCGCCTTTTCATTTCTTCCGCAAGTTCCAGCAGTTCGGCGAGACGCCTCCCGGCTTCGTCTCCGGAAATGGGGGCAAGCCGGAAGATTTCGCGGTCGAAAAGGGCCAGGTCATCCGGCCGGTCCTGAGCCTGCGTTTGGACCGCATTGCAGAGACTTTCCAGATAAAAGCGGATGCGGGCGGCGGCATTGTTGTATTTGCTCAGGAAAATCAGATTGAGTTTTTCCGGGACCTGGCGGATAAAACCGCAGATCCTGTACCTCTGATCCGCCGTGAAGATATCGATGTACTGTTTCTCCGCTTGAAGAAGCTGGAGCCGGAAGTCGCGAAAGTCGGCGTTCTGATCGCTGAACGGAGCCTGATACAGGCTGAAAAAAAGCTGCCGTCCGACCTCTCCCGGCGGCAGAAGCCGTTCGTATTCGAGCCGGGCGGCGAGTTCGTCTTCGCCGTCCGTACTGCAGAGTACGGCCTCAATCGTCTTTTCGGGGAGATCCAGCTTCATGGATTCGCTGTCGGGCGAAAAACAGCTCCGGAGTTTATCGCAGTTCAATCCTGTCGTATTCTGCAGAAAGGTCTTCAGCGGACGGGCGATCATCCAGGCAAGGGAATCCAATTTGTACGTCTGCGGTTCCGAAGTCACCCGCTGAAGCGTTTCCGGAATGAACGCGGAACCGGGCCGGGAGGACTGACCGCTGCCGATCTTTTCGGCCACGGCGCAGGCGCTCTGCGAATACGAAAACAGTTCGGGACGGGATCCGTCGAAGTAATCGGCCGCATAGGCGTGACGGCATTGGCGTGTTTCCCTGAATCCGTAGGCGTCTCCCAGATACGCCAGCAGATCGGCCAGCGGCGCCGAGGGCGAAGACCCCGCCGGATAATCATCCTGCCCCGGATAGAACAGCAGAAGCTGTTTTCTGGCCGAGATGAGGGTCTCCAGAAAGAGATAGCGGTCCTCCAGCAGCCGGGAGCGCTCGCCCCTGATCGCCGGGGAAATGTTCAGGCCCTGATACGGTTCCCGGCCCGGAAAATCGTCGGATATGAGTCCGAGAACGGCGATGACGTCCGCCGGGATGCTCCGCATCGGCACGAGCGAACAGAAGGTGATGCCGCCCGCCAGATATCCCCGGTTGTCGCCGCGGAACTCCATGATGCCGGCGAAATCTCTCCGGATGACCTGAACGGGCAGAGGCCGGTCGAAGTCCGCCGTCCGGATATTTTTCATCCATTCGGCGATGCAGTCCCTGAGCAGCACCGTTTCCTCCCTGAAGGAAAACGCGTTTCCGTACATGGTCCGGATGATCTCATCAAGGCACGCCGACCACTCTTCGGGCGTGTGATCCTCTCTGAAAAAACGCCGCCAGGTGAAAAGGTGTCTGACGACCGAGGCAAACACGCCCAGAAGTTCCGCTCTGTCTCCCGTGACGTGACCGGCCGGCGACCACGGCGTCGCAAGGCGGATCCCGCCTTCGTCGGACGCCGCGAAACTCAGCAGCAGGCGGTCGATCCCCTCCCGCCATGAAAACTCGTCGAAGGCGATGCCGCTGAATTCCATCCGGGCCTCGGCGTCGGCGCCCCAGCATATTTTCCCCGCCGCAATGAATTCCTTGATCTCCTCCACCGCATCGTCGTCGAAACGGAAATTTTCTCTCACTGCGGGCGTATCGAGGATGGCGAGGATCTCGGTCGCGGTACACCGGGCGGAACCCAGATCGAGTATCCTGAGCAGGTTCTCCGCCGTGCTGCTGACCGTTGAGAGATCGCGGTCGCTGACATGATAGGCTCCCGCGAGGGGTCCTGAAGAAAACACCGCTTCGATCAGGGGCGCGTAGGTGTTGATGTCGGGCGCCATGACGATGATGTCGTCAGGGCGGACGCCCAGTTCGCCGACGGCGCGCAGAAGCTGGTCGTGCAGAACCTCCACTTCGCGCCGCCGGCTGTGACAGCTGTGAACGCCGATGGACCGGTCCGTCGGCGGATACTCCGCGGTTTTTCCGGCGCCGGTCCTGTTCACCGAGTCGAGAATATCCTGCTGGAGCTGATGCAGCAGACACGGCGCGTCGGGCCGCAGGGGATCGGCAAAAAGTTCGTCTTCGCTCTTCAGGTCTCCCGTTTCTTCCCCGGTCAGCAGTTCCACCGTATTCTCGAAGAAGTCCCGTCCCCACGTGCCCAGATTGGCAAGCAGGGGATTGTCGGTCTGCGGCGGCGGATCGTCGTCCGGCGCAGACTCTTTGCGCAGCTGGCGGTCGGTTTTGATCGATCCCCAGTATTGGCGGCAGGGATTGAGATGAAACATGCAGACGTCGGTGAATTCCGAGAGTTTTTTGAAGACGCTCAGCATGAGCGGGGCGATGGCGCCGATGCCGAAGAGGGATACCCGCTGAGGAAGCAGTTCCCGATTGACCGGCTCCGAACAATCGAAAACGCTTCTGAAGAAGAGATCCGGCGAGTCTCCGGCCTGCCTGACGAGAGAAAGATAAAGTTTTCCTTCCCAGTGGGTGACGCCCGCCGGATCGCCGCGCCATTTCGCGAGCATGTCGTCGTGATACCAGATGTAGCGGTCGAATATCTCCGCGAGCCGGGCGGCGAGCTGGGCGCAGCGGCTTTCGTCCGCAAGGTATTTTGCCGCGTCCGGATATTTCTCCGGGCTGCGGAGAAGTTCCGCATGTATCCTCCAGCGGAGAGACGCGGGAGAAAAGCGCTCCGCGGCGGTGCGGAATTGCGTCCACCGGGCGTCGTCGAGCAGCGCCCGCATGGCCGAGGTGACGAAACGATTGAGG
>JAFTDL010000111.1 GCA_017454215.1 Lentisphaeria bacterium | reverse complement strand
CACGCCCGACCGGCTGAGCTACGGCAACACCATCAAAAAGGCCGCCGACATCCGCTACTGCTATGAAAAGGGCATCCGTCTCTTCGCCACCGACAGCGAATACGATCTGCGCAACATCGCCCGCGAAGCGCCCGGCTCGAAAGTCTTCTGCCGCATCCTCACAGAAGGCAGCGAGACCGCCGACTGGCCGCTGTCGCGCAAGTTCGGCTGCCATCCCGACATGGCCATCGACCTCATCATGCTCTCGCGCGAACTGGGACTGCAGCCCTACGGCGTCTCGTTCCACGTGGGCTCCCAGCAGCGCGAGATCGGCGCGTGGGACTCCGCCATCGCCAAAGTGCGCTACATCAGCGACTATCTCGCCGATGAAGGCATCAAGCTCAAGCTCATCAACATGGGCGGCGGCTTCCCGGCCGACTACATCAGCAAGACCAACGACATGACCGTCTACGCCGAAGAGATAACGCGCTATCTCAAGGAGGACTTCGGCGAGGACCTGCCCGAGATCATCCTCGAACCCGGACGCTCCCTCGTGGGCAACTCCGGCGTGCTGGTGAGCGAAGTGGTGCTCATCAGCCAGAAATCCTCCACCGGCGTGGACCGCTGGCTCTACCTCGACGTGGGCAAATTCAACGGCCTCACCGAAACGTGGGACGAAAGCATCAAGTACCCCCTGTACAGCGAGGCCCGCGGCGAACCCTGCGAGGACTTCATCATCGCCGGCCCCACCTGCGACAGTCAGGACGTGATGTACGAGTATTTCCGCAATCCGCTCCCGGCGTACATCAAGCCCGGAGACCGGGTCTACTGGTTCAGCTGCGGCGCCTACACCACCAGCTACGCCTCGGTGGAGTTCAACGGCTTCCCGCCGATCAAGGCATATTTCGTCAGCGAAAACAAACAATAGTCCGCTCCGCCTCTTCGAATTTCGCCGTTCCGCCCTTGAAAAATCGGGGCCGGACGGCTATTTTATAGACAAAGCAAGGGGTGGCCGCGGATAAGGTGTCCGCCGTCTGAGAACATACCCTTTGACCTGATCCGGGTAATGCCGGCGTAGGAACTGCTGCAAGACTTGATCCGGGCGCAGAAACCGAAGAAGTCGACCGTGCGATTCCTATCCCGGGAGCGGTTTGCCGCGCGGGAAAGTCCCTTCCGCGGCAAAAAAAGAGACTCCCGCTTCCGGAAAATAATGAAAGGAATGAAAAATGTCTCTTGAAAACGTCATCTCGCGGGCGATCGTCAACACGTTCTCCCAAAAAATGCTCTCGCACCTTGAGGTCGATACCGCCATCGTCGGCGGCGGCCCCAGTGCTCTGGTCGCGGCCCGTTATCTGGCCGAGGCGGGGGTGAAAGTCGCCATTTTCGAGCGGAAACTGGCTCCCGGCGGCGGCACCTGGGGCGGCGGCATGCTCTTCAACGAGGTGGTCGTTCAGGACGACGCGCTGGCCATCCTCGACGATTTCGGGATCCGTCACGTGCCCCTCGCGGATGCCCCCGGCTATCACACCCTCGACTCCGTCGAAATGGCCAGCGGCCTCATCTTCGGCGCGGTCAGGGCGGGGGCGAAGATCTTCAACAGCGTCAGCGTCGAGGACATCGTCTTCAAGGCCGGAAAAGTCAACGGACTGGTCATCAACTGGACTCCGGTGGAGCGTCTCGGCATGCACGTGGATCCCCTGACGGTCATCGCCGAATGCGTGCTCGACGGCACGGGTCATCCCAGCGAGATCATGCATCTGGCCACCGAGAAAGCCAAGATCACCCTCGATACGCCCACGGGCAAGATCGAAGGCGAACGCCCCATGTGGGTCGAAAGCGGTGAGGAATCCACCGTCGAGAATACCCGCCAGTATTATCCCGGCCTCTTCGCCTGCGGCATGAGCGCCAACAACGTCATGGGCGGCTACCGCATGGGTCCCATCTTCGGCGGCATGCTCATGTCCGGCAAAAAAGTCGCGGGTCTGATCCTCAAGTCCCTCGGCAAGTAACGCGTCAAAGCGCCGCCGTCCGCAAAGGGCGGCGGCTTTTTTTTCCGCGATGCTCCATTCGCGATAAAGACCGGTGGTTCCGGGGGAAGGAAAGTCTCCTCACCGTGCCTTTCAACGGCCGCGGGGGAGAGTGTCTTTCGGCAATTCGGGCGGCGCGGCCGCGGGCCCGGAGGCGGCCCCGGACCGGGGCGCGGGAGCGGGAGCGCCCCAGGGGAAGAAGAGGAAATATCCCCCTTTTCCCCGAGGACTTTCATGGCTCTCCCACAGGCGCCAGAGGAACGAGGCGCTGCGGAAATCCTTGTCTTTCCGCACGGCGATGAAGGGAAAGATCACCTTCTCCTCGCGTTCGCCCTCGCGGTTGCGGCGGTAGAAAAACTGCAGCACCTGCGCCTTTTCGCGGTCCCCGCGGCGGCTGGCGGAGGCCATGTGCAGAAAAATGTGCCAGTCGAAGTCGCCGTTTTCATCCAGCTCCTTCCGGTAGAACACGCCGGAGCCGTAGTCCTCGCTGAAACGGGTCTCGGTGTGCTTTTCGAGCAGCGCTTCGAGGGCGGGGGAAAAATTCTTTTCCTCCAGCGTGGCGCGGCTGAAGGTCATGCCCAGCTTCGCGGCGTCGGCGGTCCATTGTCCGAGGTCGGAAAGAAATTTCTTCTCCGCCTTGTCCTGCTTTTCCCGTTCAAGACGGATCTCCTCGGCGTCGACCATCTTCTTCAATTCGTCCAGCCGGGTCTTTGTCACCCATTTCTTGTTGCGCTCCTCGCGTTTGGCGAGATTTTTCTCATCCCGGAAAAGCTGTTTGCTGCGGATTCTGAGGAGGAAGGCAAGGCTGCGCACGCGCTCCACCAGCGACGCGTCCGCCCCCTTGCGGGCCACGGAGAAGCCGTCGCGGCCGTGATAATAGAGGGCGCAGAGGGCGTACTCGTCCTCGAAGGTGTGCTGCTGCCATTCGCTTTTCACCCGAAAGACGTCGCGGGAAAACACGGGGCGCCCGATGCGGGACTCCCGGCGGCGTTTGGAGTACCAGATGAGCGGCCCCGCCGTGGTGGTCAGCGATCCGCATTCATCCGTCTTCCGCAGGGTGAGGAGCGGGATGCTCAAAAAGAAGCTGTGCTTTTTGCCGCTGTCGGAAAAAGTGAGGAACGCGGGGACCGTCCAGAAGAAGTGCCTCCGGGCGGCGTAAAAACAATAGAGAGGCAGAAAGCCGCCCCAGGACTCCGTCTCGGTCCCGATCTTCTGCTTTTCGGCATATTCCCGCACCCACTCGGCCCACAGGACGTAACTGCACAGCTCTTCGGGCATCTCCCTGCCCTCGGCCTCCTTGTAGAGGCGTTTCATTTCGGGCAGATTTTTCGGGAAGGGGTCGCGGCGTCTGCCGCCGACGGTCTCCAGCTCCCGGATCTTTTTCCACACCGGGCCGCACTTGTACGCGGCCTTTCCCCCGTAGGCGAGCAGCGGCGGGATGCAGAAATAAGAGCGGCTGTCGGTGCTGAACAGCGGGCCGTTTTTCTCCCGGCCGCAGGAAAAGAGCAGATGGAGCAGGATCCAGCAGGAGCCGCGCTCGGGGGTGCGCTCCCAGTGGCCCAGCACGCCCGCCAGATTGAGGCCGCGTTCCCTCCGCAGATCCCAGCCGAAAAAGAGGGGGATGAAGCCGTAATATCTGTCTTCGTACTCTGGAAGTGTGGCGAAAACCTTGTCGCGGAGGGTCCGGTAGGCCTTCACGTCCTGTGGAACGGGCGTTCCCGTGCCGCGCAGTTTCCACGCGAGAAACTCCCGGGTCTCCCGGGAGTAATCGTAGGGCCTGAGATGAAAATGCCGCGAGATGTCGATCCTCCGCACCCTGCGGCAATAGCCCAGCAGGAACTGGGTCCACGCGTCCTCCTTTTCGGGCAGGAGCCAGCCGGGAGTGGAGCGTTCCCAGTACCGCATCAGGAGCGGCGTGTAATAAGCCCCGCCGCGCTCCTTGCGGAAACTCTGGTGAAAGAGGGGGGCGAAGCCGACGAAGTCCGGGTCCCAGTAAAACAGCGCCGCCCAGCCGTCTCCGGACGCGGTGTTCCACGACGAAAGCGGAAAGAGGATGGAACGGTCGTCGCCCTCCTGATTGTAGAAGGGCCGCAGGGCCATGCCGTAGGGGTCGTAGTCGAACACGGGCCACAGAGCGGAGAAGTAGTCGTCCGAGCGGAAGAAGAAGGGCCAGACGTTGATGAGGGATCTTTCGGAAAAATTCAGCCGTTCGGGCGGTCCCTGCCGCACCTGCGCGGCGGAGCCCTTCCGGAAGCGGACGGAACGCAGCCTTTCCTGCCGCGGCGCGGAGTGCTTCTGCACCACGCCGCCCGAAAGCCGGGCCATGCGTTCGCTGGAGGCGCATCCGCACAGAAGCAGACACGCCGCCGCACAATAAAGAAGTCTTCTCATATTTTCCTCCCCGTTCTGAAATCCGGCGGCGGCCCGAAAATTTTTCAGGGCAGCATGAAGCGGCGGAACTCCTCAAGCGGCAGATGGCGGGAATAGGGCGACTGCTCGAAAGTCTCGGCGTACACCATGGTCTTTCCCGCCTCGCCGTAAATGGCGGTCAGGGCGTCGCGGTCCGGTCCCGCAGCGCTGATGCGGCAGCTTTCGAGGTAGCGTTTCAGCCACTCCCGGCGCTGAGCGGAGTCCATCTTCGAGGCGTCGAAATCCCGGAACCCCTCGATCCACGGCAGCCATTCATAAAACTGGGACCTGTGGCAGTCGAGCATGTCGAGTTTCTTTTCGATCACGCCGTCGAAGCAGACGGCCGCGTCGAAACGGAAGGGGCGCGGATCCTCGAAGCGGTCCCGGCAATAGGCGTAGATCGGCGTGACGGGGGGCAGAACCGTGTCCTCGCAGTAGTGGGGCACCATGACGATGTAGGCCGTATCCATCACCAGCCGGGCTGCGGCCCGGTGGTCGGGATGATAGTCGCAGGGGCGGTGCGAGATCACCACGTCGGGCGCAAACCGCCGGATGATCCGCAGAAGTTCGTAGCGGTTGGCCGTCGTGGGCTCGAGGCCGCAGGGGTGGTCCAGCACCTGATACTCGATCCCGGCGACTCTGCCCGAGGCGGCGGCCTCCTTTTCGCGGACGGCCGCGGTCTCCTTGCGCGACAGGGTCTGGTGACCGGTATCGCCGCTGGTCACCGAAACGAATTTGACCTTGTGTCCCGCGGCGGCCCACTGGACGGCCGTGCCGCCGCACAGAAGATCGCAGTCGTCGGGATGGGCTCCGAAAAACAGCAGACGTTTGACCTTTTGCTCGCTCATTTCACTTTGACTCCTTCGGTTTTCGGCAGAGGCTCCTGCCTGTGGTACTGATGACGACGGTCCGGGACATTCCGCGCATGACCGGCCCGCCGCGGAGAGCCGGTCCGAGAATGGAGCGACGGCGTCTCTCCTGTCCGGCAAATCCCGTTCCGGCCTTTTCCATTCCGCCCTCCCGAACGGTTTACGGTATTTAATTTACACTCCCGGTCCGAAAATTTCCATGCAAAACGCGCCCGACATGTCCGATCTCCCGTTCCGAAAGGCCGAACAGGGCGTAAACGCTCTCCTGCAGACGCGCTTCGTTTTCGGCGCATCCCGCCATGAGACCGTCGGCCAGCGCGGAGATTTCGGCATCCTGTTCCGCGGTGATTTCGGGGAACGGCAGCTGCACGAGGTTGCCCCGCAATATTTTCACTTCGCCGAAGAGCTTGCGGTAAAGAAAGGTGAACAACTCCGAGTTGAGAAGAGCCATCACCGTCCTGATCCCCATGCCGGGGATGCGGGGGATGAGAATGTTGGCGCTGTTGAGGAACAGCCTCTGCCGGTCGTCGTAAGAAAAGATCAGTCTGTCCGAAATGAATTTGTAGACCAGTTTTTCCGGAGCCCGGTAGTATTCCTCTTTCGCCGTCTGCTGAAAGGCGCTCCGGTCGTAGGAAATGAAATTCCGGGGCTCCTTCAATCCGTAGGGAACGATCTCCCTGCCCGTGTAGACCGGTTCCAGTCCGGGACCGGGAGCCGGACGCAGTTTGCCTTTGTTGTCGCCCGTGACGACGCCCAGCGCCCAGAGGCTCTTTTCGAGGGTGTATTTTCCCGCACATATACACCGGTTCACGATCTCCGAATCCAAGGGGTCGAGGATGCGGAAGATCCTGCTTTCGTTCGTTTTGAAGAGAGAGATGTCCACATCGAAGGATCCTCCGTCCCGATCCACGCGGACGCTCCGGACCGGAGGCGCTTTCCGGCAGGCCACGGCGACGAACCCCGTGACCACGCCCGAAAAGGCGCCGTCGTACACCGTTATGGCGTCAAGACGGCAGTTGTCCAGGATGAAACGCCTGAGATCCCGGTGCATTTTCACGTTGAGGACCGCTTCCGGCAGCAGGAACCTGATCGTTCCGTTCTCCCTGAGACGGGAAAACGACTTGACGAAAAACAGCGAAAAGCTCTCATGAGAAGCGATTTCTGCGACTTTTGCCTTCCCGCCGCCCGACGCGCCCCAGGGGGGATTGGTCGCTATGCTGTCGAAATGCATCCCGGCAAAGAGGTCGTCGCGCAGAAAGTCCCCGCAGATCACACGGGGCGTGAAATCCCGTCCGGGATAGCGCAGCAGCAGATTG
>JAFTDL010000110.1 GCA_017454215.1 Lentisphaeria bacterium | reverse complement strand
GAGCGCGTTGCCGCTGAGGACCCCGGCAAGCGGCAGAAGCAGGGAAAATACGGCCAGTCTTTTCATCGTCGAAAACTCCTTTTTTCTGAAAACTTATTTTTTCTTCGCGAAATCGAAGCCGATCTTCCACGAACCGGAGGCGGAAACGTCTCCGGCAAGGTCGATGCGCCACAATCGGCCCCATCTTTCTTTCAGCAGGGCGTCCATGCGGCGCTCTTCCGAAACCTTTTCGACAACGAGCCCCTCCGTTTGAAGCGTGCCGCACTTCCAGCTGACGCTCTTGGCGTCGAACGCAAGAGGCTCCACGGCCGAATACAATGTGACGGCGACTTTGCGCGGTCCGGCAAGGCGGAAAGAGTCGGTGATCTCCACATTCCCCGTTTTGCGGTCGAGCCGGACGGTGCGGGTCAGCTTCTTCACGCCCGCGGCGGCGGGATAGGCCTTGTCGAGCAGGACCCCAAGAAGCGAATCGCCCTCGACGGTCACTTTGGCGGTGTACTCCCTGCCCGGCTCCTGTCCGGCGCCGGAGAACCGGGGCGGATTGTGCCCCTCCGCTCCGATGTGCCAGATGAGATAGCGTTTTTCACTGAAGGTCTGCGCGGTGTAGACCCCCGCGCCCACGTCGACCACCAGAAACTTGCCGCCGCGCATCAAGGTGAAGTTGCCCAAGTCGAGGTGGTTGTGACTTTCGCCGTTGCTTCCGCCTTTGAGGGAGACCACCGTCCCCCGTTCGGGTTTTTCAGGCTTTTCCCGCAGGATGGCGATTCCCAGATCGGGCCAGAAATCCACAGCGGAAAAAGCGCCCTTATCGGGACCGGCGGCAACGGGGTTGAGCAAGTCGAGCAGCAGATCGTCCAGTTCCGAAGCCCTGACGGTTTTTTTGGCGGGAGGGAGCCGCCGGGCCAGTCCCGCCAGACGGGCGCTGTCCATGCGGCGGGCCATGTAACTCAGATACCCCCGGGGAAAATCCGGTCTGGGCACGGCGTCGTTGGTGCTCAGAAACCATCTGCCGCAGAGATTCATGCCCACGGGGTACTCGCACATCCTGCGCAGTTTTTCATCTTCGAAAAGCCTCCCCTCCAGATGAAGCCTGCGGTCCAGAAGATCGAGAAGCAGAAAATACCGGCCCACCGAGACCCGCCAGTAGGTCGGTCCCTCGTTGCATCCGCCGTCGGCGGGATAGCGGTCGT
Organism: Lentisphaeria bacterium; assembly: GCA_017454215.1. GTDB lineage: Bacteria > Verrucomicrobiota > Lentisphaeria > Victivallales > Victivallaceae > UBA1784. The sequence goes on along the minus strand of JAFTDL010000110.1, from coordinate 13,195 downwards.
AGAATCTGCGGGAAATGCCAAGATAAGTATGGATGAGCTTCACCAGGCGTTCGGGCTGGGCGTCCAGCAGATAAAGCGCGCACCCGATGACGTTGGAACTGCACCACGGGGTCCAGTTGTTCCGCCCGCTGAACCACCAGGTGTTTTCGTCGTTGAGTTTCTCGGCGGGCTCGACGACCCGGCGCAGGACCTCCATCTTCACCCGCTTCACCAGCGCGGGGGAGACCTTCGTCAATTCCGGTTCGAGAAGCATGAGGGTGTCGGTGAGGATCTTTCCCGTGGAGGCGTTGAACAAGTCCACCTTGAACCGCGCGGGGTCGGGCAGGACCTCTTCGGGCGCAAGACCTTCATGGGCGGGCAGACACCATGCGGGCTCCGAAAGGATCTGCCACAGCCCCTCGACGATGTCGTCCGTGAACCGGCCCGAGTGTTCGCAGCACTCCGCGACGACGAGGTCGATCAGGCGGCTGCGGCGCTGAAAATAAAACTTTTCGTAGCTTGCCCGGTCGCCGTTGCGCCGGAAGCGCATATAGTCCCGTGCAGTCAGCAGCGGCCAGTTGGCTTTGGCGCTTTTCTCCCCTTCGGAAATCAGTTTCCTGCGGACCTCGGCGGGCAGTTTCAGCCACGCCCCGCGTTCCGCCGCGGGCGGGAAGTACGGTTCCGCCGGATACTGCCGGAGCCGGTTCGATATCTCCTCCCTGCCGGGAAACGCGGATCCCTCTTGTGCGGTCCGGACACCTGTACAGCCGTTGAGCATCATGAAACCTCCTGTGAGCATTGCGGAAAAAAGATATGCCTTTTTCATGAAATTTCGCCTCAGTTCTTCTTTCTGCTCGGAACGATATCGTCGAGTATCCGCCCCTCGGCGGGGACAAGTTCCGTTTTCGTCTTCAGGCGGCAGACGAGGTCGGGCGCGTCGTTGGCAATGATGTAAGGCGAAACGATCACGCCGAGTGCGGCAAAATCCGCCCCGGGCCCGTCGACGATCCCCAGCACCCGGTACGAGTAACCGTTGTTGCACCACGAACTGCCGCCGTAAATGCGGGTCCGCGCCTTTCCGTAATGATAGATCGTCGCCATGCCGCCGCGTTCGCCGCCGAAGCGGTTGTGGCGGCAGACCATCACGCCGTGATTGTCGGCCCAGCGGATGTCTCCGGGGACGGTCCCGGCGGGAGCGACCCCGGAGCGGGGGCCCTTGCGCAGAGCCAGCGGCACGCCGAGCATGTCGATCAGCTCCAGTTTTCCGTAATTGACGAACACGACGGCGCTGTCGGGGATCGGCTTCTTCATCCTGTGATTGAAAAGTTTGTTTTCGATCCACTGATTGTCGATGACGGCGTCGGCGTTGCCCTCGTACACGAGGGGCGTTATCCACAGTCCGCCGTCGAAGAAGAATTGCAGCGGGGAGTTCAACAGGACCTCCCTGCTGCCCGAATACGCCTGCACCGCGGCGTCTGTCAGATCGAACCCGCTGCATTTGCGCATGACGACCACGCCCTTTTTCCCGGCGGCGGAAGCGATCCTGACGGCGTGTTTCCCCCTGCTGAAAACGAGATTGCTCACGAGGACCCGCCGGGGATCTTTTACCGAGAAGATGACGGTGTCGGCCTTTTTGGCGATCAGGTGACAGCATCCGGCGGAAGTCACGTGGATGTCGGGGGGAACATTCAGCGTCTTTCTTATCAGCATATCCCGCCCCGGCAGGATCACGGTGCAGCCGGGAAATTTTGCCGCTTCGGCAAAAAGTTTTTCAAGATTCCGCCCGTCTTCGGAGGCGGCTTTTTCGCCGATGCCGAAATTCGACGCGTCCAGCACCTTGCCCTTGAACTCGGGGATCTCGGGGAACCGGATGCGCTCCGGCAGTTTCGCCCGCAGTTTCCGCACGAAAGGGGCAAGAGGAGCGGGCATGGTTTCGTCGATGTTGCGGTTGTCCGCAAAGGAAAAGGCAAAGGACTGGCCGGGCGTGAAGCGTCTATTGTACGACGCGGGGATCGAAAGATCCACCGTCTTCTCGTCGAACGGCGCATCGAAGCGGAACACCTTCGCCGGCTTGCCGCCCGCTGCCGTCACCTGCTGGACGATCAGGATCTGGGGGACCGCACCGCCGGGAGAATGGATCAGGGCCTCCGAAGGCGTTTCGATCCGTTGAAGAATGATGCTGTCTCCCAGATAACCGCCTCTTTTCCCCTTTCGCGTGTGGCGGATAAGGTGGACGTCCCGCCTCCCGTCGGTCTTCACGACGGCGTCGGTCATCTCCAGGATCCCGCCGACGGTCTCGATCACGGCAGGGGAGAGTTTATCATTTTTCTTTACGAGAATGTCGAGGTCGTACAGAAACGCCCGCGTCCCCAGCTTGAACACGCTGGAGGACTCCCGGGGCAGGACGACCCTGCAGCGCCGGATGGTGACTCCGTCGGCGATGCAGTCGACGGCGTGCAGACAACCGGTGAAGACGCAGTCCTCGACGGTGAGTTTCGTCGAGTTGTAGAAGTGAGCCGTTCCGGCAAGATCGACGGGGCTGAGGTCGTAGAAATCGCCGTTTTTCTTCAGCCGCCACGGCGGCAATTTGACGGCGGGAGGACGCTTTTGCTTCTTTCCCCCGTCCGTCCCCGAGCTGCGGACCGCTTGCGAGTTGCACTCGACGGCGGCATTGGCGGAGTTCTCGAAACGGCAGTTCATGATGTCGAAACACGAGGCGTCCATGTTGTCGGTCCAGAACCTGAGCTGATGGGCTCCGCCCCTGAAGGTCAGATTCGAGAACCGGCCGAACCGGCCCGCGCCGTAAAGCCCGTCCTTTTTCGGGTCGGAGAACACGAGGACGGCCCGGCCCTCCCCCCGCAGCACGAGGGCGTTGCGGAAAACCAGCGTGCGCGTCAGCCGGTAAGTTCCCTCCGGTACCAGAACCTCGCGGCCGCTCTTAGGTGCGCTGTCGAACGTGTACTCGGCGAAGACCGAGTCGATCGCCTTCTGAAAGGCGGCGGTATCGTCGTTCTTTCCGTCGCCCTTCGCACCGAAATCGCGGACGTTGACCGCGGCGCCGAAAAGCGCGGCGCACAGCGGCAGAAGCAGCGTGACGACAGCCGTTTTCCCGATCATCGACATGGCAGACACTCCTTTCATCGCTCGTTTTCCGCCGTTCCGGTCCCGGAGCGTTCTACGGGACCGGCTGGTAATAGAGGAACAGGTCCTGCGGATACATATCCATTCGGGCCAGCGTTGGGAGCGTTGCGCAGTGCATATCGGCGAAGAGCACGTTGGCGACCCCCTGCGTGCGGTCGTAGGGAGAACTGCTGCTGTGCGGGGAAAGGATCTGCGCCCAGTATTCATCGTTCAATTTTCCGAGGCTGTTGCAGGAAGCGCCGCCCCACGTCGAATCGCTGTTGAGGTAGCCGGAGTCCGTGATGCAGGGCTTGCGCGACGGCATCAGCACCTTACCGAATTTAGCCACGCCCCGGCCGATGAGAAGCGAGGGACCCCGCTTGACGCCGCCGTAATAGGTGACATAACCGTAGTTGAGCGTTCCGAAGGCGCCCTCGGCGATTTCTCCGGCAAGAAATTTTCTCGCGGTCCCCAGACAGTCCTTGAGCGTCGGACAGACGTAGAGCTTGTGGGTCGTGACATAGTTCTTCGCCCGCAGGGTATACGCCCAGGTGCAGTAATTGTTGTCGGCCGAGACTCCCGTATAGAACAACTTGGAAGCGATGGGGTAGAAATCGTCGCTGTCGCCGGAGTACTGGGCCACGGCCAGTCCGATCTGTTTGAGATTGCTCATGCAGTTGGAGGCCTTCGCCCGTTCCCGGGCCTGCTGGAGCGCGGGCATGAGCATGGCGGCGAGGATCGCGATGATGGCGATGACGACGAGGAGCTCGATCAGTGTGAAGCGGAAGGACCTTCCGCGCGGGGAGAGCCCCGTCATACCGTTCCGTGAAGCGCGATCTTTTTTCATTTGAAATCCTTTCGTTGAAGGGTTGAAGTTTTCAGGCGTTGAATTTCCGGATCGTCCTGCCGTCGATGATGGGCGCGGGGACGATGCGGCTCTCGAGAGACAGCCCCAAAGCCGACCGCATGGCTTCGCGGCCCAGTTCGAACAGCGGTATCTTGATGTATCCCGGCGCGGGGTCGAGGTTGGTGAGGGTGAAGCCCGAACAGAGTCCGGCAAGGCCAAAATCCTCTCCGGGAGTCAATCCCGCCGCGGCGCATTTTTTATAGAACTCGGGAAGCAGGATCGTGTGATTGCAGAAAACGAAAGTTCCCCGGCAGCGGAGCAGTTCCCGGGGATCGGCGCTCCCGGCAAGATCGACGACATCGACGGTCAAGCCCAACGCCTCCGCCGCTTCCAGAAAACGCCGGCGGCGGAGACGGAACCACGGCGTATCTTCGAGCATGACAAGAGAGAATTTTTTCCACCCGAGCCCTGCCGCCCTCCGCAGCAGAGACGCGAAGGACTCCCGCTGATCGTAACTCAAATAAATGCAGTTTTTTCTGTCCTCCTCGGAAAAGAACCGCGGATACCGCACGACCATGCGTTTTTTGCCGTAAAACATCTGCCGCAGCTCCCCCTGCGCCTCGGTGGGGAATATGAGAGAATCGTAACCGGCAAGCCTGTCGAAAAACTTCCGCGGCGTCTTTTCACTCTCGGCAAGCGGGATGCACTCCACGCCGAATCCCACGCCGCGCTCGATGGCTTCGGCGAGACCGCCCCGGTGAAACTCGAAGAACGAAAAGGTCCGTTCGGCATCCCCCAGCTGGCCCAGCTGGGCGCTGGGACAGACCAGAGCGATCTTGATCGGCAGATCGTGCTCACGCACGAAACTGCCCACCAGCGGCACGCGCTCGATCAGCCCCTCGTTCTCAAGCCGGTTCAGCGCCGAGATCACCGTCACCCGGCAGATGCCGGAGCTCTGGGCAAGGACCCGTTCGCTGGGCAGTTTGTCGCCCGGCTTCAGGATCCCGCCGCGGATATCCGCACGGATCTTCGCCGCCAGCTGGTCCGTCAGCGTGGATTTTCTTCCCGCAGCAAGCATCTCTTCCCCCGTATCAAAAACTAATACCAGTCCATACCATACCAATTAATATAGCACGGCAAATCGGCTTGTCAAGTCGGATTTCCTTCATCTTTGTTTCAGGCTCTGTTCCCCCGCGCGGGCCGGCGACATGCCTGTCAATGAGCAAAGCGGACAGTGCGGACAATGCGGCCCGGTCCGAACAGGCGGCGGCTCTGCCCGGAACACCCCGCTTCCCCCCGAAACCACCGGCCTTTGCCGGGAACAGGGCGTCATTTTACCGTCGCGATGCGGGGCGGAACACCGTCCATGGCAAGAAGGATGCCGCCGCCGGAAAGCATGACGATCTTCCAGGTTTCGTCCTTTTCGGGCGAACAGGTGATGCGGAAGGTCTTTTCGGGACGTTTCGCGGAAGTCCGTTTCACCCACGGCAGCAGAACATCGCCGTCGTTGCGCCCCGCGGTCATGCCCGCGATGCTGCCGTCGGGACGGAGGACCGCCGCCGCGAATCCGCCTCGGTGGACTCCCGAAACAGTGACCGAAAACGTTTTCGTCCCCGCGGGGACCGTGAAGCTGTAGGCCTTGGTCCCGGAAGCGATGATGTGAAAATTAGGCGCCGCGACCGCTTCGACTTCGAGGTCCCGTGAGGAATCCACGTCCCAGTAGCTGAACATGTCGTCGCGGATGTCGACGACGACGCGCGTCCCCGGTTCCGCCTCGGGCCGGATGGTGTGGGTGACGCGGGCGGCGGCGGGATCGCCCGTGACGGTCTTGCCCTGACAGCTGACGGTGTAGGTGCGCTCCGACGAAGGCGGACGCCTGCCGTAGGCGGTGCGCCTGAATACGGCCTCGGGATCCCGGCCCGTGATCACGAGTTCGAACTTTTTATCCGCCGGTCCCCGCAGTTTGAACTTCGACGGCGCCTTTGCCGCGCGTTTCCACAGTCCGGTCCCGTCGATGACCCCTTTTTCGCCGGGCCTTGCCTTGCGCAGTCCGTCGAGGATGCCTCCCGACATGTTGAGCACCATCGAAAAATCCTTGGGCGTGGAACTGATGCCGCCCAGCGCCGCCTGACCGACGACGTCGCACACGACGTCGTAACTTGCGGGCATGCCGTAAAGCATTCCCGAAACGATCTCGAAATTGCACTGCACGAAGGCGTCGTGGTAGCCTTTGCCGTCCCACGACACCCCGTAGGGCCACCCCACGTCGGAGGGACTGTAGGACTTGTACAGCCATTCGGCCGCCTGCCGGACGACGCGCTCCACCTCGGGCTCCTTTGCGGCCAGCTGGTACTGACGCAGTCCTTCGAGCAGTACGCCCACCATGAAGGGACAGCCGCCCCATGCGTCCTTGTGTCCGCCCGCGTGCTGGCCTTTGAGACGGTGGGGCCATGCGCCGCCGTGAGCCGGGCAGTGTTCATGAAGGACCACATCGACCATATCCTTCGCCGCGCGCACGTACCTGCGGTCGCCGGTGAGGCGGTAAAAAGGCATGAGCGCGCGCAGAGCCCAGCCGATGCTGCGCTCGTTGTTGCGCATATTCGTGTACGAAGGAGCGATGTAATTGACCAGATGCGCCGCCATGAGACCGGCGGAATCCATCACGAAGGGATCCCCGGCGAGGCACCAGGCGGTGAGCAGTCCTTCACTCCACGTGTGCCCGTTGAGCCCGGTGGAGTTGGCGTCATGGGGATAACTCCACGGCTTGGGCCGGAAGTGGTGCCACGACGGACCGCTGTGCCCGATGCCGTGCTGGTGCTGCCCGCCGACGACGGACCGGATGATCGAGGCGTGGACGATATCCACATCGGCCTGATGCCGGGCAGCGGCCATGGCGTAACGGAAGATATCCCGGTCGCCGGTGCGCAGAAAGAGCAGAAACAGCCCGCGGGAGGTGTCGTACTCGTTGTTGTTCCAGTTGACCCCGCGTTCGCCGAAGTTGTCGCCCCAGTTCATGAAGCCGTACTCCCGCACCGTGTCGCGGTTGGCCGCGATCTGGCGGAAGGCCTCCACGGCCCGCCGGTCGAAAAGCTCGAAAAGGCGGCACGCCTTTTCGGGAACGCCCTGAAAGACCCTGCACGAGGCGACGTAGTCCCGGTCGATCACGGGAACGACGTCGCGGGCGGAGACGTCGGCCGTTCCCGAAAGATCCAGTTTCAGCCTTTCGGAGAACGCCGTGCCCCACTTGAACCGGTATTTGCCTTCGCAGAAGGGGTAGTTGAGATAATAAGGCAGACCGCTGCCGAACTTGCGGTCGGGCTGTTCGGGAAGCAGTTCGAAGTCGACGCCCCGCCCCGTCGCGGTGACGGCCTTGGGGTACTTGCGCCAGAAGTCGATCAGGTTGAACCGGACCTTTCCCGCCCGGCCCGCGCCGGAGAGACGCCGGTCGAGAAACTTGCCGTCGGCCCGGAGCCGCCGGTCGTCGAACTGGAAAAAGTTTTTCCCCGTCATTCCGTCCATGACGATCTCCCCTGCCGGAATGTTGTCGAAACTCAGGCGCAGAGAGGTGATGTCGCTGAACTCGTGTTTCAAAAGGTCGTTGACGAAACGCATGTCGAAGGAAATGACGGGAGAATCCGCGACGAATCCCAGCCGGACCACCGCCTTGAAGGAGTTTCCGCAGCGCCCGTCGATGCGGAGCGTCACACGGACGGGACCGTTCTCTTCGACGGAAAATTTTTCGGGAACGAACATCTGCTCCTTTCCCGCTTCGTCGACGAGGATCAGACGCCCGGAAGAATTCCGCCCCGCCACGGTGACGAATCTTTCACCGCGGGCGACGGCGGCCCTGACTCTGCCGGTGTCGACAAAGCCCCCCGCATCGGTCACGGCGCACTTGAGAGGATTTTTTCTTTCATCCGGCGCGCCGGAACGGACGCGCCACAGGGAGCGCTCGCGGGCCCCGAGAGGCGCAACGAACTGCACCAGGACGACCTTGACCGACCGGTCGGGCCAGAAAGCGACGGCCTCGAACTGGGCCGGAACGCTTTCTCCGCCGGGAGCCGTCACCGTCAGACCGCCCAGCTCCCGGAAGGCCCCTTCGGCCAGCGGCAGACCGAAACGCACGGGGGCGCTCCGGGCGACGCCGTCCTCTTCAAGAAGTTCCACCGCCGCGTCGAGCCGCCCCCCGCCCCTGCCCGGCAGAGCGATGAATTCCGTGACCGGGACCGCCATCCGCGGCTTGACGTACCACAGGGCGTCGGAGGGATGGCTCTGAGGATCCAGTCCTTTGCAGGCCAGTCCCAGATATTTCACCTGAGGTGTGGCAAGGCGCAGCGGCGCGCCGGGATATTTGTGATAGGCGTTGTAGTCGAAGTTCTTTTTCTTTTCGGGCTTTTGCCGTTGTTTTCCGGCGCGGGCGGAAAAGGTGATCCTGACGGGAACGTCTTTGACCACGCGGAAACTTTGGGAAACGCCGACGGTAAGATTGGCGGAACAATACCCCTTGCTCACGGAGACGGGATGGGCGCTCCACAGCCAATAGAAGCCCTCCTGCCCTCTGGAAAAGTCCCCGTTGTCGATGCGGGCGCCCTCGGCGGAAAAGCCCGTGTACTCCACCCACCGGTCGCGCCTGCCCGAGGTGAGGATCATGGTCACCATGCCGTTTCGGTCGGGAACGAAGGTCGCGGAGAATTTCTTCCACGCGTCCTGAACGTCTCCCGTGATCTGCAGAGTCTCGGAGGGACCGCGCCGGGTCTTCTGTGTGACGATCCGGCACTTCTGTCCGCCGTCGGCGGAAACGTTCCGGAACCGGCAGAGCTCGTCCCCGGCGAGGAAACTTACGCGGGAGACCGCCTGCGCGGCAAAAAGATGCGGCAGAAGGACCGCCGAAAGCAGAAAAAAAAGCGCTTTTGACATATCTTCCCCCTCCCCTTCGTGGATCCCGGTCCGTCAGCCGATGACGAGCTTTCCCATTTTTTCCACCGAAAAAGTTCCCAGATTCAGACGGGGTTCGAAATCGTACTCCCCGGCGGGGACCGCATCGCCGACCGGAGAACCGCCGCCGTCGCTCCAGCGGCGGGCGGCGCCGAAAAAGACGGTGTCCGCGTAATCGATCTTCTCCAGCGGCACTTCGACGCGCAGGGTCCCCTCCGGACCGGAAACGATCCTGATGCCGAGTCCCCTCTGCTGGTGGCCGAACCCGTGTTCCGCGCCGGAAACGGTGAGGACGATCGGAAACGCCGCGCCGCAGCCGTCCATCATGTAGAGATAGACCGTCTCATTGGAACAGCCCTCGGGCAGCGGAGAAAATTCGAGCGAAAAGACAAGACTCATCCCCTCGCGGGCGGCCTTCCACGAGAAAGTTCTGCCCCGGTACGCCCTGCCGGTTTCGAAGACGGGGCCCTCCCAGGCCAGCAGGGCGCGGATATCTTCGGAGGATATTCCGGCCAGCAGATCGAAAACCGGCTCGAGCTTCTCCAGCTCCGCGATGCGCCACGCAAGTTTTTCGGGATAGAATTTGAATATCTCCGCCTCGGAATGGTATCCCAGACGGCAGTCGGAACGGCACAGTTCGATCATCCGGGCAGAAGCGGCTTTCTCCATGCGGACGATCTCGCGCATCCGTCCGAGAAGTGCGCCGCATCCGGAGGAAACCGCAAACAGCGCCTTGCGCAGCGCGTAGAATTCGAGGATGCGCGCCCCCGAGTTAAAAAGGATGTCCAGCGCCTCGTAAAGGTCGCAGTCGCGCTGCCGCGCCGCATCATCGGCAAAGGCCCGCCGCAGTTCGGGCAAAAGGGAAACGGCGCGGCTCCATCCGTCGGCGAGAGTCCGCGAAAGCGTCACGGCGCTCTCCAGACCGTGCCCGGCCAGAGCCTCGCCCACGGCGTCTCCGGCGGAGAAGGCGTCGGGCTTCCACGTGCGGGGCAGAGAACGCATCACCTGCTTCAGGTGCAGCGGCCACACGACGCCGTCGTGCATGGGGCCGTAATACTGGAACTGGATGTCGAGAGGATAATTCCCGTAGGCCTCGCCGAAAGAAGCCCACATGGCGGCGACTTTTCCGGCATGCTTTCTTCCCCATTCCGGCAGGGCCAGACGGCGGAGAAAATCGGCTTCGTCCGCGGAGAAGTCCTCGAAGGCGAGCATGCCCGCCGCCCGGTTCATCAGTCCCGGATAGTTGCCGAAGTACCAGCACTGGATGACGTGTTTCACGCCGAGCGTTTTCATTGCCCTGTATTTCCCGTAGAGGTTCCCGGGAACGGGCAAGAAGGGGACCGTGGCCAGTTCGTGGGAACAGCCCACCTGAAGTTTCGCTGCGAACTCGCAGTGTCCCTTGGCGGAGGCGGCCATGCGCCCGAAACGGTCCGAAGGACCGACGCACGACAGCCAGTAGTCGCCCCCCGCGAGGACCCGGCCGTTCTGCGCCTTGCTGCAGCCGGACTCGAAGTTGAAGGCGAGGATCTTGTCCTCATCCAGTTCTTCCGGAAGCGTGAACCACCACTCGGGGATCTGCCATGCGTAGGGATTGTACAGCCAGCTCAAGACCTCCGCGGAACTGCCCGCGTCGCGGATGCCCTGCCTGATGCACGAAAGCACCCCGTCGAGAATGCCCGAACAGGTCAGGCCGCAGCGGTCCGCGCACTTCTGGCGGCCCGACTTGCGGCTGTAAACATAACTCAGACACGACGTCGCCCGCTCGCCAAGAGAGATCAGCATCATGCCGCCCAGTCCCGGCGCGTCGCGGAAGATGGAGCTCACCGTGTCGCGGATGTACTTCTTCGAATTTTCGGAAGCGATGCAGAAAGCGTCAAGTCCGCCCGCGCTCTCATCGCCGCGCATGTCCTCTTTTCCCGCGGGAGGAGGATCATCGTTCGTCCACGACCGGGGCTCGATGCAGAAAGCCCAGACCTTGATCCCGAACCTGCGGCACTTTTCGATGGTCCGGCGCAGTTTGGCGATGCGCTTTTCGCGGAGAGGATCCACGGGAAAGAAATCCGTCCGGGCGACCTCCTTCCAGACCACCGTGAGCCAGATGCCGTTGACCCCTTCCGAGGCCAGACGGTCGAGATAGGGCTCGGGATAGTAGTCGATGTCGTCCGTCAGTTCGTCATGAAAGAACGGCGGCCGCTTGATGGGACCGAAAAAGCACCGGGAAATGCGGTTTTTGAGCCAGTTGCGGCGCAGGATCCGTCCGAATTCCAGCGCGGGCGCCGCGGCGCTCCGGCACATGTCGATGAGCGCGTACAGCGCCCGGCGCATGCCCTCCGTGCCCGAAGAAGCGAGAACGATGCCCGAAGCGGAAACGTCGATCGAATAGGCTTCCCCTTCGAGATTTCCGTCGCGCCGGGTCTCCACGGCGACGCTCCCCTGCCCCGCGGGCACATGGGCCGCGACAAAGCGGTCGAGCGCGCCGTAAGCCGTTTCCAGCAGCCCCTCCGGGTCGGGGAAGGACTTCTTCACGCACCACTTTCCGGCAAGACCGAGACTTCCGACGGGGATGCCTGCATCCACGTCCCAATGGGGAGAACGGATGTCGTACTGTCTGAGTTCATTCACAAATCCGGGCTCCCCCTGCGGAAAGGGCGGCGGGGGCACGATAGACTCATATCCTGGAACCTGCATCGTCATACCATCTCCTTAAAGACCGCAAACGGCCTCGACCGTTTCCATGAAAAGGACGGGGGGCACGCCCGCGAACTCGTCCGCCTGCGCCTTCGTGCCGTCCGTGCGGAAATACATATCCTCTTCTCCCTCGAACATTTCGAGTTTCCTCAGGGCCTTGTCCGCATCGCTCTCGCCCGGCACGAGGACATAGACGCCCGCGTCGGGGAAATTCTGCACGAGATCGTCCTTGGTGATGACATCCATCACCGGGGAGTTGTCGTCCCAGAAATAGACCTGGATCTTCCGGACCACGCCGTTTTTTATTTCGGCGGCGGTGACGATCGCGGCGTCCTTTTTCATCAGTTCCGCGGCTTGGGCCGCAAGGGTTTGCGCTTTGGTCATTTTTCACATTCCTTTTCCGCGGCCCGGTAGGCGCGCATGAGTTCTTCCACTTTTTTCCGCACATCGGGAGCGCGGGTGATCTCGGTCACCATGGCGAAGAGCCGGGCTCCGGCCCCGTACAGTTCCGCAAAGCGGTGCTCCTTGACGCCGCCCATCACCGAAAACGGCAGGGGCGAAACGGCGGGAGCGATCCTGCGGATGGCGTCCACCCCCAGCGGCTTCATGGGCAGCGCCTTGGTCGCCGTGTCGTAAATGGGACCGATGTTGATGCAGTCGGCTCCGGCAGCCTTCGCCGCGAGAGCCTCACTCATATTGTGGGTGGAACAGCCGAGAAAGAGATCCGGGGCGATGCGCCGGGCCGCGTCGACGGGCAGATCGTCCTGCCCCAGATGCACGCCGTCGGCCCCGCAGAGGAGCGCCACGTCGACCATGTCGTCGATCATCATCATGACGCCGTACTTTTCGGCAATGGGGCGGCAGGCCATGGCGGTTTCATAGAGGAACTTCGCGCCCTTGTTCTTCTCTCTCAGCTGGATGAGGCGGATCCCCCCCGCGGCGGCGGCCTCGAAGATCTCGGGGACGGGGCGGTCGAGGGTGAACTCCGAGGAAATGACAAGGTACAGTTTCGCCTGCCGGAAGGCGGCGAGCTTCTCCTCTCTTGTGCCGAAAACGGAACTCATTTTGCCTTCTCCTCCTTTTTTTCCCGGTCCTGAAACTCCGGGCAGACGTGCATGGGTTCGACTTCTCTCCGCGTTCTGCCGCACAGCAGTTTGAACGGGTGCTCCAGCAGATGGATGCAGTTGCGGCATCCCCGGCGGTGTTCCTCGCCGGGAGCCAGCGTCACATGTTCGGTATCGTCCCCGCCGAGCAGCGCGGCAAGTCTGTCGCGGGCGGCGGAACCGGAAGCGGCCTTTTCGGGCGCGCCCAGTTCGGCGGAGCACAGGGCGCACGCCAGCACTTCTCCCGTGATCTGCCAGCCGGAAAACTTCTTCATCGTCTTGACGACGGTCCTCTCGCCGCAGTGCGGACAGGTGATGATGTCGCCGGACTTCATTTCGCACTGTTCCTCGGAGGACGCTTTTTACCGGACTGGATCGGGAAAAAGATGATCTTCTGCTGATCGCACTCGATCCTGATCCCGGCGGCTCCGTCGAATTTGCCTCTCAGAAGTTCCTCGGCCAGAGGATCCTCGATGAAACGCTCGATGGAGCGGCGCAGCGGACGCGCGCCGAACTCCGGCTC
>JAFTDL010000109.1 GCA_017454215.1 Lentisphaeria bacterium | reverse complement strand
TGGAGTTCAAAGGCGAACTGTGGTTCGACGGCATGTACAAAATGGACCTCGTCCTCAAGACCCGAAGCGCCGAAACCTTCTTCTTCTCGGCCGCCGTCAAAAAAAAGTTCGGCCGCTACGTGCTCGATCCCTACATGCTGGAGTGGAAAAAAAAACGCATCACGGCCGACGTGCGCGGGTTCAACAGCAACGAAAAACGCGCCGCGGGCTTTTTGTGGCTCACCGGCTACGAAAAGGGCTTCTGCTTCTGGAACAGGAGCAACGCCAACTGGGTGAACACGCCGGGCCGTCCCTCCTTCGACATCGAACGGCGCGGCGACCGGGTCTCTTTTCTGGCGCGCATCATCGACAAAAAGGTCGACCTGCCCCGGGCGGCGGCGTACACTTTCGTCATTCAGCCCACGCCGCCCCGGACGCCCAAAAAAGATCACCGCCGTTTCAACTTCTGCAGTTACGGTCAGTGCAAGGAGGTGACGCACGACTTCGGCAACGACGTCGCGGGCCGCATGCCCACCAGTCCCGTGATGGTGCGTCCCCGGAATCCCGAAAAATTCGACGCCATGTATCCGGGCAGGAACATCAAAATTCTGATCTACACCATGCCCGGCCACCTCAACACCTGGGAGCCGGACATGGACCTGTGGGACAAGAACGACCGCAATCTGCCCGGCACTACTCACAGCGGCACGGCTCTGGGGCGGCCGTGGCTCACGTGGCAGTACTGCACCAACGCAACAAGCGCCCCCGCGGACCTGTGGACGTGGTGGATCGCCGAGACCATGAAGCGCCATCCCAAGTGCGGCGGACTGTATTTCGACGTGGCCACGGTGCGCAACTGCGAGAACGGCGCCCACGGCTGCGGCGGCGTGGACATGTTCGGCCAGAAATATTTTTCCAACGACGCGCTGGGACTGCGGGAGTTCTTCCTGCGGGTCTACAAGGTCATCCACAAGATGGGCGGCGACATCGTGCTGCACTGCCACGTGGCCTACATTCCCTTCGTGCACTCCTTCATCGACAGTTTCGCGCCGGGTGAAAACACCTTCCGCGCGGCGTGCCGGAATCTGTGGTACACCTACACCGAGGAGTTTTCGCCCGACATCTACCTGAGCGAACTCAACTGGCGCAAAGCGGGGGTGCCCTACGCCATGATCCTGCAGCAGGGCCGGGCCTGCGACCTCATGCCCGCGCTGAAAAAGCACCGCAGGGAGATCTGGGCCAATCCCGAATACGCCCTGCGTTCCCTCGCCGCCATGGCGGTCTACGACCTCAACGTGTGGGGCCACTACGTCAACCGCGCGACCATCGACAAATACTGGAGGATCCGCCGCGAACTCAACATCGACGACGTGACCGATTATTACGGCTACTGGGTGAGCGACGCGGTGAAGTCCCCCGCGCCCAAGGTCTATTGCGGCTGGTTCAAATGGGAGCCGGGCAAAGGGCCTTACCGCCGGGTGCTGATCGTCTCCAACTTCAGCCGCAACCCGGTGAAGCCCCGGCTCCGGCTCGACTGGAAGAAGCTGGGCGTCGAGCCCGTGACGACCTTCCGCGATCTGTGGAACGAAAAGGATCTTTCCGCGTCCGAACTGGCCGACATTGTCATTCCCGGCGCGCACTTCATGATGATCGGGATCCGCTGAGGAACCGCATGCCGGCAGAGGAGGTGCCGCGATGACTGATCTTCACGAAACGAAAGAGTGGAAGGACATGATTGCTGGCGTTGACCGTCAAATCGCCGCTGAAGGCGGTTCGACCGGCAGCAACATGGCGGAGCCTCTTTACTTTGCCCCCGGCCCGGTCAAGATACCTGACGGTTTGCCGCCGGAAGAGGTTGCCCGCAGAAAAAAGCTCCTCGCCGAGGTGAAGGAGTATATCTCGCATCTGTAAGCCGCCCCAGCCGCTGACATCCCGACCAAAAGAGTTTGCACACGGGTTTAACACCCCGTGTGCTTTTTTGCACCCTTTTGTCTGTCGGACCGGTCTGACTGGTCGGACCGCTCTGACAACAGCAACCACTCGCGCAGTGCCGAAACGCGGAGCCGCAGCGCGGCTTTGCGCCCGATCTCCTGCGGCCCCCCGACTTGCCCGCCATAGCCCTGGCGAAGGCGGAGGCCTTGCCGATGGACACTGTGGACACTGTGGACCGTCATATCTTCTCCGC
>JAFTDL010000108.1 GCA_017454215.1 Lentisphaeria bacterium | reverse complement strand
TCGACTTCGCCACCGGCAAGAACGCCTCGGACATGGCCCTGACCATCGACGCCATGGAACTGCTGCACACCGAAAAATACGACTGCTTCGTCCTGGTCTCCAGCGACAGCGACTTCACATCACTCGCCATCAAACTCCACGAATCCGGCGTCTACGTGGTCGGCTACGGCAATAAGACCACCGTCGAATCCTTCCGCAACGCCTGCGACGAATTCAACTACGTCGAGGAACTGCTGGAGGAGGAGAAGAGCAGCGAGGAGACCGAAGCCGAGGCGGAAGCGGAAGCTGAGGCCGGCCCTGAAGCCCCGGCGGCCGGGACCGAGGGCGGCAAGCCGAAGAAGACCCGCTCCCGGAAATCCGCCAAGAAAGATCCGTTCGCGGAACTCGACAGCCTGCTGAAGATCGCCGAAGAACGCTACGCGGACGACACCGGCTTCGCCAACAGCTCCTCCGCCGGCACCTACATCAAGCGCGTCAAGCCCGACTTCAATATCAAACTCCTGGGCTATTCCAAACTGCCCGAATACCTGAAAGAAAACCCCGAAAAGTATGTGACCGAGGAACGCGCCGGCAAAGGTACGGTCAAACTGATCATGTACAAGTCGGTCGCGAAGAAGAAAACGTCAAGGAAAAAGTAGGGGCCGTTGTCTCAACGGCCCGCGGACCGCAGGACACAAAAGTAGGGGCCGTTGTTTCAACGGCCTGTAGACCGCGAGACACAAAAGAGGCATAAAATGCAAGAAATCCCTATCCTGGACATCGCTCCCTTCCGCATCGGCCAGACCGAAAACATCTCCGCCGCCACCGGCTGCACGGTCATCCTGTGCCCCGACGGCATGCGCGCCGGCCTGGATGTCCGCGGCGGCGGCCCCGCCTCGCGCGATTCGCAGATGCTGAACCCGCTGATGGCGATGGAGACCATCCACGCCGTCGTGCTTTCCGGCGGCAGCGCCTTCGGCCTGGACGCGGCCGGCGGCGTGATGCGGTTTCTGGAGGAGCGCGGCGTCGGCTTTGACGTCGGTGTCACGAAAGTCCCGCTCGTTGTCCAGTCCTGCCTCTTCGACCTGACCGTCGGCGACAGGGACGTCCGTCCGGACACCGCCATGGGCTATGAAGCCGCGCGACAGGCCTGGGAAGCCCCCAATTACCGCGACGGCAATTCCGGCGCCGGCTGCGGCGCCACCGTCGGCAAATGGGAGGGCATGGAGTGCTGCATGAAATCCGGCATCGGCAGTTACGCGATGCAGCTCGGGGACCTGCAGATCGGCGCCGTCGCGGCCGTGAACGCCCTGGGCGATGTCTTTGACTGGCGCACCGGCCGGCAGATCGCGGGCCTTCTCTCAAAAGACAAAAGATCGCTCCGCCGCACCGCGGAGGAGATGATGAAGAAAACGGAGACCCGGGAAAACAAATTTCTGACGAACACCACGCTGGCCGCGGTGATCACCAACGCCTCCTTTACCAAAACGCAGCTCTGCAAGATCGCCGGCATGGCGCAGAACGGCCTGGCCCGCTGCGTTGACCCGGTCCATACCTCCGCCGACGGCGACAGCATTTACGCCCTGTCCGCCGGCTCCGTGAACGCGGACCAGGACCTGGCCGGCACGCTGGCTGCCCATGCCGTCAGCGAAGCCGTCCTCCGCGCCGTGCGGAGCGCCGAAAGCGCTTACGGATTCCCGGCGGCGAAGGACCTGCCGTTATAGATCCGAGGTACCGCCATGACTTTTTC
>JAFTDL010000107.1 GCA_017454215.1 Lentisphaeria bacterium | reverse complement strand
TGTGTTCCGTTTTGTCCGGGGGGGTAATCTCCGTCGCCGGAAATTCGTACGCCTCGCCGTTCGGAGAGAAGAGTAAAAAGTCAAACGGGGAGGGGAGTCCGCGGATTATCGAAGTGAAAAAGAACCGTGCGGAGATCCGTTGACGGCGGGCCTGCCCCGTCCGGGGGATCCCCGGACCAATCGGAATATTCATCGTCTACTGAACCCATAGGGAGAACGGGAAATGAAAAAATATATTTGGATCGTCGTAATGATGCTCTCCGCGGTGATCGCCGCCGCGCAGCCGAAATTCACCCAGCAGGAGTTGGCGTACCTGCCGGCAACGGCGCAGATCGCTCTGTTCAAGGCGGGGATCGTCACGCCGTCCGATGTGCTCGAGGCGCAGATCGCCCAGGTGCGGAAGTACAACGGGGTATGCAACAGCGAACTCCGGGATCTGGAGAAAGAACTGTACACATTCAATGCCGGCAAGGTCAACGCCATCTGCTTCGACCGCTTCGCCGAAGCCCGTCAGGCCGCCAAAGCGGCGACCGAACGCTACCGCAACGGCACCGCCCGCCGCCTCGAAGGCGTGACCGTCGGCGTCAAGAACGAAAACAGCGTGACCGGATGGCGGGTCGACATGGGCTCGCTGGTCCTCAAAGACCTTCCGCCCTGCACCGCCGACTGCCCCCTGATCGAACGGCTGAGAAACGAGGGCGCGATCTTCGTCTTCTCCACGACCGTTCCCGAACTTTACATCAACTGCATGACCTGGAGCCGTCTGTACGGCATCACCAGAAATCCGTGGAACCTCGCCTACGGCGTCGGCGGCTCCTCCGGCGGCAGCGGCGCGGCTCTGGCCGCCGGATTCTGCACGATCGCCACCGGCTCCGACATGGGCGGCTCCATCCGGCTTCCCGCCAGCATGAACGGCGTCTACGGATTCAAGCCTCCGTTCGGACGTGTTCCCACATCGGAAATTGCATACGAAACGCTGGGGCCATTGACCCGCACATTTGACGATCTGGTCCTGATGCAGGACATCATTGCCGGACCTCATCCGAAGAACCATGCGTCGCTCCGCCCCAAGCTGGACTATCCGACGGAATACAAATCCCTGAACGGCGCCAAGGTCGCTGTGTGCTATTTCCCGAAGTGGGCCGCGGATGGATGCGACAAGGAAGTCAATCAGGCCTTGGACAAGGTGGTGGAAGCCCTGAAAAAAGCCGGTGCGGAAGTGCTGGTCATCAACTCCGACTGGTCCGTCCGGGGGGGACAAATCGTCACCTTCATCAATGGTCTGCTGTCCACCGAAATGTATGAACTCATCGAGCTTGCCGCCGACAAGCAGGATCTGCTCTGCCGCAATGTGAAGCCCTTCTTCAAGAACGTCGACGCCTACAGTCCCAAGTCTCTGATCAAAGCCACCGCGATGGGAACGGAATCACATGCGGATGTTCAGAAAAACGTGTTCGACAAAGGCTGCATTGCCTTGGTCATGCCGACATTTACGACACCCTTCGTTTCCCCGGCTTTTCAGGCCACTCCCCAAGACGGCGCCATTGTCAACGGCAAATTTGTCAATGCCAACGACATCATGCTGACCCCGATCTGGAATCTGCTCAACCGCTATCCGGTGGTGGATATGCCGGTGATGCTCAGTTCCAAGCGGGTCCCGATCGGCGTGCAGATCGTCGGCAACACCTTCGATGATCTGGCGGCGTTCCGGGTCGCGGCGGGATTGTCCAAGGTGATCCCGCAGATGTTCACCGGCGATCGTTTCCCTGATTTCCGGGAACAGAAATAAGTTCCTTTATGACGTACCTGCCGGGGCTCTGCAGCTATTGTCGGAGTCCTGTCAGGTTCATTTTTTGTTTTGTATGAATTAAAAGCGGAGAAAAATGAAAAAGATCACTTTTGCATCGGCAATGATCACTGTTATGGTGTTCAGTCTGTCCGGCTGTGCCGGCGTTGCGGACATGGGGAAAGCGCCCGACTATTCCCGAAAAGAATGCTGGCTGCAGCTTCCGAAAATCACCAAGGATGTCGATACGTTCTACATCTATTCGACGGCATACTATGAGTCGAGCTTCAAAAAGGGCGCCCCCGATTTCGCGCCCCTCGACAACCCCGAGATGATAGAGGGTGCACAGGACGAATATATGAGCAATGCGAGCGTGTATGAGAAATCCACCAACGTGTTCGTGCCGTATTACCGTCAGGCCGG
>JAFTDL010000106.1 GCA_017454215.1 Lentisphaeria bacterium | reverse complement strand
CTCAAGCTCAAGGACTTCTACAAGGAGGTCTTCGAGAACGATCCCAAGTGGGCCGCCTACCGCGGGAAGTGATGCGATCCTCACCCCTCCCCGGAAGGATCTTCCGGGGGGGATCTTTTTCCTCGAAGAAATGCTGCGTTTCCGGATAATCCTTCTTCTTTTCGCGCTTTGCCTCGCCGCGCGGACCGTCTGCGCCGCGGACATGGCGCGCAGAAGTCCCTATGCCAGACGGGTGAAGCGTCCGACTACGGGAGAAGTCTACGTGCGGGTCACGGTCAAAAAACAGAAGAAAGAGACCTGCAACCCGACGTCCATGTCGATCATTCTCAATTACTTCGACGTGTTCGTGAGCCCCCGCGCCCTGCAGAGGGCCAGCGGCGGGACCGACGCCTACAAGTACAGCCGCTACCTGAAGGAACAGGTCGCCCGTTTCGGCATGGAAATGATCCCGTTTTCGCCCAAGCTGGATAAAAACAGACTCTTCGAGTGCGTCATGCGGGCCGTGGACTGCGGTCTGCCCCTGCAGTGGCTGGTGGATCTGCGCCGGGCTCCCTCCTACGACGTGAACGAATATCAGAAAGCCCAGCTGGCCGGCGGCGTCGCGGGCCACGCCCGGGTCATGCACGGCTACATTCTCGACCGCCGTTCCCGGGAACTGCAGGGCTTCATCTTCACCGACCCCTGGGGACTGCGCCGCCGGACCATCACCGCCGACGACATGGCCGGGATGACCCTGGGATTCTATCTGGTCGTCCCGAAAGGTTTCGATCCGGCCCTCGTCGGCTGGATCGTCGGCGCGCCCCGGCGCAGGAAGTGACTCCGTTGAAAAGCGGTCCGTTTTTTCCGCCGTCGCGCGCCGGATCCCGGAATAGTCCGCATTTTTCCGGAAAGGAGGTTTCCTGTGGCCGCCGGAGTTTCTGAAAATGTGAAAAAGTGCCGCGGTTTCTGCTGCATCGCTTTTTTCGCCCTGTGTGCGTTTCCCGCCGTGCTGAAGTTCGGCGGAGCGTTCTTCATCGACTTGCGTTATCAGACGATCGTTCCCGCCCGGGAGTTCTCAGCCGCGGCGGTCATCGCTTCCGCGGGAGCGGCCCTGCTGGGGATCGCTCTCGAATGGGAACTGCTGCGCCGGGCGAAAGTTGCCGGGAGGGATTTTTTCGTCGCCGATCTGCCCCTCGCCGGACTGGCCGCGATGTGGTTCCTGCCGCCCCTGTTTCCGCTGCTGATCCTCTGCATCGCGCTCGCCGCGTGGAGCGCGGG
Source organism: Lentisphaeria bacterium (assembly GCA_017454215.1). Taxonomy (GTDB): domain Bacteria; phylum Verrucomicrobiota; class Lentisphaeria; order Victivallales; family Victivallaceae; genus UBA1784. Next base: position 3,137 of record JAFTDL010000106.1, on the reverse strand, counting down.
AAGAGCCGCCGCCCTGTGCGGAGAACTGCCGATCCCCCGGATCCCCTCGCGGACGGCGTTCGCCGTCGTCTGCGTCCTCATTCTGCTCTGGACCGCCGTCGGCACGTATCACCAGTGCCGGTCCCTCGATACGCTGGCCATGTCGTGGTTCGACTGGGGACACTTTTTCGAGAGCCTCAACAACTTTTTCAAAGGCAAGCCCTTTCATCTGAATCTTAGCGGCGGCAGTTTTCTCGGTTCCCGGTTCACGCCCTCGCTCGTTCTGCTTCTGCCCGTGGTCGCAACGGGATCGGTGAAACTTTTTCTTTTCTGCGGCAGTCTGCTGGTCTCATCGGGAGCAGTCTTCGTCTATCTTCTGGCCCGGTCGCTCAAGTTCTCCCCTGCATCGGCGCTTTTCTGGAGCGTCTGGTATCTGTTTCTGCCCTGCGTCGCCAATATGAATCTGCCGCTCATCGACGGCTTTCACGAAGTCTTTCTGTTCTTTCCCCTGATCCTCGGCGCCGTGTGGCTCGCCGTCGGGAAGCGCTTTTTTCTGTCGGCGGTTCTGATAATTCTCGCTTTAGGCGTCCGCGAGACGGCGGGGATCGCCGCCGCCGGATACGGGATCGTTCTCTTTTTCAAAGGCCGCAGAAAGGCCGGCGCCGCGCTCTTTGTTCTTTCTCTGCTGTGGGTCGTGATCGTGATGAAATTCCTGATGCCGCTCTTCGATCCGCCCGTGGCGGGGACCTACGCCCATGTGGGGTTTTACTCGCATCTGGGGAACAACGTCGTCGAGATCGCCCTGTCGCCTCTGCTGCGGCCGGAGGCGTTTTTTTCGGCGCTTTTCAATGTGCATACTTTTCTTTTCTGGTGTACGCTTCTGCTGCCGTTTGTTCCGCTGATCCGCCGTGCGCCGCTGATGCTTCTGCCGCTGGCGCCGGAGTTCGTCATGGTTTCGGTGGACCGCAGATTCGATACTCAATCCGTGTTGCGCCATTATCAGGCGGTCATCGTCATCGTGCTGGTGACAGCTTCTCTCTTCGGGGCCGCGAAATTGCGTGAAAAGGGCTTCCCCCGGGATTTGCGGCTTCTGTTTGCCGGGCTGAAGGATCCCTGTGCGCTGCGGGGAGCGGCGGGAGCGGCTTTCGCGGCGGCGGTGCTGTCGTTTTTGGTGGTCGTGCAGCTGCCGGGCCTGCCCGCGTCGGATCCCCAGCGGCGGTACACGGGCAGCGGGGAGATTCCCGTCTGGACCGATGTCCGTCCGGCGATGAAACGCATTACTGCGCTCATCCCGCCCGGTGCCGGAGTGACGGCGGGGTTCCGGCTGGCCGCTCAGCTGGTTCCCCGTTACGACATTCATTTCGATTTCTCCGCCGATGACGGAAAACTTCAGGATTTTATCCTTCTGGAGAACTTTTTTTCCTTCTACTTTCAGGAGAGTGAATTCAGCCGCCGTCTGCTGGCGTCGCCCAACTGGGAACTCATCCATCAGGAGTTTGTCGGCGAGCGGTCGATCCAGCTTTTCCGGCGGGCAAAACAGCCGGTGCCGAAGGCGCCGCCCGCGGTGAAGATACCCCGGAACAAGTGGGATCGGTGGGGAATGGCGATAGCGGTCCCGGTGTCAACGCTGGATGTGCGGGTGCTGCCGTCCGCGCCGGGGCGTCTGGTCTTCGGCGCCCGATTGAAGAAAGAGTGCCGCAACGACATCGGTTTTCGGGTGACGCTCAAATTTGCGGGCGGCGGAGAACTGAAATACTTTACCTCGTTCTGCAGCGGCCGCTGGCCCGCCGATATGGCCCGTCCGGGGGAGGGGTTCTTCTTCACCGTGAACTATCCGCCCTCCGAAATCCTTCGCAACTGCCGCGTGGACGTGATCGACATCAAAAGCTCCGCCGCCCCGCAGTAGGCGGAGCGGGAAAGAGTGACTCATGGTGAGGAGAAGATCGCCCCGCCGAATGGAAATCATGGCACGGGGGCATATACGGATGTGTACGGATGTACGCCCTCGCAAAAAAAGCCCGCGGGCCGGGAAGAATATCTTCCCTTATATCAGGCTTATTTCCGCCGCCACGAAGTAGTGATCGCTGGGGTAGAGGGTGTCCCGGTGGTCTGTGACGAGGCAACTTGAAACGGTCATGACGGGCCCCCTGACGAGGATCCAGTCCATTTTGCCGTTGCCGCAGACGCCGCGGTCGCCGTGCCATGATTCGCCGAGAAAATCGTGGGCGGTGAAGCGTTCATCGGCAATTCCGGTCGCTTCGGCGTGGGTGTCGCGCCATCCTGCGGAGAAAAGAATTTTCATCGCCGGGTTGTTCACGTCGCAGTTGAAATCTCCCGTGAGGATCTGAGGCATGGAGCCCTGCCGGGCGGCGTCCTCATTGAGCATGGCTGCCTGTTTTTCTCTGGCGGTCTGCGAGGCGTGGTCCAGATGTGTGTTGACGATCCGGAGTATTCCTTCCCGGGTTTTCAGGACAAGATAATCGGCCAGTCGGACACATTCGCTGCCCCATGATCTGCTGCCGGGGATGTTCGGCGTTTCGCTGAGCCAGTAACCGCCCGCATCGGTTTTTTCGGCGAAGGCTTTGTGGAAAAAAATCGCATTTTCCGGACCGCCGTCGGAAGCGAGATTCGTTCCGAAGGAATCCCAGTTTTGCCCGAGGCCGGTGCGAAAATCGGCGAACTGGTCGCGCTGGCACTCCTGAAGGCAGATGATGTCCGGCTCCTGGGCGAGAATGGTCGCGATGCAGTAATCCTTGCGGTTCTTCCAATGGCGCGGACCGGAGTCCAGCGCCATTGTCGAAGCTCGTATATTACAGGTGATGATGCGCATTATTTCCTTCTCATATCCATAAGTATGAAGTTGTATCCGGGCAGTTCGATCGCCGCGGGATCCACGGTTTTGCCGCTGCGCAGATCGGTGAAGGAGAGGTTTTCTCCCAGCCCCAGCGCCTTTTTGTCGATCCTGACGCCGACTCTTCTCGGGGTGTTCTGCCAGTTGCCGATGACGGCCAGCGCCCTGTCGGGCAGGGTGTAGACGCTCACGTGGATGTCTTTATCGGGCGACACGATGAGCTTCTGGCGGCGGTAGCTGTGGAACTTGAGACGCTCGTCCTTGTAGCCCCACTTGTCCAGCTTATGGTAGAAGGTGGAGACGTAGG
>JAFTDL010000105.1 GCA_017454215.1 Lentisphaeria bacterium | reverse complement strand
CTGGCGCGAATGCAATGTCTATTTCTATTCGTCGAAATGCGACGAGAACCGCAACCGCCGCTACGTGACGGCGTGCAATCACGCCACCTTCACCCCCCACCGCCGCGAAGTCGTGCCCGTGGCGGCGGAATACGCCGACAAGGAGCTGGGCCAACTCTGCTTCACCGACAAGGAGAGCGGTCAGCCCCTCTATCTTGTCGGCAACTACGCCGCGCATCCGCTGGCCGGACATTCTCCCGGACTGGGCGGCAGAAGGATCTCAGCCGACTTTCCCGGCGCGTTCCGGCGTTACGTCACAAGCGAGACCGGAGCCGAAAGCATGTTCATTTCGGGCGCGGCGGGCGACCTCGTGCCCAAAGAGGACGAACTGGGAGCCGACGCCGTCGAGCAGATGGGCCGGAACCTCGCCAAAGCCGCCATCGGCGGCCTGATCGACTCCACCCGCAATCCGGCCCGCTTCCGCATGGACGACGCCAAAGTGGGCGCGAAAAGCAAATTCGTCTCCGTGCCCCTTCGCAAAAACAAACTGGACACCCTGCCGGCATATTACGACGGCAAAACCGCCCTCGAACTCGAAATGCAGGTCGTCGCCATCGGCGACGTCTGCTTCGTCGGCGTGCCCGGAGAACTCTGCTGCGAACTGGGGCAGGAGATCAAATGGCACAGTCCCTTCCGCCGCACGTGGATCGCCTACAACTCCACCAGTTACATGTCGTACATCGGTCACGCCAACATGCTGGTGGCCGGCGGCTACGAGGGCGGCGCCCAGCGCCTCACGGCAAGGGGCGGACTTGCGCTGCTCAACACCGCCGCCGACGCCATGTTCGAACTGCGCGCGGAGCTTTTCCCGGCCGAGGAAGACGACAGTTATCCCGACTGCGTCAGGCCGCCGCTGGTCAACATCCCTGCCAACCGCTGACGGAGGAAGAGTCATGGAAAAACCCTGGGAAGGAGCCTTTTCTCCCTTCAGAGTTTTCGGCAACACCTTTTTCACCGGCACGATCCCCGCTTCGACCCACCTCATCGACACGGGGGACGGCCTGATCGTCATCGACTCCGGCTATCAGGAGACTCTCTACCTCATGCTGGAATCCACCCGGCGCCTCGGCTTCGATCCGGCGGATATAAAGTACATCGTCCACTCCCACGGCCACATCGACCACGCGGGCGCGACGAAAGCCCTGATCGAACTCACACATGCCGAAACCTTCATCGGCGCGGGCGACCTCGACATCGTCACGGGAAAACGCCCCCTCTCATGGGCCCCCGAATACGACATGACCTTTCCCGGCACCTTCACCCCCGATCACCTGCTCCGCGACGGGGACCGGATAACTCTGGGGAACGTGACCATCGAATGCGTCGCGACCCCCGGCCACTCCCCCGGCACCTTCTCCCTCTTCTGGAACGCCGGCACCCGGTACGGCAAACCCGTCCGCGCCGGAATGATGGGCGGCGCAGGTCTCAATACCATGGAGTCCTGGTACATCCGCAAATATAACCTCGAAAATGAGGACTGGCGCGGCGCCTTCTCCGCCAGTCTCGCCCGCTGCCGTAAAGAACACGTGGACCTCTTCATCGGCAACCATACCGGCCAGAACCAGATGAAGAAAAGATATTCCCTCCTCCAAGCCGGAGACACCGACGCCTTCATCGACGAAAACGCCTGGCAGACTTTCCTCGATTCCTGCGAAAAAAACTTTTCAGCCCTGCTGCAGCGCGATCCGCTGTAAAGCATGGAGCCCCTCGGGGGAAGGAAAAGCCTCTTTTTCTTGCGAAAAAGCGGTTTTTCCTTCCCCCGAGCCCCCATCTTTTTCGAGAAAAAAGGGCTTTTTTTGCGGGGGCGCTTGCGGCGCGCCCCCAACCCCCTGCCGGCCGAAACGTCGGCGCCGGAGTGACTGCGCCTTGCCCTTCGGGGAGGCGCAGGACCGAAACGTCGGGCCGAAACTGAAATTTGCACACAGACAAGCACGGCCCCCGGAAGCCGACGTTCTCCTCCCCCTGCGCGCCCCCAGCGGGCAGCGCGCAGTCACCCGCCACCCCGTGCTACGGGGCGCCGGAGGGTGCAGGGAGGGCGCGGAGCCCTCCCTGCGAAAAAGCCCCATTTTTTTTGAAAAAAGGGTGAGGGTTCGGGAGAGGGGAAAAACTTTTTTTGCACGG
>JAFTDL010000104.1 GCA_017454215.1 Lentisphaeria bacterium | reverse complement strand
GGCTGCTGCTCGGCGAACGCTATACCCCGGTGAATCTCATCGGCTGCGGCATTATTTTCGGCGCCGTCGTTCTGGTGCAGCTGCCGTCTTCCGGGCGGCGGGCGTGAAAAACATCCGTGAACGATTTGCAACTTGTGCGGATCGTGCTATATTACGTCTTTGATGTGCCGCCGTGTGCGGCAGTCGATCTTCGGGGCAGGGTGCGCCGCAAGTGTTTTTGCGGTTATTCCCGACCGGCGGTGAAAGTCCGCGAGCCGCGGGGGGGGCGAATTTTTTTGAGCGCTTTTCCCGAGGTTGAAACGGTGAAATTCCGTTGCCGACAGTAAGGGCGTCGACGTCCGTAGTCTGGATGGAAGAGGATCAGGGGGGGGCGGAAAATGTGGCCTCCCGGCGGCAGGAGGATCTCCGCCGCATCCCTCTCTGCATCGTTTTCCCGAAGTTTCTGACAGCGGGAGCCGTGTGTTCCGGCGGACGGCTACCGGCGGATCGAGGAAGGAGAAGAGACGATGAGATTCATCTTTATCGGCGATGTGGTCGGCAAAGGGGGACGCGAGGCGGTGCACCGGCTGGTGCCTGAACTGCGCCGCGAGTACAACGCCCAGTTCGTCGTCGTCAACGGCGAGAACTCCGCGGGCGGCAACGGACTTACCGGAAGCTGCGCCAGAGAGCTTCTGCAGAGCTGCGACGTGGTCACCTCGGGCGACCACACATGGGATCAGAAGGGCTTCGATCTTGAGATCGGCGGTCTTGACCGGGTCATCCGGCCCGCGAACTACAACCGCACCCAGCCGGGGCGGGGCTTCGGTATTTTCACCAATCCCGCGGGGGGAAGCGTCGCCGTGATCGTGCTGCAGGGGCGTGTTTTCATGAAGGAGTGCGCCAGGTGTCCCTTCGAGACCGCGGACGAGATCCTCGCCGGACTTCCCGCCCATGTGCGGACGGTCATCGTGGACATCCATGCCGAGGCCACCAGCGAAAAGCTGGCCATGGCCCACTACCTCGACGGGCGGGTGACCGCCGTGCTGGGGACCCATACCCACGTGCGCACGGCCGACGAACGCATCCTGCCCGGCGGCACCGCGGCCGTCACCGACGCGGGCATGGTCGGGGCCGAAATGAGCATTCTCGGACGGGGCATCCCGGAGGTGCTGAAAAAGTTTTCAAGCGGCATGCCCGGGCGTCTTCCCGTGGTGGAGACCGGCGTCATCCGGCTTGACGGGGTCGTCGTGACCTACGATCACGCCAGCGGCAGGGCTTCGGGCATCGAAGGTTTTTCGCGCCGCATCGAATTGTGAGCTGAAGGAGGGACTCTTTTTTATGGAAGACTTCGAATTTGCATCCGTCGACGAACTGATCTCCGACATCCGTGCGGGCAAAATGATCGTCATCACCGACGACGAGGACCGGGAGAACGAGGGCGATCTCGTCTGCGCCGCGGACTTCGCCACGCCCGAAAACATCGCGTTCATGGCCACCCACGCCTGCGGACTCATCTGCGCGCCCATCACGCAGGAGCGGGCGGCGGCGCTGAATCTGTCGACGCCGGCCTCGATGACCGATCCCTACGGCACGGCGTTCACCCAGAGCGTGGATTTCCGCCACGGCACCACCACGGGGATAAGCGCCTTCGACCGTTCCAAGACCATCATGGCGCTCAACGACCCCAAATACACGGCGTCGGACTTCACCATGCCGGGACACTCCTTTCCGCTCATCGCCCGGCCGGGCGGGGTCCTGCGGCGCACGGGGCACACTGAGACGGCGGTGGATCTGGCCCGGCTGGCCGGATGCACGCCGGGGGGAGCCATCTGCGAGATCATGAATCCCGACGGCACCATGGCCCGTCTGCCCCAGCTGATCGAATTTGCGAAAAAGCACGGCCTCAAACTCGGCAGCGTCGCCTCGGTGGTGGAGTACCGGCGTCATCACGAACGGCTGATCGTGCGCGGCGAGTGCGCGAAACTGCCCACGGAATACGGCGAGTTTTCCATCACCGCCTACCGGACGAAGGTGGACTCCTTCGAGCATCTGGCGCTGGTCTGCGGCGATGTGCGGGACAAGGAAAACGTGCTGGTCCGGGTCCACAGCGAGTGTCTGACGGGAGATGTTTTCGGCTCCCGGCGCTGCGACTGCGGCAGTCAGCTCCACGCGGCCATGCGCCAGATCGCCGAAAACGGCTCGGGCGTGCTGGTCTATCTGCGGCAGGAGGGCAGGGGCATCGGCATCTTCAACAAGATCCACGCCTACAAACTTCAGGACGAGGGCTGCGACACCGTGGAGGCCAACGAAAAGCTGGGCTTCCCCGACGATCTGCGCGAGTACGGCATCGGCGTGCAGATTTTGCTGGATCTGGGGGTCCGTTCCGTGCGTCTGCTCACCAACAATCCCCGGAAACTGGTGGGGCTGTCGGGCTACGGGATCCATATCACCGAGCGGGTCCCCATCATCATCCCGCCCAACGCGGACAACGCCTTTTATCTGGAAACCAAAAAGAAGCGCATGGCCCACATGCTGTGAAGAAAAAATGCTTTTTCCCGACACCATTCGTACCATCGGCGTGATCGCCCCGGCGGGGCGTCTGGCGCCCGAACTTGCGGAGTCCGGCAGGACCGTGCTGCGCCGCGAGGGTCTGAAAGTCAAGGGCCCTCTCGCCGTTTCCGAGTGCGGCGTGTCCTATCTGGCCGGATTGCCCGAGGAGCGGGCGGCAGCCCTCGAAAAGATGTGGCTCGATCCCGCCGTGGATCTTCTGCTCTGCACCCGGGGGGGCTTCGGCTCCGCCCAGCTTCTGCCGCTGCTGGACTGGAAAACTTTGCGGAAGCGCCGCATCCCCCTTTGCGGGTACAGCGACGTGACGGCTCTGCACTGGGCCATGATGCGGATGAACGCGGGTCTCCCCGTGGTCTGCCCCATGCTGGGGAAACTGGCTGCCGCCGACGGCTCCACCCTCGACAACATGAAAAAGGCCTTTGCGGGCGAAAAGCGCTCCTGTCCCGTGCGGCTCATCGCGGGGGAGGGCTTTGCGGGAAAGATCCTCGCCGGGAACCTCACCGTGGCGGCCAGTCTGGCCGGAAGCGACTTTCTGCCGGATGCGGCGGGGCGGGTGATCCTGCTGGAAGACATCAACGAACCGGTCTACAAGATCGACCGCTGTCTCACCCAGCTGGAGCAGAGCGGTCTCTTTTCCGGCGCGGCGGGGGTGGTTTTCGGCGCGTTTTCGGGCAGCGACCCGGAAGAGCTGGAAAAGTTCTTCCGCCGTTTCGCCGCCCGAACGGGGCGACCCGTGGCCGCCGGATTTCCCTTCGGCCACTCTTTTCCGCTGATGTCGTTTTCGTTCGACGACGTGCTGACCGTTGCGGACGGGACCGCCGTTCTCCGGCGCTGAGGCGGCGGATTTGAAAATTTCACGGATCGTGGTATATTAAGCACACTTAACTTATACGTATCAGATATGACTGAGGGAGGTCGTTATGCTGGCTGCGGTACTGCACGATTTCAATGATCTTGTTCTTGAGGAGGTCCCGACGCCGGAACCGGGCGACGGCGAGGTGCTCGTGCGCATCAGGTCCTGCGGGTTCTGCGCCACGGACTACAAGGCGATCAAGGGCATCCGCAGGAACGTGACGTTTCCCCTCATCCCCGGGCACGAGCCCTCGGGCGTGATCGCTTCCGTCGGCCGCGGCGTGCGTCATTTCAAGGAGGGGGACGAGGTGATCTGCCAGCCCTCCGGCTACTGCGGCGTCTGCCGTTACTGCCGCGAGGGGAACACTCACT
>JAFTDL010000103.1 GCA_017454215.1 Lentisphaeria bacterium | reverse complement strand
TGACCGGGCGCCCGGCAGGTGGAGGTGACCATGGCCAGCAGTTTTTTCATGCCCCGGTGCCGGGCGATCATCTCTTCCGTGGTGGGGCCGTAGACATAGATCCCGTTTCGCGCATCGAAGTAAGACGCCGTTTTCATCAGGGTGTCGGGATCAGGAGACCCGCCCCACTCCGGTGTGGGACCGCCCCAGAGCCACAGATCGTCTTCCGCAATGGGCACGCCGGGAGCAAAGGGCGTTTTTCCGGCAAGTTCCCTGCGCACGGCTTCGGCAAAAGCGCCGTATTCGGGCATCAGCTGCTGAAAATACTCCTCGCAGATGTTTCTGCGGCCGGGATCGGAAACGGCGCAGCGCCGGTTGTAGCCGCAGGATGCGGTCTCGCCCAGTCCCACATGCAGGACCTTGTGCAGTTCTTCCTGCCGGATAAAGAGTTTCTCCCTCAGAGCCGCAAGTTCAGACATAGCCTCTTCCTTTCAAACCGTTCCTCCCGCGCCGGGGCTGGAACATTTCGATACAAAAAACGGATCAACGGTGTTTATAGTATACTCTCACCGACGGCCGTATGAAATGTTCAAAAGTGCGAATTTCATGTCAAATCATGGCAGAATACGGCAAAAAAACACCTGCCCCGGAAAAGTTTCCGGAACCGGTGCCCGTGTTTTCAAACGAAGGCTCAGATGCCCTGAGCGACCATGGCGTCGGCCACGCGCTTGAATCCGGCGATGTTGGCGCCGGCGATGTAGTCCACGCTGCCGTCCTTGCGTGCGCCGTTCTCGACGCAGGCGGCGTGGATGTGGACCATGATGTCATGAAGCCGGTGATCGACCTCGCTGCTGGTCCAGTTGCAGTGACCGGCATTCTGAGACATCTCGAGGCAGCTGGTGGCGACGCCGCCGGCATTGACGGCCTTGCCCGGCGCGAACATGACGCCGTTGCGCTGGAAGCACTCGGCGGCCTCGGGCAGACAGCCCATGTTGGAGCCTTCGGCCACCAGAATGACCTTGTTGGCGACCAGTTTCGCGGCATCCTCGCCGTTGACTTCGTTCTGCGTGGCGCAGGGCATGGCGATGTCGGCCTTGACTTCCCAGGGCTTGCGGCCGGGGAAGAATTTGCATCCGGGGAATTTATCGGTGAAAACGGAGAGGTCCAGACCCTTCTCGCGGACTTCGAGCATGTAGGCGATCATTTCGCCGGTCAGGCCGCCCTCGCAGTGGATGTAGCCTTTGGAGCCGGAGATGGTGACGACCCGGGCGCCCAGTTCGCTTGCCTTCTTGGCCACACCCCAGGCCACGTTGCCGTAACCGGAGATGACCACGGTCTTGCCCGCGATGGAGTCGTTGCGGCGGGCCAGCATTTCCTGCACGAAGTAGATGGCGCCGTAGCCGGTGGCCTCGGGACGGATGAGCGATCCGCCCCAGCCGATGCCCTTGCCGGTGAGGACGCCGCAGTAGCGGTGGGTCAGACGCTTGTATTCGCCGAAGAGATAACCGATCTCGCGGCCGCCGACGCCGATGTCGCCGGCGGGCACGTCCACGTCAGGACCGATGTGATGGTGGAGTTCGCGGATGAAGGACTTGCAGAAATTCATGACTTCGACGTCGGTCTTGCCTTTGGGATTGAAGTCGCTTCCGCCCTTGGCGCCGCCCATGGGCAGCGTGGTGAGGGAGTCTTTGAAGGTCTGCTCGAAAGCGAGGAATTTCATGACCGAAAGCGTCACGCTGGGGTGGAACCGCAGACCGCCCTTGTAGGGACCCAGCGCATCGTTGAACTGAACGCGGTAGCCGGTGTTGATCTGAATTTTGTTGTCCTTGTCGAGCCAGGGGACCTGAAAGGCGATCGCGCGGTCGGGGATCACCATGCGCTCCAGCACACGGTTCGCCTCGTACTGGGGATTCTCGTCGAGGACCGATCCCAGAGTGTTGAAAACCTCTTCCACACTCTGCAGAAATTCCTTCTCCCACGGAACTTTGGTTTTGAGATCGTCGAAAACTCTCTGTGCATACGCGTTCATCATTCACCTCTTGAAATTGTGATTCGGCTTTTTCAAACCGGCCGGGGGACGTCCCGAACGCGACGGCATCCGGTGGCGGCAGGCCCCGTCTGATTTTTGCATCGCGTAGAATTTAATCCATTTTTCGGGATTTTCAAGAGAAAAAAAACGATTTTTTTGATTTTTTTTGACTTTTGAGCAATACCATCTCTCTCAGAAACGCGAAATTGCGAGAAAACAATCTTCAAAACTTTCACCAAAACCGCATCAGAAACGCATTTCTAAGGCCGTTTTGGCAGCTTTTCGACAACGCGCCGTTCCCGAAAAAGGTCGGTGATCCCCTTCCCCCGTGCCCCATCCTTCTGCGGGAAAAGCGGAATGTTTCGGAACCGGATCCGCCGACCCGTGCGGAACGGGCGAAACGACGGCCGCGGAAGAGAATACGGACGGCAGGCGGGGCAAGCCCCTCCCGGCGGCAAGCCTCCGGCAGAATCAATACGCGGCGCGGAGGATGCGGTTCCAGACGCACATATTGGTTTTGCCGCGGTTCTGCCACAGAGCGTAGGGAATGGCGGTAAAGACGGTCTCTTCGTATCGGGGCGGCGTGACGGTGTAGAGTGTTTTTTCGGGGAATATCTCGCGCAGGGCGGTCCCGCGGATGGCCGGGGTCCCGGCGGGAAGCCCCGGGGCGGAAACGATGGACATGGGACGGTCGGGACAAAGAACCAGTTCGCGCACGGGGCAGGACTGGTCGATCTCTTCGAGGGCGTAGACGACGGGCCCGCGGCGCAGGGCGGCACGGCCTGAATTTCCGGTCACGCGGGGATCGCAGCAGACCGCGTCCACGGGCATGTCCAGATCGAACGCGACGACCTCCCCGGCATGCCAGTTTCTTTTGATGACGGGCTCGGCAAAGGTTTCATTTCCGACGGCGAGACGCCATGCGCGGCACCAGCCGGGAACGCGCAGACGCAGGGTGAACGCCCCCGCCGTCTCCACGACGATCCTCACGTTTCCGGAATAGGGATAGTTTCCTTCGATCTTGAGTTTGACGGTGCGGTCTTTCAGTCTCAGCTCCGCCGTATTGGCGGCGGGAATGTTGACGGAAATCTCGTCTTCCCCGACGGAATAAACGAAGCGGCCCATCTGAGGGATGAAACGGCAGAAGCTGGTGGGACAGCAGGAGCAGCCGAACCATTTCTGCCGCACGGGGGAGCCGCTGTTGTAGCAGACGAGATTGTCGTCCACTTCCAGATAGTTGGTGTAAAAGAAATCATCACCGGCGAGGCTGATGCCGGAGAGGACGCCGTTGTAGAGGGCGGTCTCGAGCACGTCCATGTAAAGATACTTCCCCGTGATGTTGAAAAGGCGCGACGCCAGCTGGCAGAGGCCCATGGCGGCGCAGCTTTCGGCGTACATGAGACTGCCGTTGGAGAGATCGAAGTCGCGGGTGAAGCGTTCGCCCTGAAAACTGGAACCGATGCCGCCGGTGACGTACATTTTCCGGGAACGGATGTTGTCGAAGAGTTTTTCGCAGACGTTCAACAGTTCGCCGTCATCCGTTTCGCGGGCGACATCGGCCATGCCGGTGTAGAGATAGACGGCCCGCACGGCGTGGCCGTAGGCCTCGGTCATTTCGCGGACGGGCTTGTCGGCCTGAACGCTGAAGACCGTTCCCGCGGGGGGCTCCTCGGCGGCAAGGACGTTGGGTTCCGTTCCCCGGTCGTCGATGAAGTAGGCCGCCTGATCGAGATAACGGCGGTTTCCGGTGGCGCGGTAGAGTTTCACGAGGGCAAGTTCGATCTCCTCGTGTCCGGGCCAGCCGCGGCGCTTGCCCTTCTCCCGTCCGAAGGCGGCGCAGATGAGGTCGGCATAGCGGCAGACGGCGTCGAGAAATGCCTTGCCGCCGGGCAGGTCCTTTCCGGCGACGGCGGCCTCCATCAGGTGTCCCGCGCAGTAGAGTTCATGCCGGGTGCTGAGGTTTTTCCACCGGTCCTGAGGACAGACGGCGGTGAAATAGCTGTTGAGATAACCGTCGGCGCACTGGCAGGAAACGATCTTTTCAGTCCACGATCTGAAGAGCGCGGCCAGCTTTTCGTCGGGCTTGATGGTGAGCGCATAGGCCATGCCCTCGAGGATCTTCGCCGTGTCGGAATCCCAGTAGATGTGCCGCTCGCCGTGGTAGTGCTCAAGATCGAACGCGTCGATCCGGCCGGTCTCCGCGGCCTTGGCCGCGGCGGAGGGGATGGTGCGCTTCATACAGCTTTCGATCCGCCCGGCAAGGACCGGGTCCGCCGGTTTCACGCAGGAAAGCTCCGGAGATTCATACGCATGCATATCAAAAATTCTCCCATGAAAAAACAACAGATGTGTCACGCTCATTAATATACCGTGAAAAACCGCGTTTGTAAATGCCCGTTTCAATGACTATATTAAACAAAAAGGAGACAAAAACGCATGTCGGTAAAAGCATTGTTCGCGGGCAAGTTCATCTGCGCGGGAGGCGGCCGGCACGTGACGCGGGTCATAAACAGCGACGAGCTCATCGTCGTGCTGCAGGGAGAACTCGAAATGTTCGAGGAGGAGCGGCAGTTCCGCGTCCGTCCGGGGGAGTGGCTGCTGCTGCAGCGCGGCAGAAAGCACGGGGGCCTGGCCCCGTATCCTGACAACCTGTCGTTTTTCTGGTTCCACTTCATGGATGACGGAACGGTCATGGGAACGCTTCCTCAGCACGGCATTCTGCGGGAACCCGAAGACTTCTCGACTTACGCCCAGTCATTTCTCACCGAACAGAGCCGTCTGGAACCGGACAGGGACATCATGGATCTGCTGCTGGCCCTGATGATCCGGGAAATGCGCCGCCCCTCCCCGACCCGGCAGGAACGGGATCTGGCGACGCCGCTGGCCGTGGCGGCGCAGAAATTCATTGGGACCCACTTTTTCGAGGAACTCACGCTCGAAACGATCAGCGGTCATCTGCACTGCAACGCCCAGTACCTGAGCCGTCTCTACCGCCGGGCGTTCGGCGAAACGCTGATCGAAGCGCTGAACAAGATGCGCATTTCGCGGGCCAAGTGGTATCTGGCCACAGGCAGTCTCTCCGTCAAGGAGGTCGCCCGCGCGTGCGGGTTCAACGACATGGCCTATTTCCGCCGGCAGTTCCGCCGCTACTGCAGCATGACTCCCGGCGCCTACCGCCGCCAGCGCCTCACCGGCGTATGGAACACACAGTGAACCGCCCTCTTTTCCCCGCACCGGAACGCCGGAGACGGGGCAATATACACTTTTGTCTCCTTCTTGTGTAATATCGTCTCCCGTGACGGGTATTCCCAAAGAGGCGGCGCCGTGTTATATTAATCGCGGTCGGACGGAAGGCGCTCCGACAACGGAACATAACAGGCGGAAGGAGGGCAGAAGCCATGAAAAGATCCCGCGCAACTTTCATATCATTCATCATTTTCGCGGCGCTGTCCGCGGCGGCGTTCGAGCCGGAAAGCATCATTCTGCCGGAGTCGCCCTCCCCTGTGGAGAATTATGCGGCTGAAACACTTGCGAAGTATCTTGAAAAAATCACCGGCCGAGCGTACCGCATCGTTCAGTCGGCGGTCCCGCAAAAGGGCGGCATCTGCATCGGGCCGGAGCTGGCGGCAAAAGGACTGGGGAAACTCCCTCCCCTCTCCGACGAGGGATCTCTGGGACAAAGCCGCGGCGGGACGCTCTTTCTCACCGGTCCGGCCGAAAACGCGCGGGGAACGCTCTACGCCGTTTACGAATTTCTCGAACGCGAATGCGGTGTACGTTTTTACACCCCTCTTGCGGAAAAGGTCCCGCAGAAAAAACATCTCGATCTCAGCCGGGTGGACTTCCGCTTCGCCCCGGCGTTTCCGCTGGGCAGAAACATTCTCCGCCTGATGCCGCCGAAGGGAATGAGCGAGGCCCGGTACAACGAGTTCCTCTCGAAATCGCGCATCAACACCGTGTACGGACTGGAAAAAATCGACGAGAAACTCGGCCCCTTCTGGCGCTCCGTTCCTGTGGACGGTGACTCCATGCATATTTTCATTCCCGCGTCGAAATACTTCAAGGACCATCCGGAGTTCTTCGCTCTGCGCGGCGGCAGACGCGAGGGCGTCAAAGGACGGGGCGGCATGGGCCAGCCGCAGGTGTGCTTCTCGAACCCGGAACTGTGCAGAACTCTCATCGAAGAGGTGAAGGCGTACTGGAAAAAATGCGCTTCTCCCAAGGACACTTTTCTGCGCATCACCAACAATGACAACGACCGCATCTGCCAGTGCCCCGACTGCACGGCCGCCAAAGAGGAGGAAGGCGGTCACGCCGGACTCTACTTGCGCGTGGTCAACCGGATCGCCTCCGAGATGCGCAAAGAGTATCCCGACATCAAGATCCTCGCCAACGCCTACTGGACCACCCGGGTCGCGCCCCGGAAGACCCGCCCCGAACCCAACGTCTATCTCAAGTTCTGCGACATCGAAGGGACTTTCAGCCGGCGTCTGGACGACCCCGTCGATCCGGTCAACAAGGGCATTTTCCGCGACATCAGCAACTGGAAAAAACTCGGCGGCAAACTCTACGCGACGACCTACACCACCAATTTCACCCGTTATCTCTATCCCATCAACGATTACGACACGTTTCCCTACAATCTGCGGCTCTACCACAAATACGGGGCGCAGGCCTTTCAGGACCACACCTCGTGGCACGTGCGGGGCGTGGATTTCGAAGAGTGGCGCTATTATCTGGCCGCGCGGCTGATGCGCGATCCCGCCTTTGACGAACACTCGGGACGCCGGGAGTTCTTCGAGTTCTACTACGGTCCGGCGGCGGAGGCCGTGAACGAATACTACGAACTCATCCGCCGCGCCGCAAAGAAACACAACTATCAGACCGGATGCTTCTTCCTCTTTCCCTCCTTCTACGACCGGGATTTTCAGCGCGAAGCGGAAAAGATCTTCGATCGGGCGGAACGGGCCTGCGGAAAGGATCCCGTCTTTTCGGACCGGGTGGCAAA
Source organism: Lentisphaeria bacterium (assembly GCA_017454215.1). Classification (GTDB taxonomy): domain Bacteria; phylum Verrucomicrobiota; class Lentisphaeria; order Victivallales; family Victivallaceae; genus UBA1784. The sequence goes on along the minus strand of JAFTDL010000103.1, from coordinate 4,072 downwards.
AGAGCGCGTTTCCCTGCGGTTCATGGAGGTTTCCAGCGGAGCGCTGTTCGATTCCTATCCCGTCGAAAAACAGATCTCCCTGCTGGAAAAATTCGCCGCCGAGTGCCGGCGCTTCGGCATCAAAAAGCGTTCCAACGTCTCCGGCGACACGCTTGAAAAATGGGTCAAAAACCGTCTTGCGGCGGCGAAACAGGTCGTCATCGCTCCGGAAGTCGCCTTCGTCGTCCGGCCCGATCTGGTGAGCGGCGGCAAAAAGATCACCGAGGACGGCACGCCCGCCGTCGAGATGACCCGCCCCGAAAAACAGCGGATCATCCGCAGTTATTCGGCGCAGTATTACACGGCCGATCCGGATATGCGCTACGATCTGGCGGTGCGGGTGAAAGCGGAATTTCTGCCCGGCGCGGAGAAAAAAGGTCACGCCTTCGCCGCAGGCTGGGAACCGGGATTCCGCAACCAGCCCGACGGCATGGAGCGCGGGATCGCCGTCCGCGATCTGCCCGAGGGGAAATACGCGGATATTCCCGTGGCGAAGGCGGTCCACGCCCGCACGGCTTACTCGTACTTCTACTTCAAACCGATCTTCACCGCGGGCTCCGGCATCAAAACGCTCCGGTTCGCGGGATTCGTTCTGACCCCCGTCAAAAAATCAAAATAATACACCCCCAAGGAGGCAAAAATGAAACGAAAATGTTCCCCTGTCACCCGTTTTCCCCTTGACAAGCCGTTCACGCTGATCGAGCTTCTCGTCGTGATCGCCATCATCGCGATCCTCGCGGCGATGCTCATGCCCGCGCTCCAGCAGGCCCGGGAGCGGGGACGCGACGCATCGTGCAAAAACAATCTCAAGGCCATCGGCATGGCGCAGACGTTCTACGTGGACGAGTGCGGCTGGTGTCTCATGGACGTGTCGAGCAAGCATCCGAACTATCCCGGCAACAGCAATGACAAGACCTACTGGATGGACGTTCTGCTCAAAAATCTCATGGGCGGCAAGATGGTCTACGCCTGCCCCTCGGACACGAAGGCCTCCAAGTCCATTGCATGGAAAGGCTCCGTGGGACAGCATGTGGTGGATGCGTCATACGTGAGCTACGGGATCAATGCCGAAGGATTGCGGCTCTCGAAGAAGGGCTCCGGCGACATGGACGAAAAGCAGCGCATCAAGCCGTCGCTGATCAAGTATCCGTCGCGGTTCTACTCCTTCATGGACAGCGCCAGCTGTTCAAATCCGACCACGTCCAGTTATTTCTTTGTCCGGGCGGCGAAGCCCGGCAGCAACGCCTATCAGGGGATGCCCAACCTGATCCGCCACGGCGGTTCGGGCAACATCGTGTTCTTCGATTCCCACATCGGCTCTGTCAAGTCCACTCTGTTTCTGGATCCGTGGGACGACAGCGCCTTCGGCAGCCGCAACGAGGGCTCGGCCAAACTGCCCAGCTGGACCTACGATGGTAAAAAGGCTCCCTAAACACGTAAAAAAAAGAGGATTTTCTCATGAAAACATTTCTTGCCATTCTGACGGCGGCGGTTCTGGGAAGCGTGACCGCCGCGGAGTATACCGTAAAGCAGCTGAGTCTTCACGAGGGCGCGGTCGTGGAGAACGGCGTTCTCAAATTGGACGGGAAAAAGGCCTATGCGACGATCCCCGGCACTGAAGATATCGCCATTGCTTCTCCCGGCGTCACCTTTGCCTGTTCCATCCGGCCGCAGTTCGACGCCCGCAAGGGGAATTCCAACGAGATCATGGATTCCTATTTCTCGAAGAAGGGGGCCCCTTTCATCCTCTGCCGCTGGGCGGGACTGATCTCCTCGCGCGTGCTCAACACGGAAACCCGAAAATATGACATCGAACGGTGCTGGTTCCTGCCGAAGGCGGGTCAGTGGACCCATCTGGCCTTCGTATTCGAGCCGGTCCCCGGCAGGGAAAATGTCTGGACGCAGCGCTTTTATGTAAACGGCAAGCTGAAGCTCGAAAAAACCGCGGAGAACTTTTCTCCCGCTGCCGGAGACGGTCCCGTTGAGCTGGGCAAGGGCTGGGGCGGTCCGTGGATGTTCACGGGAGAGATGGCCGACATCACCGTCGAACAGAAAATTCTTTCCCCCGATGAGATCGCGGTCCTGGCCGCCAGAAGCCGGGCGGCGAACAGCAGACAGTGAACGTATTCCGGCGTCCGAAGTTGAGGGCGCGCAGATCGTCCTGTTCTGAAAACCGGATCCCGTATGGAGACCCTCCCCCGTCGCTTGAAAAAACGCGGGATACGGGGCATATTAAGAAAGCGGAGACGATTTTTCGGGAAAGGATCTGTCATGGACATCGCACTCAACACCGACATTCTGCGCAGCACGGGGTCGCCGGAGCCGTACCTGCGGCTGATCGCCGAGGCCGGATTCACGCATCTGCACTGGTGTCACCAGTGGAACACCGATTTTCTTTACAGCGCCTTCGAGATCGCGCAGGTAAAAAAATGGCTGAAACAGTACGGCCTCAAACTGCTGGACATCCACGGTTCGGCGGGCATGGAGAAATTGTGGTTTTCCCCCGAGGAATACCGGCGCAGGTCCGGCGTCGAGCTGGTGCTCAACCGCATCGTCATGCTCCGCGAACTGGAGGGCACGGGGTGCGTCATGATGCACATTCCCGTCCGCCGGACGAAGGGGGACACGCCCGAAGACGAAAAACTCTTTCCCGCCCGGCTGGACGCGTTGCGGCGCAGTCTTGACGAACTGCTCCCGGCGCTGGAAAAGTACGATACGAAGATCGCCGTCGAAAACACCCGCAACGACTCCTTTGAGGTCATCGGGAAAATCATGGCGGCCTATCCGGCCGACCGCGTCGGCATAACCCTCGACACCGGACACGCCAACATCGACGAAGCGCAGGGCATCGACCGCATGGAAAAATACAAGGACCGTCTGCAGGCGCTGCACCTCAACGACAACGATACGAGCGGCGATCTGCACCAGCCGCCGTTTTACGGCACGCTTGACTGGGAGCGGATCGCGCGTCTCATCGCCGCGTCCTCATACACCGGCCGCCCCGCCAGTTTCGAACTTGCCATGCGCAACACGCCGTTTTTCGTTCCCGACGTGCTGCCTGCGGACCAGCCGGAGGAGAAGATCAAAGCGTTCCTCGCGGACACGTACGCCCGCTGCCGCAGGACCGCCGGAATGATCGAAACGGCCCGGACGGAACGCCGTTGACGGGATTTTTCCGCCGGTCGAGGTATCCCCTGACGGCCCCGCCCCCCCACCCGGCTCCTCCGGAGCTTCCGGAACGGTCGGGGGGCGCTTTGCCGATAAGCGCGCTTTGCTATCTGTCGAGGTATCCCGCCTCTTTCAGCACCCTGGCCGTCTCTTCGGCGAAGAAGGTCTGTCCGGCGGGAGAGAGGTGTACGCCGTCGGGCAGAACGAACTCCTGACGGCGGGGATAGATGAGCTTGTAGAGATCAAGCAGCGGGTACCCGTTCTCCTTTGCGAAGTTGCGGACGATCTGCCGCTGGTTCTGCAGCTCTTCATCCACCTTTCCCCCGGGCACACGCTTGAAGTACACGTGTTTTTCGTTGATGATGGGCGGAAAGGTGATCATGACGACCTTGCAGTTACGGGGCAGACCCGCCTTGAACTTTTCGAGCAGTGCGCGGAACTCCCGGTCGGAGACCCGGCGGCGCTTTCTCTCCGGCGCCGGATCGTGGTTGTTGCCGCCGAACTCCAGCAGGATGATGTCCGGCTTGCGGGCCAGCACGTCGCTTGCATACCGCGCCATGGCCTCCCGGGCGGAGTTGCCGCCGACTCCGGCGTTGTAGTGTTTGACCTTGCGGCCCAGATTCTTCCCGAGCTTGAGCAGCCAGTTGTCGGCCAGTTTCACCCGGGTCCGCCCCTCGGTGATGGAGTCTCCGAAGGCGACGATCCGCAGTTTCTTCTTCGCGCGTTCGGGAACGATCCGGAACTCCCGGCCGTCGGCAAGGGTGACGGCCTCGGGCATGTCGGGCACTTCGATTTTGAAGTTCTCCCCCGTTTTCAGCGCGGGGACCGTCAGCTTTCGGCCCGTTGTTTCGAATTCGATCGTAAC
>JAFTDL010000014.1 GCA_017454215.1 Lentisphaeria bacterium | reverse complement strand
TCGAAGCGAGCAACTAAAATATCTGACTTTTTAATTTGCAGAACTTGACAAACACAATCGGGAAAGTTTTTCCCCCTCGAGAAAAACGGTCAGCGCCCCTTCTGAATCGAACCGCCGTATCCGGGAGGCCGTTATATCGAAGGAGAAACAATGTTTCCCGTCTTTGAACAGCCAGTATTTTCCCGTCTCCGCAAAAGCGGTCACGGCAGGGATCAGAACCTCCCCTTTCGGCTCGGCAACCAAGGATGACGGATCGTACTTTTCAAAATACCCGCAGTCGAAAGAATCCAATATACGGACCTGATATGGGTAAACCAACGGTATCCGCCACCAGTCCCGAAACCCGGGGTAAGAATAAAATCCCTCTCCCGGCCGGGTCGGATAGTCGTCGCAGCCGGCCAAGAAAGCAACGATACCGCAGACCATCCCGAGCCGAAGCCAATTTTTACTTTTTCCATTCCATCCGGACTTCATAAAACTGCTCCCAATCTCCTCCGAAACTCGGTAACTGCCTTAATATATATCCCGAACCCGGAATTTTCGATGCATTCGGGAAGTATTTTGGTCCGGACAGGTCGGACGCCGCAGAGAAACAACGACCACTCGCGCAGTGCCGAAACGCGGAGCCGCAGCACGAAGATTTACGGATGAATACGGAATATTACGGAGAAAGAAAGAAGCTCTGAAGCGCTTTTACTCGCCCGGGGCGGAAAGCACGGGCAGCAGAAGCTCTGCGGGGTGGTCCTTGTCGTGATAAATCGTATGCCGCGAAAGATGGAGCTCTTTATCCTGCAGCAGCGGTCCGCCGGAGTTGGGGTTGCGCTCGAAGGCGGGGAAGTGCTGGCCGCACAGCTCCAGACGCAGGGCGCATCCGGGCATGAACTTCACGGCGATGTGACCGAAACTGAGACGGAATTCATAAATCCTGCCGGGTTCCAGAAGTTCCTCTTTTTCGATGTTCCTGAACCTGGCGCGCAGTCCGCCGGTGACAAGCAGCATGGCGCGGCCGTCCGGCATGACACAGGTCAAAGTCGCGAAAAAGTCCGTGTCCGGCGTGGAGACCGAGGCGAAAAAGCGCAGTTTCGCCTCGCCCGTCACCGTCAGGGGAGAGGTGAACTTTTCACCGGTGTACACCAGCACATCGGAGCGGTTCTGCATCGACCTTCTGTCGTAACACCCCAGCGCGGCGTGTTTTCCGCCGTCGCTCAATACCGGCGTGCGGGGATCGCTCACATACACGTCGCAGGGCTCCCGGCCCGGAGCTGTTTCGGAGAGCCGCCCGTCGCCGTTCAGGGTGTTGGCCGCTCCATGGCTGTGCAGATAAAAACGCCTTTCCGCCGTGCCCGCGGGGGGCCAGGTCTCCGCCGAGTGCCACTTGTTTTCGCAGAGCATGTAGTAGCGCACCGCGGGCTCGCCCGGCAGAGGATCCCGATGGGGACGGCGCAGAAGATTGAAAAGAAACTTCTCCCGGGTCGGGTCCAGTCTGCGGTAGTCGCACTTTCTGCCGAAAAGCTCCGGATTGGCCAGTCCGCCGTGGATCCACGGTCCGACGACCAGCCGGGTGAAGGCCGCCGCCTCGGGAGAAGCGGCGCCGTTTTTCATGGCGATGAAACTTGAGATCGTCTCGTCTTTGAATCCGTCGAACCAGCCGCCCGAAATGTACGCGGGCGCCGTGAAGTTCCTGAAATCCCGCCGCCAGCCGTTCACCAGTTCCGCGGGCTTCAGCGCGGAAGAGAGGAACCTGCGGTAAGGGCCGTCCTCGGGATACCCCGCGTTCCTGTCCGCCTCGATGACCGGGAGTTTTTCGAAGAGCCCCTCTTTCTCGAAGTCGGGCACGTTTTCATAACCGAAGCGGCAGCGGTGGTGCATCGAAAGCATCCACGACTGGGCGAAACTGATCCGCACGACGCCGCCGGAACGGGCGGCTCCGCAGCAGCCGTAAACCGGAGCCACGTGGGGAGACGTGCCCGCCAGCCCCGGATATCCGGTCCTCATGGCGCACCACTGCACCCAGCCGGGATAACTCGCCCCCAGCATGACGCAGCGGCCGCTGTACCAGCTCTGCTTTTCCAGCCAGGCAAAGGTGTCGGCAGCGTCGTTTCTTTCGTACTCCCGGTCGGCCGGGTCGAACAGGCCTTCGCTCCACCCCGTGCCGCGGCAGGCCTGATAAACCGAAACGACGCCCCGCTTCAGCGCCCCCGCGTAGGGGTAGATCAGCTCCGTCCGGCGGGTGTAGGGCGAACGGATGAGGAGAACGGGAGCCCGGCCCGAAAAGTTCGGCGGGAATCCGATCACGGTCTGCAGTTTCACCCCGTCTCTCATGGGCAGCATGAGGACTTGCATATCGTATCCCTCGACGGCGGAAACGCTGGTCGCCGTAACGTTGAAACGGTCTTTTTTCTCGCTCATGGACTCTTCTCTTTCCCGGCTTCTCTGCCGAATTCCTTTTTGTAGAGCCTCCGGGCGGCGCGGTCAACGCTTCTCCAGAAGCGTCCGTTCCCGCGGCAGGAGGGCATGCAACGGCAGTAAAAAGCGATGAAACGCAGCCGGTCCCGCCGGGTCAGGCCTGCGTCCATGCTCGAAAAGTGGAGTCCCGCCACATCCTTGACCAGATAATGGAAGGGGACTTTTTTCCTCCGCCGGGCCCGGTGAAGGTCGATGACGTAGACGGGCGTTTCCGCCGTGACGCTCCCCGCGGGGATCAGGTAATGGCAGATGTAGCAGTCGCAGTGATTGATGCCCGCGCGGTGCATTTTTCCCGCGCTCTCGGCCACCTTGCGCACGAGCAGACGGCGCGTCTCGGCGGGGACCTCCTTCTTTGCAACGTCCTCGAGACTCACCGTGTTTTCCAGTTCGCGGGTGATGAGAAACGAGAACTGCCGGGCGGGATCCAGTCCGCGGCGGCCGAAGGCGGCGGGCGTCATGGTGGGGACGCCCGCTTCTTTCAGAGCGCCCAGCGCGTGAAACTCGTTGGCGGCGCCGAGGACGGGGATCTTCAGCTGCAGAAGGTTCTTAAGTATCTCGCGCCAGCCCACCCCCCGGTGGATCTTGGCGAAATAGCCCCTGCCTTCGACCTCGAAACGAAAAGTCCTGCGGTTCTTGACGCTGCGGAAGATCTCGCCCTCCAGCTTCTCCACCTCTTCGAAAGGATCGGAATCCCGCCACAGCCGGCGGAATTCCGGTGTCAGTTCGACGGTCTCACGGGCGCGGCACATCACGACACGCTTCCTGTGATGATGTCGGCGGCCACGTCGAACCGCCGCTTGAGATCGAGACTGCCGCCGACGGCGGCCGCTTCACGGGCCATTTCTCCGAGCTTCAGCGGCGTCGAAAGAAGCATCCGCAGCGTGCGGTTGAGTTCGACCTGGTGAAAGGGAGCAGGCAGCAGGACGCCGTCGGCCCGCACGATCTCGCGGGCCCAGCCGCCCGCGGCGGTGGCCAGCACGGGAAGTCCGGCGCAGAGAGCCTGCAGAGGCGCGGTCCCGGCGGATTCGCCCCGGGCGGGATGGAGCAGCAGATCGGCGCCCAGCAGAAAATCGTTGAGTCCGTCGTCCACCGCGGTGAAGCGGACGCGGTCCTGCACGCCGAGGCGGCGGGCCAGACGGCGCAGAGCGGAGGTGCGGCCGTTCCCGGCCAGAACCAGCTGACAGCGTTCGCGGAACATTTCCGGCAGCGAGGCGAGAGCGCCCACGGCCCGGTCGGCCCCCGCGATCCTGAAATTTCCCACGCAGAGCAGCAGGATGTCGCCCTCTTCGACGCCCAGTTCCTTCCGGATCCTCTCACGGCGCTCCGGAGCGTCGGCGGGACGTCCGCAGCCGGCAGGGATATCCGGCGGCAGTTTGAAAAAACGGCCGTCGGGCGTGCCGTAGGCCCGCTGATACTCCCTTTTCTGCAAGTCCGAAACATGCAGTATCCTCGTCTTGGACCGCGCTCCGAAAATACGTCTTTCGAGGGCCAGATTGAAGCGGTAGCGCGGCAGAAGTTTCTTCAGAAGGGCAAAGCCCGTCAGCGGCGTCGCGGCGATGCAGCGGGTGGTCGCGTAATAGAAATCGGCTCCCGGAATGCGGTTGAAGGCCACCAGCACATCGGGTCCGTCCTGCCGCAGGGCTTCGCGGAGACCGCGGATGAATTTTCCGGCGCGCCCGGCATTGCCCCACGATGAGCCGTTCAGACGCCGGACGGCAAGGAAGTCCGGAAGAACGCTCCCCGGCGCAATGAAACTGCAGTAGAGCGACACCCTGTGTCCCCGTTCATGGAGTTCCCGCGCCAGACGGACGAGATCCTGCGGATGGGCCGCGGCGGAACTGTACTTGAAGCAGGCAAGTGCGATCTTCATGGTCGGACTCCCGTCACATATCCAGTTCTTCGGCATCGAGGATCCCCTTGAAAAGGCGCATCCTGCCGTCGAGGCGGTCCCGCGCCGAGGCCCGGCCGGTCTTGCGGTCGCCGGGAGCGGGATTGAGGATCATGGTCGCGTGATTCAGGTGGCAGATGTATCTGCTCAGTTCCTCCGAAGACAGAAAGATCATTTTGAATCCGGCTGCGGCGAGTTTCAGATGGGCGGCTTTTCCGGCAGATTCCCCGTCGTAAAATCCGCCGGTGTATTTGCGCAGCAGCTCCGTGCGGTACACGGCGCAGTGACTGCGCAGATAACGGACATCGTCCGCGGACTTCCGTCCGGCGATCCGGCGGAAAAGATCCTCGGCGGCATGGGCCGCCTGCAAAAGCAGCGGGCGCGGAGGTTCGAGTTTCCAGCTGCCGACCCCGGCCACGTCGTCGGCGTCGAAACGGCTCAGCAGATGATCGTGCCAGCCGGGCGCGAGGATCAAGGTGTCGGTGTGCATGACCATGACGAAAGGAGTGCCGACCCGCGCAAAGGCTTCGTCGAGGGCCCGGGCGTGCATGACGTAACCGCTTTCGCCGGGCGGGACCTTGCGTTCGATCAGGGTGATCCACGCAAGTTTGCGCAGATATTCCAGCGAGGCGTCACCGGAGTCGTTGTCCACGGCGATGACACGGACCTTTTCGGGATCCGTGAACTTGCGGAGCAGACGAAAGCAGATCTTCGTCAGCTCCGGCGTTCTGCAGTTGGGGACAATGACCGACAGAAGCGGTTCCGCCATGGTTTTTCCAGTGTTTTACGGTTCGCACCCGGCGAGCATGCGGCAGGCGTCGAAATACTTCTGCGCGGTCTTTTCCGCGACGTCCGCCGGAAGTTCCGGACCGGGAGCCGTTTTGTTCCAGTCGAGGGTCTCGAGATAGTCGCGTACGAACTGCTTGTCGAGGCTCGCCGGACTGGTCCCCTCCCGGTAGAGATCCGCCGGCCAGAAGCGGCTGGAGTCGGGAGTCAGCACCTCGTCGGCAAGAATGATCTCACCGTCGGCCTCGCCGAACTCGAACTTCGTGTCGGCGATGATGATGCCTTTGGTCTGCGCGTAATCGCGGGCTCTTTTGTAGATGTCCAGCGCCAGATCGCGGATCTTCGCGGCCTTTTCCCCGCCGATGAGGCGGCAGACGCCGGCAAAGTCGATGGCTTCGTCGTGCTCGCCCGCGGCGGCTTTGGTGGAGGGCGTGAACAGCGGTTCGTCAAGTTTCGACGCCTGCCTGTAACCGGCTCTCAGCTTTATGCCCGAAACGCTGCCCGTTTTCTGATAGTCCTTCCAGCCGCTGCCCACGAGGTAGCCGCGCACGATGCACTCGACGGGAAATATCTTCACCTTGCGCACGATCATGGAGCGCCCGGCAAGGTCTTTCGCGTAGGGGACCAGTTCCGGACGGGTGGTCACGTCATCGGTGATGAGGTGATTTCTGACATCCCTGAAGTAGTCGAACCAGAACTTGGAGATCCGCGTCAGCACCACGCCCTTGCGGGGAATGCCCGTGGGCAGGACAACATCGAACGCGCTCAATCTGTCGGTGGCGACGAAAAGCAGGGCATCGCCCAGGTCGTACACGTCGCGGACCTTTCCGCGGTTGACCAGAGGAATGCCCGGCAGTTCCGTCCCGACCAGTGCGCCATGGACGTCGTATCGCATAGACCGACTCAGCCCTTGATCTCGCCGATCTCGACGCGGGTCAGGTTCTGACGGTGCCCGTGAGTGCGGCGATAGCCCTTGCGGCGCTTCATCTTGAAGGCGACGACCTTCTTGGCGCGGAACTGGTCCAGCACCTTGCCCCTGACCTCGGCGCCCGCCACGAAGGGAGTGCCGGCGTTCAGTTTGCCGTCGTCGCCGCCGATGGCGAGGACTTCCGCAAAAACGGCCTCCTTGCCGGGCTCAACGGCCAGTTTTTCCACTTCGATGATGTCACCGCTCTTGACGGTGAACTGCTTGCCGCCGGTTTGAATGATCGCGTACATTTCAGCTTCTCCTGTTGTATGTTAAAAAATGAAAAGTCGTTCGGCAATCGAATAATATAGCACCGGAATCACTTTTTTGCAAGTAGGATGCGCGGAAGATTTTTCACGAGTTTGAGAAGGTACACCGAAAACGCCGCCGCCGGGTTCCGGCCGTACCTGATCTTGACCCGGAGTTCGTCGGCCAGACACCGGGCGATCAGCCGGTCCGAAAGTCCCCCCTCGCGGTAGAAGGCGATGAGTTCGGGCAGATAGAGCACACCCACCCCGCACACGTTCACCGCCCGGTACATGAAGTCGTAATCGCCCAGCAGCCGGAAGGTGTCGTCGTAGAGTCCGATCTCGTCGTACACGGACCGGGGCACGAACATCGAGGGATGGGGCGCGAAGGCGCCGATGTAACGCCTGTTTTCGCGGAATCCCCGCACCCGGCCGAGGTGTTCGTACTCCACGTCGCCCCAGAAGATCCTGCGCCCCGGTTCGGGGCCGAAAGCGGCGGCGACTTTTGAGAGCGCCCCCGGAAAGTAGCGGTCGCCGGAGTTGATCATGCCGACGACCTCACCCGTCGATCGGCGGATGCCCTTGTTCATGGCGTCGTAGATGCCCTTGTCGGGCTCGCTGACGAAGAAGGCCAGCCGGTCGGCGTAAGAGCGCACGATCTCGGCCGTGCCGTCGGAGGAGTTCCCGTCTATCACGATGTACTCCACGTCGGGATAGTCCTGTTCGAGGACGCTTTTCATGGTTTCTTCGATGTGGCTTGCGTCGTTGCGGACGACGGTGACGACAGAGATCTTCATGGCTTCCCCGCAAGTTCCGACAGTTTCACGGGCGTGAAACTTCTTTTGAGTTTATCGCGCAGAGCGGTATCGACCGACAGATACTTCCAGCGGGCGAACCCGAAATCGTGGGGCGTGTGATTTTCGAGCCAGGCGTGGGCGAGCTGATACGACACGGGAAAGCCCTCGTAGATCCAGACGCATTTCCGGGCGATGTACTCGGCCATTCTGCGGTACTTCGCCGTGCGCTCCGGACTGTCGGGCATGGGCAGGATCTCCTCGAACATGCGGTCGAACGCGGGATCCGAAAACCCCGTCCGGTTGCATCCCCCCGCGTTGCCCGAATAAAACAGCTGCAGAAAGTTCTCGGCGTCCGGATAGTCGCCGATCCACGACAGCCGGAAGAGTTCCATTTTGCCCCCCCGCAGTTTCTCGTAGAAACGGGGGTTGTTGTTGAGCACGACCTCGAGCTTGATCCCCAGTTCCGCGAATTCCGCCGCGGTGATCTCGCCGAACTGGCGGTGCGCCGAAGTGTGTCCCGTCTGGTCGAAGGTGAGTTTGAGCGGCCGCCCCGTGGCCGGATCCCGGCCGCCGGGAAAACCCGCCTCGGCCAGCAGTTTCTTCGCCTTTTCGACGTCGTGACGCATCCACGGATTGCGCAGATTTTCATCGAACCCGGCCACGCCCGGCGGGATGGGACCGTCGGCGGGAAGCAGCTGATTGCCGGAGTGCTCGATCCGGCGCGCCGCGCTGAAGGCCAGACTCAGGGCCTGCCGCAGTTTTTCGTTTCCCGCAAAGCGCGGATCGCCGAAGTTGAAGCCGATGTAGCGTATCTCGAACTCGGGCACCCGCTGCAGACGGATGCCCCGCTTTCTGAGCACTTCGGGCAGTTCGCCGCCGCCGGCCAGATCGGAGTTGTCCTTGTCGAGGGTCTGACAGTCGAGATTGCCCTGCAGAAAGAGCATCCACGCGGTCATGGACTGTTTGACCAGTTTGATGACGATCCGGTCCGCCAGCGGCAGAGGGCGGCTTCTGTCCGCCGCCGAAGCCGCGCCGGGATAGAACTCCTTCCTGAAAGCGGGATTGCGTTCAAGTTCGATGCGGCAGTCGCTGATCCATCTTTTGAGAAGGAAGGGCCCGGAACCCACCGGATGCCGGGCAAAGGACTCCCCGTAGAACTCCACCGCCTCGCGGGCGACCACCGCGGCGTTGGGCATGGCCAGCGCATAGAGGAACCGGGGATCCGGTCCCGCGAGGTCGATGACGAACTTCGTGTCCGAAAGGATGCGGAATCCGGCCAGTCCCCCGTCGTAAGGCCGCACGTCCCCCCGGGCGCAGGCGGCGGTGCGGGCGTGAAAGGCGTCCAATCCGACGATGCGCCCCCGGAAAAGCCAGTAGAGGGGACTGTGATTGCGCGCGTCCGCCAGCCGGAGAAACGAAAACAGCACGTCCCGCGAAGTGATCTTGCGCTTTCTGCCCCCGAAGACGGGATCGGCGGCGAAATAAAGATCGTCCCGCAGTTCGAAACGGTAACTTCTGAAACCGTTTTCCGGCTCCGGCATGCGCTTGAGCATGGAGGGCTTGAGTCTGTAGGGCCGGGCGTCGTAGTCGTACTCGAGCAGCGTGTCGTAGACGGCGCAGATGAGATTGCGGCTGGCCAGATCGTCGGCATAGGCCGGATCCAGCGTGCGGATGCGCCCCCCGCCCGAAGTGCTGATCTCGCGCAGGGGCGCGCCGGAGACGGCAAAGGCCAGCAGGAGCCCTCCCGCCAGAAGGATCCTGCCGCAAAAAACTGCTCCGGCTCGGATCATCACGCTCCGGCGATCGCGGCAAACGCGGGAGCCGCCTTGCGGAAAGCCTCGCCCGAGACCGCGTCCGGAGTGCGGGTCACGAGGTCGAAGGAACGGCGCACGGTCTCGCGGGCGGCGGCGAGATCCGCCAGTTCGCCCGCGGCGACGGCCTGCGCGAGGATGTTGCCCGTGGCCGTGGCCTCCACCGGACCGGCGATGACGGGAATGCCCGTCGCGTCGGCAATGAGCTGCATCAGGAAGCCGTCCTTGGTGCCGCCGCCGACAACGTTGAAGGCGGCGTAGCGGACGCCCAGCAGTTTTTCCAGGCCGGCAAGTTTGCCCGCGGTGTAAAGCGCAAGAGAGTCGTAGACGGCCCGCACGACCTGAGCATCGGTCATGGCGTCGCCCTGCCCCGAAGCGCGGCAGAAATCGCGGATGCGCTGCGGCATGTCGCCGGGGGTGAAGAACTCCGGATCGTTGGGATTGACGAGGAACCGGCAGGGCTCGGCCGATCTGGCCATGTCTTCCATGTCGGAGAAACTCAGTTTGCGCCCGGCCTCGTTCCAGACCCGGCGGGTCTCCTGAAAGAGCCAGCTGCCCATGATGTTGGTGAGAAAGCGGATCCTGCCGTCAAGTCCGCCCTCGTTGGTGAATCCGGCCTTTTCGGACGCGGAGGAGATGAAGGGTTTGCCGATCTCGGCCCCCAGCAGAGCCCAGGTGCCGGCGCTGAGATAGGCCCATTCGCCGGAGACCGGCGCGGGCACCGCGGCCACGGCGCTGGCCGTGTCGTGGGAACCGACCTTGAAGATCGGGATCGGTCCGCAGCCGAATTTTTCCTGAAGTTCTTTTTTGAGCGCGCCGCCCTGAGTGCAGGGCTCGACGACGGCCGGAAAGATCGAGCGGGGCAGGCCCAGCCGGTCGATGAGGCCCCAGTGCCAGTTCCGCGTGGCCGGATCGAGAAGATTCGAGGTCGAGGCGTGGGTGTATTCGGCGGTGAAGTCGCCGCCCAGCGAGAACGCCAGCGCGTCGGGGATGGGCAGAAACACCGCGTTTTCCAGGTCTTCCGGATGCTCGTCCCGGTGGGCGCAGAGCTGGTAGATCGTGTTGAGCGTCATCTTCTGGATCCCGGTCATGGCGTAGATCTCTTCGGCGGGGATCTTCTGCCAGACCCTGACGCTGGAACGGTTGGTGCGCTCGTCGCGGTAGTTGTAGGGCAGGCGGCGGATCTTTTTGTCGTCCGCGCCGAAAAGCACGTAATCAACGCCCCATGTGTCGATGCCGATGCCGCGGATGTCGCGGTCGAAAGCCAGCGCCTTTCCCAGACCGGCGACCAGTTCGTCGCAGAGCCGGGGATAATCCCATGTGAGATCGCCGTTCTTTTCGACCGGCGCGTTGGGGAAGCGGTGGACTTCGGTCAGTTCAAGTCTGCCGTCCGCGATCTTTCCGACGATGGCGCGTCCGCTGGACGCCCCCAGATCGAATGCGAGAAAACTGCTCACGGTTCTTTCCTTTCTGCTTTATGCACAATGAACTGTTTCGCTTCGGTTTTTTTCATCACTTCCCACGTTTTCATGACCAGTTCCTCGGTCTCCTCCCAGCCGATGCAGCTGTCGGTGATGGAAATGTCCGGATCAGGCTCCCTGCCCGGCTCAAGTTTCTGGCTGCCGGGTTTGAGGTTGCTCTCGAGCATGATGCCGCGGATGGTCTTTTCACCGGAAGCGATCTGCTGCAGCACGCCGTCGAGGGCGACGCGCTGACGGCGGTAGTCCTTGCCGGAATTGGCGTGACTGCAGTCGATGATGATGCCCGTGGGCAGTCCCGCGCGTTCCAGCACCACCCGCAGGTAGGCGACGTACTCGGGACCGTAATTGGGATGCGACGCTCCTCCGCGCATGACGATGTGCGCGTAGGGGTTGCCCTTGGTGCGGAACACCCCCACGGAGCCGTCGTCCAGCACGCCGATGAAACTGTGATGACTGCGGGCGGCCAGCACGGCGTCGATGGCGATCTGGGTGCCGCCGTCGGTGGCGTTCTTGAAGCCGACGGGCATGGAGAGACCGCTGGCCAGCTGTCTGTGGGTCTGGGCTTCCGTGGTCCGGGCCCCGATGGCCGTCCACGTGATGCAGTCGGCGATGTACTGGGCCAGCACCGGATCGAGAATCTCGGTGGCGACGGGCAGTCCCAGTTCGACGATCCGGGTCAGGATCTCGCGTGAAAGCCGGATGCCGTGGGCGATGTCGCAGGAGTCGTCGAGAAAGGGATCGGTGAGAAGCCCCTTCCAGCCCACGGTGGTGCGGGGCTTTTCGAAGTAGCAGCGCATCAGAAGCATGACGCGGTCCGCGACCCGGTCGGAAAGGGCCTTGAGCTTCTCGGCGTACCTGATGGCGGACTCCCGGTTGTGGATCGAACAGGGGCCGACGATGGCGATGAAGCGGTCGGACCTGCCGTCGAAAATATCCATCATCTCCCGGCGGGACGCCACCACCCGGGCCCCCGCGGCGATCGACAGCTGATGCTCCTGCCGGATCTCCTCGGGACTGGGCAGCGCGGAAACGCTCCTGATGTTGACGTTGTTGAGCTTGCTGAAATAACTCACGATCTTTCGCCCTCTCTGTTTGCGGAGGATAATATATCATGTCCGCCCGCCGTTTGCAAGGAATTCCGCCCCGCCCCGCCTTGAAAAAAACCTTTTTTCAGGGTATCTTAAACCGCAGCGAAAAAAGACGAGGATTTTCCCGCGATGAAAGAAATTCTGCTCACCGGTCTCCGGCTCTCCGCCCGGGGCACGGCCGCCGGACTGGAAAAACGCCTGCGCGACAGGGCCGCGGGCATGCTTGCCCTTCCCGTCGGGGAGCTGGGCAGGATCACCGTTCTCGGCCGCAGCACCGACGCCCGGGGCCGGGAGCCGCTGCTTGCTTTCAAACTCGCCGTCGAAGTTCCCGACGCCTGTCCCCTCCCCGCGTGGGAACGCCCCCCCGTCCCCGTTCCCGAACTGCCGGAAGCGCCGAAACTCAAAAATCCCGTCGTCGTGGGCACCGGCCCCGCGGGCATCTTCTGCGCGCTGGCGCTGGCCATGGCCGGGACAGACCCGGTGATCATCGACCGCGGCCCGGAGATCGGAAAACGCACCGCGGGCGTGGACAGATTTCTCAGGACCCGGGAACTTGACGAAAACTGCAATCTTCTTGTCGGCGAAGGCGGCGCGGGGACCTTTTCGGACGGCAAACTCTACACGGGCACCCGCGACGGAATGGCCGCCTTCGTGCTGCACACGCTGGCGGAAGCCGGAGCGCCTCCCGAAATACTCGTTCTCGCCCGCCCCCATATCGGCACGGACTACCTTAAAATCGCCGCTTCCGGTCTGCGCCGCAAGATCGAGTCCCTCGGCGGCCGCTTCCTCTTCGGCGCCCATGTGACCGGCATCGCGGCGGAGGGGGACCGCTGCACCGGCGTCACGTGCGCCGACGGCAGCGTCATCACCGCCCCCGCGGCGGTCATCGCCTGCGGCCTCGGCGGCAGGGAGCTGGCCCGCGGCCTGACGGAAAAGATCGGGTGGGAACCCAAGCCCTTCCAAATCGGGTGCCGCATCGAACACCCGCAGGACTTCATCGACCGCCGCCAGTATCACGGTCCCCGGCCGGAACTCCTCGGAGCCGCGGAGTACCACCTCGTCTCGCGCCCGGCGGGAAACATTCTGCCCGTCAGCAGCTTCTGCATGTGTCCCGGCGGGACCGTGGTCAACGCCTCCGCATGGCGCGGACACTGCGCCACCAACGGCATGAGCGATTTTTCGAGAAGCGGCAAATTCGCCAACGCCTGTCTCATCACCACGATGCCCCCCCTGCCCCCCGGAGAAGCCTTCGGGCTCATCGAAAACATCGAACGCGGCCTCTTCGCCCTGGGGGGAAGCGACTACACGATCCCGGCGCAGGACGCTTCGGCTTTTCTGCGCAATGAAAAGCGTCTCCGCGACCGGGAGACGTCGTGCGTTACGGGCATCGCTCCCGGCAGCGTGCGGGCCCTTCTCCCCGAAGCGGCCGCGAAAGCCCTGACGCAGGCGCTGCTTTTCTTCGACCGTCAGCTGCCGGGTTTCATCAGGTACGGAAAGATCATCGGCGCGGAGCCCTGCGTCTCCTCGCCGCTGCGCTTCCTCAGGGGACCCGACGGCGCAAGCACCATCGGAAACTGTTTTCTCGCCGGAGAAGGCGCGGGCGCGGCGGGCGGGATCGTCTCCGCCGCCTGCGACGGACTGCGCACCGCCCGGAACCTGCTGCTGAAATACGCTTGACTTTTGCCCGATCCTGTGGTAAAGTATCCTCCGGAGATCGCATCCTTACGAACAAACGGGAGAAAACGATATGTCTTATCTGGTCAAAAAGTGTACGGACTTTTCCATCGACGGAAAAATTTCGGCGAAGGAGTGGGATATTGCCGACGACTGGGCGTTCTCGCGCATCGGTCAGCGCGACAGCAAGCTGGGTGAAGCCCTCAACGAAACGGGCTCCGTCAAAATGCTCCACAGCGGCCGCTTCTGGTACGTCGCCGTCGACATGCAGGACTCCGACGTGGTCGCGCAGGGGACTGCCGACCAGCAGCACCACTACACCATGGGCGACACCATCGAGGTCTTTCTGAAGCCCGCCGACGACACCTACTACTGGGAGATGTACGGCACGCCCAACAATCTGCGGACGACCTTCTTCTACCCCTCGCGCTCCTACGTGTTCGTGCCGAACAGCGCAAATCACGTGCCGAACTTCGAAGTCGCCGCCGCCGTGGACGGCAAAATGAACGACTGGCTGACGACGGACCGCGGCTGGAAGATCGAATTCAAGTTCCCCATCGCCGATTTCGAGAAGTACGGCGCGAAATTCGCCGCGGGCCATCCGTGGACCTTCCTCATCGCCCGGCAGAACTATTCGCGGAGACTGCCTCTCAAGGAACTCTCCACCGTGCCGCCCATCCAGATCCCCGACTTCCACCTCATCGACCAGTACGGAAAGCTGGAGATCGAATAACTTTTGCGGAACGCCCGTTTTAGCGGAGGAAAACATGATGAAGACCGGAAACGGACGCGCCGTTCCGGTGCTGCTGGGCGCGTATCTCATCGAAAACATCATCTGTGCCGTTGCTCCGTACGACCGCACCACGTGGCTGGCCGAAAGCCTGACCGCGTGGATACCGCTCGTCTTTCTGCTGTTCTGTTACGCACGGGGCGTCAGGCTCTCAACGGCGGCCTGCTGCGCCATGGCCCCGTGGTTTTTTCTGCAGACCATCGGGGCCCACTACTCCTTCGAGCACGTCCCCTTCGACCGGGTGACGGAGTTTTTTCACTTCGGACGCAATCACTTCGACCGGGTCTGCCATTTCTGCGTCGGCGGCTTCGCCTACCCCGTCATCGAGATCTTCGAGCGCCGCAGACTGATTGTAAATCGCTCCCTGACGATTTTCTGCGTGATCATGGGCGTTTTCGGCTTCGCCGCCATCTTCGAGATCATCGAATGGCTCTACGCGGTCTGTTCCTCGCCCGAAGCGGGAGCGGCTTTTCTCGGTTCGCAGGGCGACGTCTGGGACGCCCAGAAGGACATGCTCGCCGACGGCCTCGGCACCTGCTGCGCCTCGGCGCTCTACAGTCTTTTCAACCGGCCGAAACGCCCGCTCTCCCGATAAAGGTCGGTGATTGGGCCCCCGTCCTTTTGAAAGCGGGGTATTTTGGGCGGAGAAGTACGAAACCGCCGATCACGTGCGACGGGAGCGGATCGTTGCCCGTCTGCGCGATACGGGGCGGACTTTCACCGGCCCGAGTGAGGGACAAAGCCTTTTTTCATCCGCGGGAGCCATGACACCAAAAACAAGTTTGCAATTCCGAACTTCATTCAGGATCGTCTCCTTTTTGGTAATCTCCGATTTTCCGCGACGGCACAGTTATTTTATACCATCGCATTTTCGCTGAAACGGAACGGCGGGGAAGCCCGCACCATTGTAAAGATTGCAGACCGGGCTGTCCTGCCAGGCGTATTTCACTCCGGTCGGAAGAGGAACCTTTCCGGATGAAATGACCACCGTATCTCCATCGACGACCGCCTCCTCCGCCCAGTGCCAGACGCCGTCCGCACCGCACAGGGCAAAACCTTCCAGCTGCGTTCCCGGAGAGTTCCGGACCGTCTTTCCCTTTTTCCCTTTTCTGGTGGATATATCATATTCTTCGGGCACCGGCATGGCTTTGAGTCCGCCGTGCGCGTCCTTGAAAGCGATCCGCAGTTTGCCGCCTTCCCGGACAACCTTTTCCGCGGACGGACCGCAGTCGGGAATTTTTCTGCCGTAAACCCGGTTCAACGCCAGCGCCCCCAGCCGGGCTCCCGCCATATGTTTATCCCGGGGATGGATCTCGGCGGTTTCGCCCGTATCCGCCAATACTGCCTGTCCCGTGTGCGGCAGATCCAGAACTGCGGTCTGGGCGGCACGCAGTTCCGCCCAGCGGCTTTGTTCCGCCGGATCGGCGCTGCGGTCACGGAAAAACGGAAGATTGCACCAGAAAAACGGCAGGTCGGGATCTTCAAAACGTTTCCGCCAATCCCGGATCATCGTACGGAACAAGGCAGCGTAATTTTGCGGATCTCTGGTATTGGATTCTCCCTGATACCAGATCACCCCGGTCAACCGGTAAGGGACCAGCGGATTGATCCGCGCATTGAACATCATCAGCGGAAGACGGTACGGTTTTACCGTGGCTTTTTTCGCCGCCGTCTGCGCTTTCGCATCCGGAATCAGTTCCTTCAGGGACTCTTCGCTCATCCAGGATTCGATCCGGGACGCTCCCTGCACCGATTGAATCAGGCCGACCGGTCCGATATTGTTCTTCAGCAGTTCTTCGGCAAAATAATATCCGACCGCGGAAAAAAACTGCAGAGAGCGGGCATCGGCATAAACCCATCTGCCCTTGCAGTTTTTCCGGGGCTCCGCACTGCCGGGCGCCGATACATAAAAACGGCGGATCACGGCGCCCGGCGTTTTTTTGACCTTCTTCTGAAAGTTTACATCACCACGCATGGCAAAGGCCATATTCGACTGCCCGGAACAAAGCCAGACTTCTCCGGCCGCCACGTCCTTGACGACCTTTTCGTTCACCCGCAGTTCGAACGGCGTTTCCGGCGCATCCTTCAGATTCAGGTCCACACGCCAAGCCCCGTCCTTTCCCGCAACCGTTTCCGCTTTCCGGCCATTGCAGGCGACAACGATCTTTTCACCCGGAGCCGCGGTTCCGAAGACCGGAACTTTTTCCTTTCGCGCCAGCACCGCATGATCCGAAAAGATCGCCGGCAGTTCGACCGCTCCGCTCAGAACAACAGCGGAAAGTACTCCCGCAAGAACAAATGCCGTCTTCATCTTTTTTACCTTTCAATCAAGCAAATTGTTGTTACTGTAATCGGTCAGGGAACAGGTCGTTTTTCAAGTGACCTCTCCCAAAACGTACGTAATTTTTCGGACGCACCCTTCCCCGGAGCAGCCGGCCTTCACCGGAAGCAGAGCGTTTCAGAATGCGGTGGGATCGAAACCGCTTCGGATATTCTGCAGCAGGTGAAAGGTCAGCAGATTCCAGTTGAGGAATCCGGGTTTGAGCACGGGCTGACCGGTGTCGCCGTGGTAGTATTCGTGGAGCGTGCCGTTCTGTTCGATATCCGACGCAAAGACGTTGAGGATGCGCCGGGCGATCTCCTCGGCGTCGTCGGTGAAACCGTAACTGACCAGTCCGTAGACGTTGAGAACAGTCGAAAGTCCCCACACGGGTCCCTGCCAGTTGGAGGGGCCGCCCATGGCCTCGTTGTTGTAAATCTGCGTATCCGCCTTGCTGTGGGAACGGACGCCCGCGACCGAAAGATACTGCTTTTCATCCATGATCCTCTCCCGCAGGCAGGCCGCCTGTTCCGGCGCGGCGACTTTCGCCCACAGGGGGTAGAGATTGCTGCTGCTGTCGAAACGCATCCAGGTGTTCCACGTGACGTGCTGGCGGCCGGGAGCGTTGCGGTCGATGTCCCTGTCGACGGCGTAGAAGCGGCGGTCCCGTTCATCGAAACAGCGTGTTTGGATCAGATTTTTCTGAAATTCCGCTTTTTCGGCGTAAGTATCCTCTGCGCCGAGAAAGTCGGCGAGGCGCGACATGGCCCGGTATTCCCGGTACATGAAACAGGCCAGATCGACCCCGGCGATGGTCCCCGGCCGCCGTCCGTAGACCGAGGGATCGTTGTCGATGCCCGAATAGGTCTGCCAGAGAAAGAAGCCCTCGCCGTCGCGGCACTTTTCCTCGTACCAGAGGAGCGACCGTTCAAGGATCTCCCAGCGGGGGGCCAGCCAGTCGGAGGAGAGTGCGCCGCGTTTCAGCATGACGGCGGCGAACTGTCCCCGCAGGGGATAGGGGTGGAGAAAGTATTCGTAGCTCCCGTCCACCGAGGCTTTTTTCGACGGACGCCCCTCCCTGAGCGGCGCGTCGATGAGGTTTTTACAGCTGCCCGCGGCATATTTCAGTCCTTCGGGCGGGATGACGCAGCTTGTGAAGAAGGCGTCCCAGTCCCAGAGGTCCTGATAAACGGCCCCGGGGACGAGATAGGGATACTTGAGTTCGCCCACGGGCTCCCGGGCGATGGTGCGCCAGTTCTTTTCGATGAAGTCGTCCACGACCTTCTGCGCCTCTTCCGCGGGGCGCTCGGTGATGGTGATCGGCCCCGCCGGAGCCACGCCGGGATACGCCATGTAGCTCGGAAAATTGTAGAACACGCTGCTTTGCATTTTTTCCTGCCGTAATATGTTGTTATTTCACTTTGTTCAGTTCCCTTGCGATGGAAACTTCGAGCCGGTCGATTATACACTCCTTCTCGCCGGGAAGCAGATCGAATCCGAGGGAACAACTGGCGTTTTCATTTGCTCTGAGAAGATCGGAGATGTCGAAGACAAACTCGTTCTGCCGACCGCTGTCGGGCGCCGTGACGAAGTCGCCCCGGATGAATTTTTCCCGGCCGTAACGGTAGAGTCCCACGCGAGTCTTTTTCCCTGTAGTGCGGACACGGACTTTTACCACATCTCCGGGGCCGCAGGCAAATCTCGGACCGCAGATCGCCGTAACTTTGCCGGGATCTCCAATGATTTTGATCGCGTTGTTTCCGTTCCTCTCAACGACCGTCGCGGTTCCGGAGGACTTGTAGTATTGAACCATCCTCCAGCCTGCGGGGAGTTTTCCTGCCGCATTTTTTTCTTCGGGAATGGCACAGACGGGAACGGGAACGAATTCGTTGTCCTTCTCCCCCCTGGTGATGACCATCATGTCCACGAAGATGGCATTTTCCTTCTTCGAACCGGGCACATAGGCCGGGCCTGTGAACTTGGCGGAGAACCAGCACTGATCCCATGTGTTGTCTTTGGGGTCGCCGGTCGTCAGCAGGAAGAGCTGGTTCGCGGATGCCTGAATCGCCCAGGAGTGTCCCCAGAAACTGGCACGAGAACGCAGTTCAATGGTTCCCGGGATCCGGTACCAGTGATATTTTTCGTCCTTGTAAACGGCTTTGAGGAAGACCCGCACCATGCCGGGGGCGCCGTTGTTGCCCAAAACAAACTGTGTGGAGTAAAAGCGATGCTTTTTATCGATCAGTTTATTGATCCCATGCCAATCCGGGGAGGGATGAGCCGATTTGACGGCCTTCCCCAGAAACGAATCCGGATCGTCCACGTATCTCGCATTGAATCCTACGACTTCCCTGAAATCAAGATAACTGAGCATCCTGAAATTCTTTTCCGGAACATTCCTGAATTTTTCAGGGCGGGGAAGATCGGCCGTAACGGCTCTGAAGCGTCTTTCGAAATCGGCAAGCAGACGTTTGTCGCTGGTTCCGCCGCAGTTGAAGATGACTTCCCGGACAAGCCTGCGGCAGTCAGAAATCAGCTGATCCCGGCTGATCCCGGCGGAGGTGAATACGGCCGAATAACTTTGCCAGTTGACAAGCACGTACCAAACCGGTGCGACCAGTTCCTGCCTCACTCTGGGGACGAATCTGCTTCCAGCGGGAAGCTGCCCCGCCGCGGCGTGAAGTTCTTTGTACATCGAAAGCATAAACTTGGGGGTGAGAAACTTCCAGTGAGCGGCGCCGCAACTGGTCACGCCGGGCTGGGGCTGCCTGCGGACGCCCTCGCGGATCAGGTTGAAATATTTTTTCATCACGGGACATGCCGGTCCATAGTAGGCTTTGAGAAAATCGTCGGCGAGCTTTTCCGGATCGGAATCGGGCTTGACCATCAGATGCATGGCCGTATAGTAGTTGACCATCATAAAATTTTGAGGAGCAAGATGATCCATGCTCGCCTCGATGAACATTGCGCGGATCTTGCTGCGTAAAAAATATTTCAGATCCGGCCGGATCGTGTCGAAAACGGTTTCCACCCGGGGCGGGGTGAAGTACGGTCCGCCGAGATTCCAGTAATCCCACATCACCAATTGCCTGGAGATTTTGATCCATCCGTCGCGGTACTTTTTGAAATCGGGCCGGGGCGCGGTGAAAGTGGGCACGAACGGGGAATGACGCGAAAAAGCGTCGTCGATCCACACCAGAACATTTTTCTCCGGCAGGGTTTTCCGGGGGACCGTTTTCTCTCCGAAAGTCCGGATGATGATCTCAGGAAATTCCTTTCGGATCTCCCGCGCAATATGGTTGATGTAGTCGAACAGAAGTCCCTCTTCCGTCCCGGAATCCTCCCGTGCGCTTATGGCCTTGCATTCGGGGCAGCGGCAATGGAACGCAACGTCGTCCAACTTGGAAATATCGTAAATGCGGGGCCATTCGTCACGGGGATATTTTTTCCGGTCCTCGCGGATCTTCTGCCGCAGCGATTCCAGCGTGATCCGCCGGACATCGGGATTGCTCATGCAGATGCCTCCCCGGTAGCGGTGCTCTTTGGGCTCCCTGCGGCGCCCTGTTTCGTCCATCTGAAAATATTCCGGGTGTGTTTTGTAGAGCGAACGCGGCACGTAGTCAAACAGATTGTGGTAGGGGTAGTGGGGCACATTGAACATCATGCCCCGGTAAATCGCGGGCATTTCCGGTATCTGCTGACCGTTGATCCGGTTGCGCAGTATCCATCTGTTGTAGGCGTCTCTGCGGTCCTGCGGGACCGCCGTGGCGCGGAATTTATGCGGCAGACCGTCATGGATAAGTCTGCCGTCGAAAGCCGGTTTCCTGCGTTCGTCGAACACGGGAAAATCCTTTCCGGCGGGAATGAATGTTTCATCCGGCGCCGCGAAGACCACCCCCAGACGCTCCAGCAGCTCATAGACACCGTACAGGGTCCCCGCCGGACGCCCTCCGGCAATGATCAGGTCGTCGCCCACGGTCTTGAGGATCCATTCCTCCCCTGCCGCCTTTTGGCAGTCGATGCCGTTTTTTTCGGCAAAGGGCGTGTTTCCCAGATAGATCACGGATTTGCCCGCAGTCTGTGAAGCCGGGATCGTTTTAAGTTCTTTTTTGTAGATCTTGCGGTAAAAGAGCTGCAGTTCCCCGACCGCGATCTTCTCCAGTTTGGAAAGTTCTCCGCCGACGACCAGATACTCCGGGACAGCGGCACTCAGCTGAAAAACGGCCAGAACGGCCGGGACAATCGTTTTCCGGAACCAAGACATCATACCATTTCCTTTCTTCATCGAACGCGCTTTATG
>JAFTDL010000002.1 GCA_017454215.1 Lentisphaeria bacterium | reverse complement strand
TGTAACCAAAAAATTTCAGGAGAGAGGAACAATGAAATTCACCAAGATCGCTTCCGGCTGGATCGAGACTGAAGACAAACCCACCTACCACGGCTGGCCCACCGTGTGCCGCCTGAAAAGCGGCCGTCTGCTGGCCGCCGCTTCGGGCGGGCGGATCGGACACGTCTGTCCCTTCGGAAGATCCCACTGCTATGCTTCCGACGACGGCGGTCTCACATGGAGCAAACCGCAGATCCTCTCTTCCGGGCCTCTGGACGACCGGGACTGCGGTCTCGCCGAAGCCGCCGACGGCTCCGTTCTGCTCAACTACATCACCGCCATCGGTTACACCAGAGTTCCGAACCGGCCCGAGGCCTGGAACGAGATCATGAGAAAGATCACCCTCGAGACGCTGGAGAAGGAACACGGCGCGTGGATGCGCCGCTCCGTCGACGGCGGCCGCACGTGGAGTCCGAAATACCGCGTTCCGCTCTTCAACAACCACGGACCGACGCTGATGAACGACGGTTCTCTGCTCTGGGTCGGCGCGGAGGTCGGCAACACCATCAATGCAAGCACGCTCAATTCGCATATCCGCGCGTACCGTTCGACGGACAACGGGCTCACGTGGCGATTTCTGTCGGCGCTGCCGGAGTATCCGGGGCAGCGTCAGGCCGACTGGTATGAAGTCCATACCGTCCAGACCGTCAAGGGACTGGTCATCACCCAGTTCCGCAACCACGCCGATCCAAGCGGCAAAGTCACGACGTGGCAGACCGAATCGGCCAACGGCGGACTGACCTGGGGCAGGTATCATCCGGTCTGTCCCGGTTATCCCACCCACCTGCTGCGTCTTGCCGACGGCCGCGTCGTCATGACCTACGGCTGGCGGCACGAGCCCTGCGGGGTCCGCTGCCGGATCGGGACGGAACTGCCCGACGACTATTACGGCGCCGCCGCTCCGAGGATCAGATCGCTCATGGGCGGGGCCGTCGAGCCCCTGCGCGAAGACTACTGGGGAGATGAACTGGTGCTCTGCGACGACGGGGAAACCACCGATCTGGGGTATCCCTCCACCGCCGAACTTCCGGACGGCACGCTTCTGACGCTGTGGTATCAGTTCCGCCGGGCTCCCGGCATCGCTTCTCTCCGCTGGCTCAAGTGGAAACTTGACTGACCGTCCCCGCAAGGACGGCAGTCCGGCCGGGGGCATCCCCGGCATTTTTTTTCGCGGAACGCTCTGTTCCCGATAAGGGCCGGTGATTCCGGGGGGGGGTCCGCCGACCCGTGCCGGGAACGGAGCGTTGTGCAAAGACTGCCGCCGGCTTCTGTGAGGAACAGAGCATTGCGGAAAGTTTCCCGTTTTTTCCCGATTTCCGTTTGCAGACGGCGTCATGCGGCGTTATATTACAAAAAAGCAATCTTTGTGGCAACGGACGGGGGGAATTGCCGTGAAAAATCTTGCGGGAATAACGGCGGGATGCGCTGCGGGGATAGCGCTGACGACGGCGGTCTTTCAGGCCGTCGGCAGTCCCGTGCAGCTGATATGGGGCGGTTCTCCGTCCCGGACTGTGCATGAGAAAAAGGTCCTCCGGGGCTGGGGATACATCCGCGGCAGGAGTGCGACGACGCTGCGCAACAAGTACGGTTCTTTCGTTACGAAGGTCCATTTTTATTCGGGAAGACGGGTGAAGAAGGGCGACTGCATTCTGGAGTACGACGATTTCGATCTGCGCAAGAAGATCGTTTCGGTCGAGAACAGCATCGCGAATCTCAAGGGGGAACTGGCTTCGCGTGAGACCCGGCTCCAGCTGACGAAACTCGATCCGCTGCCTTCGGATTACCGCAACATCAACTGGAAGACCCGCCGCGCCAAGGAACTTCTCGAACGCACCGAAAACGAGTGGCGCACCTACGAACGGCTGTACAAGACCAAGATCGTCTCCGAACTTGATCTGCGGAGCAAGAAGCAGGCCTATCAGGACGCCCGCGCCGCCCACCAGATCGCCGTCAGCGACCACGAACGGGTCAAGAGCGGTCTGAGCCGGCTCTATGTCCGGAACGCCGAGGAGGAAACGGCCCTGCTCAAAACGAAACTGGCCGGACTGGAGAGGGAACTTGCCCTCCTCAACGAGGAAAGAAAATATTACCGCATCGTCACGCCTTACGACGGCATCATCAAAACCAACTCCGACACGGTCCACGCGTGGAACAATGCGGGAACGGCGGCGGCGTGCATCCACAGGATCGACCGCGGCTGGTACGTCTACGCCTATTTCGAAGAGAAGGACGTGATCCATCTGCCCGACGGGACCAAAGGGCGCTTCTTCAGCACCGATTCGGGGCAGTGGTACGACATCAGGACTTTCGAGGTCGACAAGGGCCGCTCCGCCGTGGGCGACGGAGTTTATCACCTCGTGAAGTTCAACGTCCTCTCACCCGTCGGAAAGGGCATCCGCCTCGAGGGCAACGGCGTCGTGGAGATCACCCTGTAAACGTCTCCGGCCGGCAAAACTCTGCTCAAAACACCCCGCTTCCCCCGCTCGGCGGCCCCGCAAAGCACCGCTCAAAACGCCCCGCTTTTTTTGAAAAAGATGGGGGGCCCGGGGGGAAG
>JAFTDL010000102.1 GCA_017454215.1 Lentisphaeria bacterium | reverse complement strand
TTCCGCAGGGGGGTGCAGTACCACGAGTGATCGTCGCACACCGCCGGGCGCATGACGGTGCAGGGCAGTCCCGCGTCGAAGACCAGTTTGCGGTTGCCGCGGTAAACGGTGATCTTCGGCGCAAGAAAACGCGAGGAGGTGTACTTTATGCCGTTGAGCCTGATCGTGTGATCCGTCATTTTTCCGGAGTCGAAGGGCAGTTTCCCGCTCCGGTAAACGGTTTTCCCGGTCTGATCGACGAGTTCCGCTTCGACGGTGAACTTCCCTTTCTCCTGCCCGTCCGGAACGTTGAGGATCTCAAGTTCGAACTCGGAACCGTAAGCAAGTTCCCGCCTCTGGCTGACGATCAGTCCGGGGATCTCCGGATCGTCTCCCGGCATGGGGGTGACGGCTTTGCCCTTGGCGACGGCGGAGTAATACCGGGTGATGCGCGAACTTGACATGGGGTGGACGACCGTGGGGCCCAGACAGGTGTCTTCGTTGAGTTCGTCCCATTCGGACCCGATGAGCACGTCGGGCCGGTATTTGAGGAAGGTCTCCAGATTGCGCCGCAAGGTTTTCGTGCCGTCCCGCGACAGGGTCTGGGAACCGGCGGAATTGGTGTAGCCGCACTTGAAATTGGCGGCAAAAAGCTTTTTGCCGTTGAATTCCGGCTGTGCCAGCGCCGCGCCGAAAAGCGGCAGGATATAGGTGTCGTAAAGTTCCGCCGGAAATTTGAGGGCCTGATCGTGCATGTAGGGCCCGTAACAGATGCCGCCGTTGCCTTCCTGCCGCAGAAAGGCAGTGATATAGTCATACTCGAGCAGGGCGGCCTTGCCCGAGATCGCCCGCTTCTGCGCGAAAAGTGAGTACTGGTCCAGAAAATTTTTGCGCTCCTCGCGGGAAAGACCGTGGTGGGAGCGGATGAAAAAGAGCTCCGTCATGTATTTGACATCGCGTCCGCCGGCGGCCTTTTTTATGCCGGCAAGGTATTTCGAAACGCCTTCCAGTCCGTCGCCGCGGTCTGAATAGTATCCGCGGACCAGCGGCAGACCGTCGATCTTCAGGACGGCGGGATCTTTGTACAGCTCCTGCGCCAGAGCTTTTTCGATTTTGCTGTATGATCCGACCCCGGGACTGCCGCCGGGGAAGAGCTTGAAGTCCCCGACCTCATGGGCCGCTTTGAGGTAATGGACCCATGCGCGCCGGTAACCGGGATAGGTCCATGTGGTGGCGCCGTCGTAACCGGCCTCCTTCATGCACTCGAAATTCCTTATGATCGCCGGAAGCTGAAAATCCGTCCGTCCGGTGATCCACAGATTGCGGTCGCAGAAGAGCTGGCGGTCGTTCCACTGCGTTTCGGTGTGGCTCAGATGGCCCACCCGGTGCGGCACGAACTGTGAAATGAACAGCGGTTTTTCGCAGACCGGCTTTCTTTGCGCGGCGAGTTTTGCGAAAACGGCGCACAGTTCCCTGCCCAGTTTGAAGTCTTCCGGCGAACCGTAAACGATCTTCGCGGCCCGCGCCCGCCAGGGCGCCAGCACGTCCGCTCCCGCCAGCCCCGCCGCAAGAAGGACGGGCAGCAAAAACAACCTTTTCATAAGTTTCCCGCTTTCTGTGAAAGTATTCTGTTTCGAACTGAACTTCGACGGCGGGAATATACAGCGTCTCAAATTGTTTGTCAAGCCCGGAACGGCCGATATTCCTCCTTCGAAGAGGCGGGGATCTTTATTTCCGGGGGGCTTTCAATGTCGCGCGGAGACGGTTGTCGACGGATCCCGCCGTCAGCACGGAGCCGTCCTTGAAGGTGACTTCCGCACTGTCGTCTCCCGTCTGGCGGATCGCGGCGAGGGGATTTTCCTCTTTTGCTCCGAGGGGAATGAAGAGCGTGAGAAAGCGCTGTTCGCCCTTGCCGGAGCGTTCGTGCAGAACGGTCGTCGTTTTCCTGTGGGGATTTTGAGCGTAGAATCCGCCGAGGGTGTTCCAGTCGCCGTCCAGTTTCCCGCTGAGGCTGGAACAGGAGACGTTCTGCGTGAAGAGGGGCGCGATGACGAGGCGGGCGCGTTCGGCGGGGTTTCTGCGTACCCGCTCCCGGGGACCGGCGGTGGTCTTGTCTGTGGTGATCACGGCCGGATGGCCGGGCAGGGCGGGGAGCAGTTTCACGGTGTCCACGTGCCAGCGGGCCTGATAACTATGGGGCTTTTCGGCGTCTTTCGGGATCAGTCTGTCGAGCACGACGAAAATCCGGGGACGGATGAACAGGACTTCGCGCTCATGACGCACGATCGCGTTGTCGAGCGTTCCCCAGCCCTGATTGTAGACGCCTCTGGCGTAGTCGGTCCTGCCGTCGCTGAAAAAATCTCCCGTTATCGGAGACTGCGCCGTCCGGTCGGACATTTTCCAGCGGTCGCGGAGCTGGCCCAGCCCGTCGACCAGAACGAGGTTGTGACCGATGGTCGAAGTCGCGTATCTGCGGAATTTGCTGTGGGCGTAACTGCCGCCGCCGTCATCGTACAGCAGCTGGTCCTGTCCCTTCCAGATGGTGATGTTGAGTTTGTCCTGATGCATGTGCCACATGCCCAGGGGACCGATGTCGAAGGCCAGATAATTGGCTTCTGGCTCCCATGACTCCCGGAATATGGCGTATCCCGCGTAAGGCATCACGCACGAGAGAAACTTCGGCGCCTTGCCCGCCTTGCGCTGAGTCTTGACCCACAGAAAATCCTGTCGTCCGGGAAAGAGTTTCACGGCATTGGCGAAATTCTGCCACAAACGGGCGTGGACCGTGTCGTTGCCCATGGGCATGTCGAAGGCCGGAGTCATCATTTTGAGCTGGGCGTCGAAGGACCTTTCAAGCGGAGCGGTGAAGCCCGGCGGGATCTCCTTTGCAAAGCCGCAGTCCCTGGCGATCCGCCAGATGTGCACCATGTTGCCGACCACGCTGTTGTGGTAGCTGTTGGTGAGCTCGTCCAGAAATCCGTCGGGCAGCAGCATTTTGCCGATCCGCTCCGAAAGAAGATCGAGGGCGAGTTTGCGTGCCGCGGCGGCGTCTTTGAACTCCGGAAACATGGCGCTGAAGGTGTAGATGCCGTGCATTTCCATGATGAATATGTTGCCGGTGGTGTGGTTCCGCTCCAGAAAACGCCGCTGGATCAGCGACAGGTAACAGTACATCATCACGTCATCGTCGGTGAATTCCGGAGAGGTGATGAATGCCGTGTACGCCGCCGGCCAGAAGCGCGACAGGCGCAGACCGCATTCGATGGTGCGCCATGTCGAACCGCGCACGTTCCGCCGGGTCTTCGGCATGGGGCAGGCCAGCGCCCACGACCGCAGCTGCCGCACGAAGGTCTCCGCGTACCGGGGATCCCTGGTTTTGCCGTACATTCCGGCCATATCGACGAACCAGCCCATGCGGTTCAGCTGCCATTGCCACTCGTCGTCCAGCATGCCGGGGATGTCTTTGGTCATGTTGTAGTGCCAGTCGATCTTCCGGCCGGGGAAGGTGTGGACGTGCGGCGGCCGCCGCCAGGTGTAGTTCAGGCCGTCTTTCGCATTCTGCGCGTTGGGCCGTTTCAGAGGCTCCATGATGACGGCCGGCTGTTTTTTCGCCCGGAGACAGGCGACGAACGCCTTCGACGCGCCGTTTTTGTCGCCCGCCGCATAGAGCTTTTTCGCCTGTTCGAGTCCGGGATGATCCCAGTCGATGGACGAGAGCACTTCTTCCCGCCACGCCTCCTTGAGGACGGGCTTGTCAAGTTCGTCGGCGCGGAGGACCGCCGTCAGCAGACAGACGGTACAGAGGCGGAAAAGATTTTTCATGTTGCCCTCCGGAAGTCGGATCAGAAGAACGGACGCCAGAAACGGGACGTCGATGAGTAGACCTCAAGCCCCATTCCGGCCAGATACGGGTTGTTGGTCGCGGTGTAGGAGTCCGGATCGAGGGTGCAGTTGTTCTTCATGGAAGCGGCATGCCCGTCGAAGTAGATGAAATTGACCGTTCCGTTGTGCCGCACCGCGACGGAACCGATATCGTTGCTGACGCTTCCCCAGCCCTGAGCCGTCAGACTGTTGCCTTTTCTCTTGCCGACCGTGGCGCTTTCGGAAAACACCATGCTGACCGAGGGGGATTTGAGTTTCGTGATTTTGTAAGGCGCTCTTATGACGGCGAACGCCGCCATGCGGTTCATGCCGTAGTCGATGTAATCGGTGTAGAGATAGGCGCTGGTGTCGAGATTGATCCGGTAGTCGTTCCACTGCGTCCGCGTACTGCGGTTGGTCGATGTGGGACAGATCACGGTGTTCTGGTCCAGCATTTTGACCGAGTAGAGGATCCCCGCCCAGGAGTATTTGCCGCCGTTCTTGTTTTTTCCGCTGTGGGGCGGGATCATGTCTTCGTAGGCGTTGGCGTACATGAGCATGACGTTGCCCAGCTGTTTGCAGTTCGACAGACAGCTGGCCGTCCGCCCTCTTTCGCGGGCCTGCTGCAGCGCGGGCATGAGCATGGCCGCCAGTATGGCGATGATGGCGATCACCACCAAGAGCTCGATCAGGGTGAACCGGTTTCGCACACCGGGCGTCGGATTGGATTTGGACATGTTGGGAACTCCTTGTATTTCGGGGTTGGTTATGGTGGATTTTTCAAATCACGTCAGATGACCTTGGGGAGGCACTTCCGCGCGGACGCTGCCGCGCAGAACGAGCCGGGGCTGGACGCTGATCCTGAGGTGCGGCAGGTCGGGATGACAGATCCTTTCGTGGAGCCGCCGCATGGCCAGACGTCCCATTTCCATCAGGTCGAAGTCCACCGACGACAGAAAGGGCGCCGCCGCGAACTGGTCGAGGTTGTCGAAGCCGATGACCTGAATGTCCTCCGGGACCCGCAGACCGTTTTCTTCGAGAACGCCCTGCAGTTCCGTGTAGTAGGAGTCATGGCAGAGCACCGCGTCGGGCAGACCGTCGCGCCGCCGGAATTCCTCGAAACTCTTTCTGAACGCGTTCCGCTGGTCTTCCGGGTGATTGCAGCGGATCTGGTGGATGCGGAACCAGCGCTTCGAGAGACCGAACTGTTCGCAGAACATCAGAAAGGCACTTCGGCGCTCCGCTATGTTTCTGTGAAAATATCCGGGGCGCTCGAACTCGAAATAGGCGATCTTTTTGAATCCCCGGTCGGTCAGATACTTGACGGGCAGGTACACGATGGCCGTGCTGTCGGGCATGACGGCGTCGAGTGAGGAGTCGGGCAGGGAACGGTTCAGCAGCACCGTCGGCAGACCGAAATACTCCTGCGGCATATCCGTGAAGTCGGGGGAGGCGATGACGCCGTCGAACTTGCGCCGCTGCAGCTGAGGACCGAGGGTGCTCCCGGGCATGAAGACGAGGGAATAATCCAGCTCCGCGGCGATCTGCCGGGCTCCCAGAAAGAGCTGATGAAAGAACGGCAGTTCACGGAAGTTCTCCGGAGCGGAAAAGGCGATGTCGAAGGTGTGGCCCGCATTCAGCTGCTCCGGCGCGGAAGCCCGGCAGAAATCCAGTATCGACCGGCGGAGTTCTCTGCTGAACTTCGTGCTGTCCGGATGCTTCAGTATCCGCGACACCGTCGATTGCGATATCCTGAAATGTTCTGCGATCTCTGCCTGAGTCATGCGTTCCCCCTGTTTCCCGCACAGATAAATATATCTGGACGCATAAAAAAAGCAAGAGACAAACGCATAAAACAGGGCATACTTCAGGTCATAAATGCGCCGGAGCATATCCGGTCGGAAGCGTCAGCCCCTGAAGAAGGGATTGGCGACGAGGTGGGTCCGTCTGCCTTTCACCTCGATCCTGAGGAAATTGCGGCAGTCCATGGAACGCACGTCGAAGACGACGTCCGCTTCGCGGCGCTCAGGGGAGAGTTTTTCGCTCCTTTCCAGCCGGTCGTCGGCGTACAGCTCCACGACGGTGAGCGGTTCGGCGGCCCTGACTCTGACGGAGATGACGCCGCACTGGTCCGCCGGAGGGATCGTGTCCCCCGGCAGATATTTGCCGAACCGGATATCGGCGCTTTCCGCCCCGAAGCCCGGAATGACGTGACCCTTTTTTATCGCGGAGACCAGATTCTCCGCCGTGGGGGCCCCGTCGAACCAGATGAAGTTGAACACGGGATTTTTACGCAGACGGTTGATGCCCCACATGTCCACCGAGGCCATGAGGGTGATGTGCGAGCCGGTCAGCCAGGCTTTTTCCTGCTCCGACCCCCGGAAGGGATGCTTCTCCAGTACATCGGGATCGATGCCCGTCCGCTCGAAACCGTAGGTGTCCATCGCGTCGAAATCATAGGCGTGCCAATAGCCGTTCACGGGATGCGTGGCGCAGGCGATCCCGCCCTGACTGTGAATGTAATCAATGGCGCTGCGGACATATTCGTCCACGTCCTTGTCGTCGAAGAGTGAACGGGTGAAGGTGTTGCGGCACGACGTGATGCCCATGGCGAGGATGTGGTAGGCGCTGATGTACTTTTCGCTTTCGTTGTAGTTGAAGGGATGATACTCCATGCCCGGCAGGAGGTTCACTTTGTCGTCGCAGTATTTTTCATAGTCCGGCTCGTCGTGGTAGCTGAGCGCGTCCTTGAACCCGAGGACGCCCACGTCATAGCCGAAGGCCCGCATGGCGGCGTTGAGACCGCCGAAGGAGTTGTCGGCGGCGTACCAGTCGAGACTGTGCAGATGGGTGATCGTTTTCCTCCAGCCCGGCGCCGACGGCGCTCTGCCGCGGGGAGGGGGCTCCGGCATTTTTTCCCCGGCCTTGAAGCGGCGGAAATACTCCAGCAGATTTTCCAGATAGCGCTCCCAGAAGGGGAAGACTCTCCCCGACGGATCCTCGTCGGTCTCGGGAAACAGCAGCTGGCTCCAGAAGTAGAGACCTTTGCCGTACCGCGCCTGCATGACGAGGGCGCTGTTTTCGGGCATGGCGGGATCCATATAGCTGCCCAGCACCTCCCACTTCCCGACGTTCGTCAGCGCCGACAGGGCGCAGGTGTACAGCGTTTCCGGAACAAGACCGCCCATGGCGGCGGTGAAGGAATTGCCTTTGAGTTCCCAGCCGACGAATTCGTCGGGCGTGATGACGTTGGGATAAGAGAACAGCGCCCGCCCCGGCTCCTCGATCCACGGCAGAAGATAACTCATTGCGTCGTTGGAGCCGTCGCCGAGGGTCCGGTAATAACGGCTGACCAGCAGGGGCCGTCCCAGTTCCGTCGGCAGAAAACAGGGATTGCACCGGAAAGCATCCTGATGGGTAACGAGGATGATCCCGCCCTCCGCCGCGAAGCGGTGGATGCGGTCCCGGTCGTTTTCCACGTCGTCATTGACCGCATTCTGGCCGATGATGAGGACATCGAGACCGTCGAGGTAGTCCCGGCGCGAACAGTCCACGATCCTGACATCGACCCCCTTCGCCTTGAGAAAGTCGCCGATGTGCCACGCGAGCTTGAACCAGTAATTCCACAGACCGATGCGGAGAGTGCTGCGCATGATGTGATGCCGGAGCTCCTATTTGCCGCTGACGTAGGGGTAGTTGATGGTGCCCCACAGGGGTTCGGAGATGCCGCCGCCGAGAACGGTCGCCCGGATCAGGATCTCGTTGCGTTTGAAGTCCTTTCTCTTGCGGACTGGACCCAGGCTCTTCACGTCGAACTCCGCCGTCCAGACCTTCTGGGTGTCGTCGGCGGGCTTGAGCTGAAGTTTATCCATGCCGTTGAGTTTCGCCGCGAACAGCAGATCCGGATGGATCAGGCGCACGGAAACGTCTTCGGCGGGCTCTTTGAGCGTGACGGTGAATCTGATCCTGTCTCCCGGTCCGAAGGATCCTTTCTCCTTGAACGCGGGGGATTCGGCAAAGATGAAGTTGTCGGGCTTTCTGACCATCTTCAATTCGGAGAAGGTCAGTTTCAGGGTGTAGTTGTAGAAGAATATCTCAGCGGCTTTCGGGGGCGTCTTGAGCCGGGCGCCTTCCCAGACGTTGAAGGCGAATATCCCCGGCTCCTGCGTGCTGGTCTGACCGGCGGCGAAGGTGTCGAGCGCCCGGATCCTGACGCTCCACGTGCGGTATCCCTGATTGGCTTTCACGGAATCGAGCCGGAAGACCAGCCACGGATACTCCGGCGAGACCGGGACTTTGATGAAGTCCCGGTGGCCGGTGTTGCCTTTTTTCGTGCACTCGAAAGAGAAGGTCCTGCCGTCGGAGGTGCGGGTGTGCTGGCCCTTGATGCCCTCCTGCCAGTTTTTGTCGACGTTTTGGCCGTCCTCCTTCCACAGGGTGCCGGCGTCTGGATTTTTGACGATGTCGGCGCAGAGCAGCGCGGAAACGGTCAGCAGTGAAAGAGCGATTTGTTTTTTCATTTACTTCACCAGTTCTATTTCATAGAGTTCTATATTTTTCGTCTTGTCCGATCCCGGAAAGTCGAAGCGGACTTTGACGGTCCTCCAAGGTTTGGCCAGTTTCCACTCCCGGCCCCATTCGCCGATCTTCTCCGGCTTGACGTCGATATTTTTCCACTCGCCGAATTTCCATATCTTCACCGCTGCTCCGTCGATGTTGAAGCCGTACAGCCGGATCTTTGTGAAGGTGGGAACGAATTTCGGGAAACTGATCTCGAACCACGCGGGCTTGTCGCCCTTGGGATGCATCCACGCCCAGACGTCGGTGGTGCCGTCGAACATCTTGCCCTGCTGCCAGAGATTGTTGCGGCCGGCGGGATTGCTGGAGTCGATCTCGATGTCGCAGCCCCTGCCGTGCAGAACGTTGCCGCGCGAGGTGCGCTGTTTCTCCATCCGGGAGATCATGTCTTTCACTTCCGCCCGGGATCTGACGCCTGCGGTGGGAACGCTGCGGAATATCAGCACCTCATAGGGCTTGAATGTCCGGCTGACGGATTTGCCCGCGGCGAGTTTCCCGGGACCGCGGAACTCGAACATCTCGGGAAAACGCTCGGGACTGGTGAGTTCTCCCTGAACGGATTTGCCCGACACGTTGCAGATGACCAGCAGCGATTCGCCGTCACGGGTGAAGAGCGCGCCCTCCAGCATTTTGTCGCTGCTCGCGAGGGGGGTGACTTTTCCCGTGCAGATGATCTTTTCCAGCAGTCCGATGCTTTCATAGAAGTAGCGCAGTCCCTCGTAGAGGGTGGGGCGGTCGCCCAGATCGTGATAGGCGTAGGCCCACAGCAGACGGCCGCCGTTGACGATGGCGCTCCAGATGGTGCATTCGAGTTCGTCGAAGGTGAGGTAGTCCGAGAGCCGGTTGGTGCAGTTGCCGTAGCTGAAGAACTGCGGGGTGAGACCCGTGGCCTTGTCGGGACGCCCGAGTGCCGAAATGTCGCGGACATAGTCCCGGGACTTGAAGATCGGGTTGTTCATCAGGCGCTTCGTGCGTTTGTCGCTGTCGAAGAAGGGCCCCGGATAGGGATGGGTCGAAAAGACATCGGCGCAGTCGACGTACGTCGCGCAGGAACGGCTGCAGATCAGCACCGGATGGAACGGATCCAGCTCCTTGACGTAATCATAAAGGTACTTGAGGTAGATGGGCGATATCTCCCGGCATTCGGGTTCGTCCGAGAGGTAGTAGAAGACGAAATCCTTGCGGAGGGGCTTTTCGATCCGCCGTTTTACGGCGTCGAAGAGTTTCTGCGACGGGCGCTGATCCCTGGTGGTTTCGGGCTCGATGCCCCGGCCCAGCAGACGGAACGGCTCGAGAATGGAGATGGGCAGACGGGTCAGATGGAGCTCGTCCGCGTCGAACTTCTTTTTGAACGCTTCGCCGCCTTTGAAGTATTTCGCATAGATGTCCTTGAGGAAGAGCGGCTTGCCGTTCTTGAGAACGCAGCCGTTCTCGACCCGGTAATACACTTTGCCCGCGGCGTCCGGACGGCGGATGACGAGGCTGGATGCCGCGATCTTTTTTTCTCCGTCGAAAACTTCGGCTGTGACCGTGACGCGGCCGTACTTCATGCCGGGCGTGGAAAAGACGAAGGGGACCTTGCCTTTGGCGTTTTTGAAGGTCTTCTTCTCTTCCGGAACGCCGTCTCCGGAAATGGTGACCACCGCTTTTGCGGGGTTGTCCAGATTGATCCTGAGGTGTCCCGCGACTTTGGAGCAGTCCTGATCGGGGAAGAAGGTGTTGGCGTAGCTGGGATTTTCCGCGACGATGGACAGGGGATTGTAGGAAATGGCCACGGGATACACTCTGCCCACGGAGACCAGACCGTTCTGCAGTTCCACCCGCACGGGGATTTTTCCGGTCCGGGGATAGAAGGTGTTGGGCACGACGATGCGGTTCAGTCCCGGTTCGAGCTTTATTTTGCCGCGGACCGTTTTCGCGCCCGGAACGTTCAGGGTGACTTGCATGTTTCCGGCGGAACTCTCCGTCGCCTGGATCTCGAGGACGGTGGAGGCGCGGAAGCCCGAACCCATGGCGGTCACGGCTTCTGCGGAAGCATTCTGAATGAAGATGTCCTCGTCGGCCTTGCGCACGGGAAATCCGTCAAGTTTGCGGAAAAGGGTCGATTCCTGAGATTTGTAGCGCATGGGCGACCATGTGGCGCTTTCGATGACGGGCCGCCGGGTGCGGGTGACGTTGAAGAGCCATGTGGTGTTCCAGTTGCGGTTGCGGGTCATGTAGAAGCCCGACAGGGGGAACTTCATCTCGACCGACCAGAAGTCCTTGCCCTTGTAGACTTGCGACTCCCACAGCGGCTGGTAGGGGTCGGGATGGATGACGCCGCCTTCGCCGTACCACTGGCTCCAGCGGATGTTGCTTGCGGTCACCAGAAACTGATAGAATTCATCGGGACTGCCGGTGGGGGCCATGAAGACCTCCACGCCGTCCATGCCCCAGATGGCGCCCGACTCGGAGGCCTTGAGTTTGGACATGAAGGGCTCGTCGCAGCGGACCCCCACATAAAGGGCGTTGCCGTGGACCAGCACCTGAAACTGCGTCTTGGCTTTGAGCGTTTTCTTTCCGGAATTGGCGAAGGGGTGGAAGTCGGCGTGGACCTCGGCCTCTTTCCAGGCCGGTTCATCCAGCTTGCCGTCAAGTATGATCTCCGACTTGCTGACCTTGACCTGAGCCGCGAGGCACAGGGCCGCGGATACGGCGGGAAATAACAGATATTTTTTCATTTTACGCAGACCTTTCCAAAGGATTCTTCCGAGTTACTTCAGATCCCGCCAGCAGTAGGAGCAGGAGGGAATGCACTTGAAACCGTAGCGCAGGGGGCCCATGTAGGTGTCGGGGACATTGCACTGCGCCGGCGCGTAGGAACCGGTATGGCCGTCGGCGAAAACGAGATTGATCCGCTCCTTGTGGGGGAAGGGCAGGTAACTTACGTATTTCAGCGTCTCATAGCCGTATTTCGCATCGGCGTGCAGAATGGCGACCGACGGACGGGTGATGCTGGTCGTCTTTCTGAAAATGGGTCCCGCCTGATGATTTTCGCCCGTGAGCCAGGTGTTGATGCCGTAACTGGGCGTATAGGCGTTGTCCACGGTCGGGGTCGTCGACGGGCAGTAGAAGAACCCCGCGTAAAGGCGGTAGTAATTGCTGCCGACATTGATCGTCCGCCGGACGGGCGAGTATTTTTCGGAAAGTATCTTGTACCAGTATACCGCCTTCGAACTGTCGTGACCGGGATCCCTCTGCAGGATCCAATCGCCGGACTCCTCCTGATAGAGGCGGTTGTAGAACCCGATCTGCTTGAGATTCGAGAGGCAGTTGGTGCCCTTTGCCGTCTCCCGCGCCTGCTGCAGAGCGGGCATGAGCATGGCGGCGAGGATCGCGATGATGGCGATCACCACCAGAAGCTCGATCAGCGTGAAGCACATGTGCTTCCCTTCAGCTGCGCTGAAGGGAAAAATTCCCTTCAACGCAATCGTGTTGCTGTTTTTTTTCATTTCATTTCATTCCTTCTGTAAATGCTGATGTGTGAGTCGAACCATATTTTCCTTGGTGTGAAATCCGATCTTGTGACGGCGGCGCAGACCAGTTCGAGCGCTGCACGCGCCATGGCGTCGCAGGGCAGGCGGCCCAGCGCGGCCAGCTTCCCGGCCGGAAAGTTGATGTCGGCGCACGAGGCGTAAGTCGAATCGTCCGCCGCGGCAAGTCTGATGGAGCCTGTCTGCCGGCCGAGAAATCCCGCCATGACGTACATGTAGGCGTCGCTTCTCAAGGCGATGACTTCCGGCTGAGGAGAAAGAGCCGAAAAATACCGGGCGGCCTCCACGCAGTCGTCGAAGTGCGTGGCGGCCGTCACGTTCTTGCGGTAGATCAGCTGCGGCTCGGGGTCGATGCCGGCGGCCCTGAACGCGGATTCCGGATGCACGTCGCCCTGCGAGCGGTTGTAGGAGACCATGTCTTCTTCCGGAAAGAAGCAGCCGATGCGGCGGTAGCCCGCGCTCCTGAGCGCCCAGAGCAGATTGACCAGATTCTGCTGACCGTTCTGGGCGACTTCGCAGGTTTCGGGCAGACGGCAGTGACAGTTGAGAAAAACCGTCGGCACGGGCGGGATTTCGGGCAGTTCCGCAAGCGAAACCACGCCCGACGGCTGAAATTTTTCAAGATCGTTTTCCAGCGAACTTTCATCGGAGCGGTACAGGTGGATCCGTTCACTTTCGCAGACGGCGGAAAAAGCCCTGCTCAGAAGATGGGCATGGCGCGACGGATTCGACTGCTCCACCAGCACAAGAGGCGATACCGCCGCGTTGATGAAGCCGTTTTCGCGCAGGATGCGGTACACGCGGTCATGCGACGGATTCCCGATCTTCCTGCCGCCCCGCAGGACCCGGTAGACCGTGGAGAGGGAGACCTCCGTCATGGCCGAGACCTCCGGCAGCGTGATATGTGTTTTCTTACCCATACCGGATATTATACCTCATTGCCCCGTGTTTGTCAAGAGCTGTTTCAAAAAAAAACGGTGTTTTTGTCAGAAAATTTTTCGGGGAGTAGCGATTGATCCTGCTTGTTTCATTTTTGTTTTGACAAAATTTGACAAAAAACTGACGATCTGTTTCATGAAGCTCGAAAATCC
This sequence comes from Lentisphaeria bacterium, assembly GCA_017454215.1. Lineage (GTDB taxonomy): Bacteria > Verrucomicrobiota > Lentisphaeria > Victivallales > Victivallaceae > UBA1784. The sequence goes on along the minus strand of JAFTDL010000102.1, from coordinate 13,481 downwards.
GTCGTCTCTCCCTTCCCCCGGGATCACCGAGCTTTATCGGGAGCAGCGCGTCTACGGAAGCACGACGGGAATGTGCTCCAGTTCCAGCAGGCGGCGTTTGAGGTCCGGGCCGGAGGAGAAGCCGCCGAGGCGGCCGCCGGAGGCGAGAACGCGGTGGCAGGGGACGATGACGGGCAATGGATTGGCGCCGACGGCGTTTCCGACTGCCTGCGCGGACATACGGGCTTTGCCGAGGCGCCGTGCGGCAAGACGGGCGACCTCGCCGTAGGTCATGGATCGACCGAAGGGAATATCGAGCAGTATTTCGCGGACGAGGGCCTGAAAGGCAGTCGCGGCGGGAGCCAGCGGCAGGATGCGGGGGGAGGGGGCGTTTCCGGAAAAATAGCCGTCCAGCCAGCGGCACGCCTCAGTCAGCACGGGAACTGTCCCGGTTTCGCGCGTGGAAGGCGCGAACCGCAATCCGATCAGAACTTCCCCGTCGGATGCAACGGTGAGGGGACCGACGGGCGAGTCGTACTGTACTTCGAATATCATGACGGCCAGAAACCTTATTTTCTTCCGTACTGTAGCGTTTCTTCGTCAAAAATCAAGGCCGTTGTGAAGAAAGCCGGTGAAAAATCGCCTTTTTTTATGATTTGAGCTGGAAAAATGCCGTCTGCCGCGCTATTGTATGGAACCGCACAAGGCGTTTTCTGCAACCCCGTGGTGTAATGGCAGCACAACTGGTTTTGGTCCAGTTAGTTCAGGTTCAAGTCCTGGCGGGGTTGCCACTTTTCTGCGGAGCCGGGCCTGAAGCTTTCCGGCGGAGGGCTTGTTCAACCCATTTCAAAAAAAAGGATGAGAAGGTTATGGAATACAGTGTTTGCCGGATGAAGGGGCCTGTGGATTTTTCCTGCGGTCTTGACAACGGATGCTGGGCGGAACTCCCGGCGCTGGTCATCGGCAGCGTGCGGTCCGAAAGCACCCCGCACCGCCCGTGGACCGTCGCCAAACTCGGTTATGACGACTGCTGCCTTTACCTGTGCTACGAGGTCGATGACCGCTATGTGCGCAGCATGGAGACGCAGTACAACACCAACGTCTGCGTGGACAGCTGCGTGGAGTTTTTCGTTCAGCCGCGGGGAAAGGAGTATCTCAATTTCGAGACCAACTGCAGCGGGGCGATCCTGACTTATTTCATCTCCGACTGGCAGCGCGATCCCGTGACGGGAGCTATTGCCGGATATCAGGCGCTGAGCGAGCAGGATTTCAAGCAGATCGCGATCTATCACTCGCTGTCGGGACAGATCGAGGGGATCGCCGACCCCGTCAAGTGGCGGCTCGGACTGCGGATCCCGCTGGCGCTGCTGCGGAAATTTTTCCCCGGTCTGGAACTCAAGGCGGGCGAAACGTGGCGCGCCAACTTCTACAAGTGCGGCGGCATGAAGGGCTACGAGCACTGGATCACCTGGAGTCCCGTCGGCGGCAAACTCAATTTCCACCAGCCCGAATTTTTCGATACGCTCAAATTCGTCTGAAAAAACTGCCCGATCTTCGAGCGGAGGCGCGCAAGTGTCTCCGCTTTTTTCATGTCCGCATGCCGGATGCAAAAAAAAAGAGCAATCCGAAAACCGGACTGCTCTTTTGTTTTGCGGATGCGGGAAGCGCTTACTCGGCTTTGGCTTCCTGCTTTTCGGGCTCCTTTGCGGGAGCTTCAGCCTTCTTTGCGGGAGCTTCGGCGGCAGAGGCGTCGACCAGCATGAGGATGCAGGTTTCGGCCGCGTCGCCGCGGCGCTGTCCCAGCTTGAAGATGCGCGTGTAACCGCCCTGACGATCGGCGAACTTGGGCGCGATCTCGTCGAAGAGGGTCTTGACGGCATCCTTGCTGCGCAGGCGCGAGAACGCGATGCGGCGGTGATGGAGCTCACCTTTTTTGCCGAGAGTGATCAGGCGCTCCGCGAAACTCGCGGCGGCCTTGGCTTTGACGACGGTGGTCTCGATCCGGCCGTTCGCAAAAAGACTGCTGACCATGTTCGCCAGCATGGCTCTGCGGTGGGCGCCGGAGCGACCGATTTTGAAGGTATCTACACGATGACGCATGATTACTTGGTCTCCTCACCTTCGGCCCGGACTCTTGCCGACTCCGCCTCGAGGGCGGCCATCAGGCGGTCACTGAGATTCATACCCAGTTCCAAACCGATTTTTTCAATTTTCTCTTTGATCTCATCCAGCGATTTCTTGCCGAAATTCCGGTATTTGAGCATCCGGCTCTCGGTCTTGGTGCAAAGCTCGCTGACCAGTTTGATATTGGCGCTGTTGAGGCAGTTCATCGCCCTGACGGAGAGGTCGAGGACTTCCACGCTCTGCGACAGCAGTTTGAAGAGCTTCATCTCCTCCTCGTTGAGGATGACATCCTTCTCGACGACCTGAGTGCCGAGGAAGGGCTGCAGATGGTCTCTCAGGATCCTCGCGGCTTCCTCGAGGGCGTTGCGCGGAGAGATCCTGCCGTCGGTCCAGATCTCGATCTGGAGACTGTCCATTTCGGTCTCCTCGCCGACGCGGGCGGCGCCGACCTGATAGTTGACCCGCGTCACGGGACTGAAGAGACAATCGACGGGGATCGTTCCGATCGCGCGGGGAGAAGTGTTCTTCTCGGCGGGGAGGTAACCTCTGCCGGAAATGACTTCGATCTCGGCGCGGAAGGGGACCGCCTTGTCGAGGGTGCAGATGATCTGCTCGGGATTGAGCACTTCGACGGAGCTGTCGCAGACAATGTCTCCGGCCGTGACCGGACCGGCCTTGTCGCTGCGGATCTCAAGGGTCTTGGGCCCGTCGACGTGCATGTTCAATTTGACGCACTTGAGGTTCAATACGATCTCAGTGATGTCTTCGACGACGTTTTCCAGCGAGTCGAACTCGTGCTTGGCCCCGTCAATGCGAACGGACGAAATCGCCGCGCCCTCGAGAGAGGAGAGCAGGACCCGGCGAAGAGAGCTGCCCAGCGTGTGGCCGTATCCTCTCTGGAACGGCTGAGCAATGAACTTCGCATAGGTATCAGTCATGGTCGCTTCATCGGCGACGATGGACTTGGGCATCGGAAAGCCGTTTGCTGAACTCATATTTTTATCCTCCAAATTTACTGTGCCTGGCAAGCACTTGTTTACCAATTATGCCGTAAAAGCCGCTTCCCGGAGACACTCCGGAAAAAGCGCGGACCCGGTGCCGGGTCAGACACGACGGCGTTTCGGAGGACGGCAGCCGTTGTGCGGCACGGGGGTGATGTCTTTGATGACTCTCACTTCCATTCCGGCGGCGGCGATTCCGCGGACGGCGGATTCACGGCCGGCGCCGGGTCCCTTGATGCGGACTTCGACTTCCTTCATGCCGAGCAGTTGCGCCTTCTTGGCGGCGTCGCCGGCGATGACCTGAGCCGCGTAGGCAGTGCTCTTGCGGGAGCCCTTGAAACCGTTCTTTCCGCCGGTGGACCAGCAGATCACGTTGCCGTGCAGATCGGTGAAGGTCACCTTGGTATTGTTGAATGTGGCCAGAACATAAGCGATCCCGCTGGGAACGTAGCGACCGCTCTTTCCGCGTTTTGCCGGAGCTGCGGCAGGGGCGGCGGCAGGGGTTTCGGCCGCTTCCGCTGCGACTTCTTTTATAACTTCATCAGCCATGATTTGATCTCTTTCCTGACTTGTTTTGTTCACAAAGACCCTGATTCCGGAGAGGGATTACCCTTCCTTGGCGGCCAGCTTGCGCTGGGTTCTGTCGCGGATGGCGCCGATCGTCACCTTCTTGCCCTTGCGGGTACGGGCGTTGGTCTTGGTGCGCTGGCCGCGGCAGGGAAGGTTGCGGCGGTGGCGGATCCCGCGGTAGCAGTTGATCTGCTGCAGACGGCGGATGTCGGCCGCGACGCTGCGGCGCAGATCGCCTTCGACCAGAAGATCGTTCTGGAGGATCTTGGTGATTTTCGAGATCTGGTCGGGGGTGAGATCGTTGGCCTTGATGTCGCGGGGGACACCGGCTTTTTCGAGGATCTCGACGGACTTGGTGGGACCGACTCCGTAGATGTAACGCAGCGCGTACTCGATGCGCTTGTTACCCGGGATGTCAACGCCGATAAGACGAGCCATGATTTTTTTCCTGAACTGTTTTGTGAGTTATGTTGAATTTTTGAGTTGCTGCCGTTTCGCCGGTTATCCCTGACGCTGCTTGTGACGGGCGTCGCGGGAACAGATCACGCGGATCGTCCCGTTGCGCTTGATGATCTGACAGAATTCGCATCTGCGCTTGACCGAAGCTCTGACTTTCATAGTTCAAACCTCTCTCTGCTGTTAAGACAAAAATACAAGCCGGGCATCATGCGCCTTCCTCCCGAAAAAAAGAGAGAACGGAACACGAAACCTCTCAAACTAAGCTTGATCTGCGGCGCGCCTCCCCGTCCGTGAGCGGTGGAATTTGCGATACGGACGGAAACACACACCCGGTCTTCTCCTGACCGTTCTCATAATATAGCGGCACTTCCGCCGCTTTTCAATCCCCGAAATGGAAAATTTTTCAGGTTTTTTTTGACGGTTTTCCCCGATTCCCGGGGCGGACGTATTGAAAAACGTTTTCAGTCGTGCTAAATTATCTGCGGTGCGGGCGTCCGGGACGGTCCAGTCCCGGACCGGAAGGACCGCTTCCGAATCACCCGCGGCCGGGAGACGGTGCTGCCGGAGGCGCAGCGAGAGTTCCGCAGGGCCGTCGGGAGAGCGTTTCAACATCACTTTACAACATATTTCAGGATATATCATGGGCGGTTTCTTCGGTGTGGTCTCGGCGGACGATTGTGTTTGCGATCTCTTTTACGGAACTGATTATCACTCCCATCTGGGCACCCGGCGCGGCGGTCTGGCCGTTTCGGACGGCGCGGGCAAGTTCCACCGGCGGATCCACGACATCACCAACGCCCAGTTCCGGTCGAAATTCGACGACGACATACCCAAGTTCAGGGGCAAGGCCGGGATCGGCGTCATCAGCGACGGCGAGGATCAGCCTCTGGTCATCTCCAGCAGTTTCGGCAATTTCGCCATCGTCACCGTCGGGAAGATCAACAACATCAAGGAGATCGCAGACCGGGCGTTCAACGCCGGGCATTCGCATCTGTCGGAGTCCAGCGACGGCGAACTCAATCCCACCGAGATCATCGCCATGCTCATCTGCCGCAAGGACTCCATCGTCGACGGCATCATCTACGCTCAGGAGACGATCGAGGGATCGTGTTCGCTCCTGCTGCTCATCGGCGACCGCATCTACGCCGCCCGCGACAAGTACGGAAGGACCCCCGTCATTCTCGGCCGCAAGGAGGGGGCCGTCGCCGTCACCATGGAAAGCACCGCGTTCCCCAACCTGGGCTACGAAACGCAGTATGAACTGGGCCCCGGGGAGATCATCGAGATCTCCGGAAACGAGGCCGTCTGCCGCCGGGAACCCCTCGGCGAAATGAAGATCTGCACCTTCTTCTGGGTCTATTACGGGTATCCCTCCAGCAACTACGAAGGCGCCAACACCGAGAGCGCCCGCTACCGCAACGGCGCCTCCATGGCCGAGGACGACAAGGATATGCTTGACGAGGTGGACTCCATCTGCGGCATCCCCGATTCGGGCATCGCCCACGCCATCGGCTACTCCAACGCCTCGGGCAAGCCCTATCAGCGCTCGTTCGTCAAGTACACGCCCACCTGGCCCCGCAGTTTCATGCCCCAGAACCAGTCTCTGCGCGACCTCGTCGCAAAAATGAAGCTCATCCCGGTCAGGGAGCAGATCGACGGCAAGCGTCTGCTCTTCTGCGACGACTCCATCGTGCGCGGGACCCAGATGAAGGACACCGTCTTCCGGCTTCAGGCCAACGGCGTCAAGGCCGTGCACATGCGTTCGGCCTGTCCTCCGCTGCTTTACAACTGCAAATTCCTCAATTTCTCCCGTTCCCGCAGTCAGCTGGATCTTGCCGCCCGCCGCGCCATCGCCAAGCTGGAGAACGTGGAGGAACTGACCGACGAGATCATCGCCGGATACCTCGTTTACGGCTCCCCCAAGTACAACCGCATGGTGGAGGAGATGCGCAAGGCCATGCACCTCACCAGCCTGAGATTCCAGAAGCTCGAAAAACTTCTCGCCGCCATCGGCGTTCCGCCCGAAAAACTCTGCACCTACTGCTGGAACGGCAAGGACGTCAAAAAGAACACCCTGTTCTGAAGGAGTTTTTCCGGTATGGCGGAAGGCACATGGATCAGCGAAGTCGCCGGCGGCTACGGGACCACCCTCGAGACCACGGCGCATCTTTTCAGCAAAAAAAGCCGTTATCAGCAGATCGACATCTACGAGACGCGGAAACTGGGCAAGCTCCTGATGCTCGACGGCATCATCCAGCTGACAGGTTTCGACGAGTTCGCCTATCACGAAATGATGGCCCATCTGCCCGTCCTGACTCATCCCGCGCCCCGAAACGTGCTGGTGATCGGCGGCGGCGACGGCGGCGTGCTGCGGGAACTGGGCAGACACCGCTGTCTTGAGGAACTGCACATCTGCGAGATCGACGCCGACGTCATCGACGCCTGCCGCAGGTTCCTGCCCGAAACGGCCTGCGGCTACGACGATCCCCGGGTCCGCATCCACGTGGGGGACGGGAGCGCTTTCGTAAAGGAGCATCCCGGTTCTTTCGACGTCATCATCGTGGACTCCACCGACCCCGGCGGTCCCGGAGAGCCCCTCTTCGGCGAGGCCTTTTACCGCGACCTCAAGACCGCTCTGCGCCCCGGCGGCGTCATCGCCTCGCAGTCGGAGTCGCCTTATCTGCTGCCCGACATCGTTCTGCGGCTCAATATGCTGACCCATAAGATCTTTGCTTATTCGGACTACGCGGTCATCCAGGTCCCCACCTATCCCACGGGGCAGATCGGCATGTGCGTCGCCTCCGACGCCCGGGACGTGCGCCCGCAGGCGGGGGCGGTCCCGGCGGCGTTGCAGACGGCTCTGCGTTATTACAGCCCTGAAGCACGGGCGGGAGCGTTTCTTCACCCCCTCTTCGTCGACCGGCTTCTCGAAAAAGCCCGCCGTTCCTGACGGCGTCTTTCGAGCAATCAATCCGCCGGCGTCTTGCCGTATTTGCGGCGGAAGGCGGTGGGGCTCATTCCCGCCACCCGGGTGAAAAAACGGGAAAATGCGTAGACGCTTCGGAACCCGGACCTTTCCGCGACCTGCGAGATGCTCAGCGTCGTGTGAAGAAGGCACTCGATCGCGGTGTGGTGGCGGATCATCTGCTGAATGTTTCGGGGAGAATACCCCATGGCGTCGTGGACGAAATCGGTCAGATGTCCCGGTGTGATGCCCAGCTTGAATGCGATCTCCTTGAGGGAAAGTCCGATGTTTTCCGGAGCGAGGAGTGTGTGCATGATCTCCGTGAGCCGCGGATTTGCCGGAGAGGCGGCGATGAGCTCCCGTTTGACGCATGTCAGGAGCATGTTGAGCAGAAGGCCGATCCGCAGTCCCAGGTCGCTGCCGGCAATGCCGTCGTCGGGGTCGCGGACTTTTTCATAGGCGCTCACGATGTCCTGGATCAGAGGCTCCAGCTTTTTTTTCAACTGGATCGTCGTGTTGAAAAGCGGCAGGAGCAGATCGGGATCGACCGGTTCGAAGCGCAGCAGAAGATACTGCACGGGCGAGTCGGCCTTGAGTCTCCGGTGCGGATGATGAGGCAGTACGCCGACAGCTTCGTTTTCCTTGATGTGATACGGAACGGCGTCGATCTCTATCTGCCCCTCTCCCTTGAGACAGATATAGATGCAGTGAAATCCATGGACTGCCACCCAGCCGCGGGCGGATGTGCCCTCGTTTCCCCGCCTCCAGCAGTGGATTTTTGTGACGGGACCGAGGGGGGAGACGATGGGCCGCATTCTGTCAAGAGCCTGTTCCCTCCAGAAAGCTTCGTCGAACCGTATATTCATGATTCCGTGTTTTTGTCAAAAAACCCCGTTGTTTAATCATTTCATTTAATATAGCGTTTGAGTATATTATTTGCAAACTTGCGGTGTTTTTTCACAGAACGGGCCGGACACGGCTGCAATGAAACGGAGGTTGACGATGCTGACGCTCACAACGGAAAAAAGAGGAAAATTTTTCACCCTGATCGAACTCCTGGTGGTGATCGCCATCATCGCTATTCTGGCCGCGATGCTGATGCCCGCCCTGCAGCAGGCCCGGGCGGCGGCCCGCAAATCGAACTGTGTGAGCCAGCTGAAACAGCTGGGATTTTACGCACACGTCTACAGCGACACCTTCGACGGTTACGTCATGCCGTACAAGCAGGCCATCGTCTCGGGTACGAAGATCCGGGAGTGGTTCATGGCCGACACCTGGCTGGCCAATTTCATTCACAAGACCACGCAGACCAGCAGTGAGCTCGACAAACTCAAGGTCCTTCACTGCCCCGAGGTCCCCGATGAAGCGCGGGTCGTGTGCAGTCCCGAGACGAAGCTCAAGCACCGCTCCTACATCCTCAATGCGGCCGTGTCGGACGTGAGCGGCAATCTGCCCAAGATCCATCAGGTCAAAAATCCGAGCCGGGTCCCCTTCATCGTGGATTCGACCGGCGCCGCGGCGAGCTACTCCCCGAAAAAGGCTCAGCCTGTTTCGGCGTCATCTCCGGTCACGGCCGACGCGAAGACCACACGCCGGATCGATTACCGCCACAACGGCAAGTGCAACATCGCCACCCTTTCAGGAAACGTGACCGACAGTCCGGATATCCCGCTTGCCAAAGACAAACAGGACGTTCTGTAACGGGGAGGGGACATGAGGAAATTACCGATCTTTCTCTGCTGTTTCGCCGCTTTTCTGCTCCGGGCGGAGCTCGAGATCGTGCCGGGGTACGTCAGCGCGTCTTTGCATCTGCCCGGCGTGGAAGTGAGGGATGAAGCGGATTTTCGGTCAAAACTCTCTTTCCGTGAAAAAGGCGGCGTTTTCACTCCCGCATTCCCCCTCATCTGCAACGCGGCCGAAAAGACCGCACGGGGCGTCGTCGTCAACCTCAAAGAGAACACCGAGTACGAATTGGTGCTGGAGTATGCCTTCAACGGCCGGAAGGAGAAAATCCAAAAATCATTCCGGACGAAGAACTCCGCCGTTCCAGTGGCCGAGACGGTGATGCTCACCGCCGGCAACTGGCGCACGATCGCAGATTCCCTCAAGTCGGGGACCCCCGGGGGGTATATCCGTTACACCGCCGCGCCGGGCACGGTGCTGGACGCCGCGGGCAGGGAGTTCGGCATCCTCGTCAGGGGGAGGTACATGGTTTTCGACAACCTCGTCATCCGGAACGCCGAAAAGGACGGCATCCGTCTGGAAGGCGCCGATCACATCGTCATCCGCAACTGCGACATCGCCCACTTCGGACGGGTCGGCAAGCGGAACAAGAAAAAGTTCGGCCGGTTCTACGACGGCGGAACGCTCCTCAACTCCGATTCCGGCATCTGGATCCACAACAGTGCCCACGTTCTGGTCGAAAAGTGCTACATCCACGACACCCGCGGACATGCCAACAGCTGGTTCTATTCCCATCCGGCGGGTCCCAAAGCCATGAGCGCCAAGGCCGCCGCCGCGGTGACGCTGCGGTACAACGACTTCATCGGCAGCGACCGACACCGTTACAACGACGTGATCGAGTGCTTCGAGAACTCCTCCCCCACCGGCGGCTTCTACCGCGACGCCGAGATCTACGGCAACTACCTGGCCATCGCCAACGACGACGGGATCGAGCTGGAGGGCGGCGGGATGAATTCGCGCTTTTTCCGCAACCGCATCGAGGGGACGCTCTGCGGCATCTCAACGGGGTGCTGTGTCAGCGGTCCCATGTTCCTCTTCGAAAATCTGGCCTGCGAGCCGGGGGATGAGTTCAACTTCAACAGCACGGCCTTCAAGAACGGTCACAGCAGGTTCGGAACGGGCACGCTCCGCTACTTCAACAACACCGGCGTCGGCTTCCGCCACGGCATCAACGCCTTTTCGGTCAACGCCAACCGGGACTACCTGAAGCTTGCGGGACTGAACAATCTGCTGGACGTCGCGGAGTCCTACTGCTCGCCCAACGGCATGTTCGTCAAGGCCAAAAGCACCCTCGACTACTCCCTCTGCACAGGGACCCGGGGGGCGGCCTATCTGGATATCGCCCGAAGCCGGGGACAGGACGCCCACGGCATCGCCGCCGATCCCAAGTTCGTCGACGCTTCCACGGGGAACTACCGGCTGAAGCCCGACTCCCCCGGCCGGGGCACGGGGACGGCGGTCACCGGCTTCACGCCCGCGGGCAAGGTCGACCGGGGCGCGTTCCCGCGGCCCGACAGTCCCGATCTGCCGGAGCGGCCCTTCTCGCTGCGCACCTCCAAGGCCTTCATCCGGCTGGACTGCGAAAAGACGACGACGGCGACGCTCACGGTCACGGCCGATGAAAAGACCGGTTTCGTCGTGCGCAAAAACGACGATTCCACGTTCTTCACCGTCACGCCCGAAGCGGGGACCGTCGAACCGGGCAAGCCCCTTGTGCTGACCGTCAGGGTCAACAGGGACAAACTCACCCGGGCCCGGCTCAACCGGGGCGCGTTTCTGGTCCGGAGAAGCGACGGCCTTTCTCGCCCCGTCGGCGTGGTGGTCGATTCCCGGTCGCTTGTGCATTTCACGGAGGAATTGCGCAAAAAAGCCGTTTACGGCAGGCCGGTCCCGGGAGAAAAGGGCGTTTTCGAGTTCGACGTGCCGGAAAGGGATGTCTGGTATCTCTTCGCCTATGCCGACAAATTTCCGAAGAAGATCACCTTCCGGACGGCGGGGCAGAAGGAGTTTTCCGCCGGGCCCGTGGGATTTTCGGCGATCTCCGGTCCCTGCTGGCGGCAGATCGCCCAGCCGAAACGGATCCTTGTCCTGCCCGGGGGAAAGGTGCGGATCGGCATTTCCGGGATAAAGGCGGAAAGATTCGCCCTCGCGCCCTTTGCTGAAGTGTTTTCTCTTGACCCCTGTTACGGACCGGAGAAGTGATTTTTCAGTCCGCCGGGGCTTTGCCGTACTTGCGGCGGAAGGCGGTGGGACTCATGCCCGTGATGTTGCGGAAGAAACGCGAGAAGGCGTAGATGCTCCTGAAGCCCGAAAGTTCGGCGATCTGCGAAATGCTCAGGGTGGAGTGCAGCAGATTGTTGACCGCCGTGCGGTGGCGGGTCATCTGGCGCAGTCCCCGGGGCGCGTAACCGAGCTTGTCGTGCACGAGGTCGCTCAGGTGTCCCGGCGTGACCCCCAGTTTTCCCGCGATCTCGCGCATCGAAAGGTTCAGGTTCTCGGGCGCAATGATCATCTGCAGCGCATCGTGGACCCGCTGATTCGAAAATTTCTTTTCCGACAGGGCGTTGCGTTCGCAGTCCTTCATTTTGTTGAGCAGCAGAGCCAGTCTCAGTCCCACTTCGTTGCAGGACTGTCCGCCCGCGTTTCTCAGCACGTTTTCATAGGAAGTGACCAGGTCCTGTATGTAGGGGCCTGTCCCGCTTTCGAGTTTGACTGTGCCCCCGAAAAGGCTTGAAACGAACTCCGGATCCGCGGAGAGAAAGCGGATCAGCAGATACTGCACATAGCCGGAATTGACCCGCCTGTGCGGATGGTAGGGCAGAACACCGATGGCTTCTCCCTCTTCGACGAAGTATTGGATCCCGTCCGTTTCGATGTAGCCGCTGCCCTTGAGACACAGGTAGATGCAGTAAAATTCATGGGCCGCCAGAACGGGAGGCCGGTCGGAAGAAACGGTTTTTCCGTCCCCCTCCCGCCGGAAGAGCAGGATCTTGTTGACAGGCGCGAAGGGAGAGGTGACGTCGATCGTCGCCGAGTTCCCTTTTTTGTCCCACAGGGTCGCATCGAAGCGGATTTTCATGAATTTTCCGAAGAATGGTTAAAAAATACCGATATTCTGCTATTGTCTTTAATATACTTTCTGTGTATAATATTGCAAGTGCATTTTGTCGGAAAAACATTCAAGGGGGATGTCGGGAATGAAAAGAAAAACCATCTTTCAAAAGCGGCCCTTCACGTTGATCGAGCTCCTGGTCGTGATCGCCATCATCGCCATTCTGGCCGCGATGCTGATGCCCGCGCTGCAGCAGGCGCGGGAGACGGCCAAGGCCGCCAACTGCACGTCCAATCTGAAACAGATCGGTCAGGTCGCGGCGAATTACGTCAACGAGTTCGACGGTTTTCTCATGCCCTACCAGCAGCTGGGCTACAACGCAGACGGCACCAAGACGCCGAACAGGAACTGGAACCACCAGTCCTGTTATCTTTGCCGGTCGCTGAACGTCGACGACAAGAAGTGGCGGGCAGGACTGAGCGTCAACGGCTGTCCTTCGAGGACCGGCGAGGTGTCCGAATCCGATTACAAAAAAGGCTACCGGGCGGCCTACACCAATTACGCCATCGTTCAGGACGTGATGGGCGTGGGTACTGCGAAATCGTCGCAGAGTTATCACAAGATCGCGACGATCCGGCTGCCCTCCTATTATTACGCGTTCTGCGACAGCGAATGGGCCCAGGCCAATAAAGATAATTACTTTTATTCGCGGACGCTTTGCGGTGACGACTACAACTTTGTCGATTTCCGTCACAGAGGCGGGAATGTCGCCAATTTTCTGCATATCGACGGTCACACCAGTTCATCGAACACGCCCGGCCAGTACTGGCACGGCAAAGGCAATGCCGCCAAGGCCAAGGCTATCCCCGACGTTTACAACCGCTTTTCTCCAAAGGACAACAAGGAACCCAGCTATCAGAACACCTGATGGTCCAGGGAACCGGAATAGAACAAAAGGTTTGAATTGATGAAAAAGATCGCTTCCTTCGCACTTGTCTTCGCCGCGGCGCTCATTTTGTGCGCCGGAGAGAGTTACTCATTTTTCACGATTTCCGACACGCACTTCGGATACCCCGAAAATTACGCAAAACCCAAGCCCGGCGCCAAGGGCTGGTTCTGCCGCGACCCCAAACGCACCGTGACGGCTCTGCCGGTCTACAAAGCGCTCTTCAACGACATCACCGCCAAGGCGGGAAAAGACAGCTTCCTCATCCAGTGCGGCGACCTCATCGACGGGGCGACTCTCGGGCTTGACGTCCACAAAAAGGAGATCGCCACCGCGCTGGAATTGCTCGACAAACATATCAAAATCAAGATATACCACGTCAGCGGCAACCACGAGGATTACGGGACGGGCGGCAAGGAGGCCTACGAGGCGGTGCTTCTGCCCGTCATCTCGGCTTCCGCCGGTCGGAAACTCGCCTACGGCAACTACACGTTTGCCAGGGGAAAGGACCGCTTCATCGTCCTCGACTGGCGGGGCCGCAGCAAGTGGACGGATTTTCTGAAAAAGACCCTTGCCTCTCTCGAAAGCAGGCCCCGCTATCTCTTCGTCGCCATCCACACGCCGATCATCGCCGCGGGGAAC
>JAFTDL010000101.1 GCA_017454215.1 Lentisphaeria bacterium | reverse complement strand
GGTCGGCCCTGCTTGAAGTGCTGGACCCCGCCCAGAACAACTCCTTCAACGACAACTACGTGGAGCTGGGCGTCGATCTTTCGCACGTCTTTTTCATCGCCACGGCCAATACGTTCGAGGGCATCCCCGGACCGTTGCTCGACCGCATGGAGGTCATCCGCATACCGGGATACACGTCCCTCGAAAAGCGCGAGATCGCCCGGCGTTATCTCGTGCCGAGGCAGATCGTCGAGAACGGGCTTGATCCCGTCCGCGTGAAATTCGGCGTTCCGGCAATAGACGAATTGATCGCTTTCTACACCATGGAGGCCGGAGTCCGCGAACTTGAACGGACCGTCGCCCGCGTCTGCCGCCGCATCGCGAGAAAACTCGTGTCCGGCGAGATCGCCCCGGACGGGGTCGTCCGCGTTTCGGCGAAATTGGTCCGCGAACTGCTCGGCCCCAGAAAATATCTCATGGATTCCGCCGTCCGGTGCCGCGAGCCGGGATACGCCGTCGGCATGGCGTGGACCGCCGTCGGCGGCACCATCCTGCCCGTGGAGATCACCGCGACTCCCGGAGGCAAAGGCAACCTCAAACTGACGGGAAGTCTCGGCAAAGTCATGCAGGAATCCGCCGAAACGGCCTTTTCACTGGTGAAGAGCATCGCCGGCAAATGGCGCGTCAAACCCGGGTATTTTTCGGAAAACGATTTTCATATCCACGTTCCCGACGGAGCCACGCCCAAGGACGGTCCCTCGGCGGGCATCACCATGACCATGGCGCTGCTTTCGCTCATCCGCAAAAAGAAGCTGAAAAGTTTCGTTTCCATGACGGGCGAGATCACCCTTCACGGACGGGTCACCGCCATCGGCGGACTGCGCGAAAAGTGCGTCGCCGCGCTCCGGGCGGGGATCCGCGAGGTCATCCTGCCCGAAGAGAACCGCAAGGATCTCGACGAACTGCCGGAACATGTGAAGGAGAAACTTGTGTTTCATTTTGTCGGCGATTTCAATGAGGCGGTCCGTTTTGCGTTTCCGCCGGAGGAGGGTAAGGAAAAATGAATCGGTTCCTGCCGTTTTGCTGTATTTTGTTTGCCCTCGCGGCCGCCGGAGCAGCGGAGGATCTTGCGCCCGCGGAGTTTCTCGCCCGGGCGCGGCGTCCGAATCAGGTCGATACCTGGGCCATGCTTTCCGGGCGTCTCCAGCACCGCCGCGAAGGAGCCGCCGCCGAAACGATGCCCATTTATTTCGGCATCATCATTCAGAAGGACCGTTCCACGGGGCAGCTTGTTTTCGACGACCGCGAAGGCTATCTTCTGGGACAGGCCAGAGACCGGAAAGGCGCCTCCGTTATTCCCATGCAGAAAAGCACGGCCCTGATCGACCACACGGGGGTGAGAGCTTCGGATCTGACGCTTGATTTTCTCTACTACGATTTCGTGCGCGAGGACAAGGAGGAAAAACTGGGCGGCTACGTTCTCTGCCGGGTCATGGTGCTGAGTTCTCCGGACAAAAAGGAACAGGTTCGCGTTTTTCTCTCGAAAACCTATTATTTTCCCCTGCGGGCGGAGTTTTTCCGGGCGGGCGAGAAGGAGCCCTGGCGCACCCTCGAGACCGGAGGATTCACCAAGCGGAACGATCTTTATTACGTCCGCCGTCTGCTGATCGAGGGCCCCGGATGGCGGACGCGCATCGAGTTCACCGAAGCGGAACTCGGGCTGTACAAGCCGGAAAACGCTCCCAAAAATCTCATCCGCAAACTCTCCGGCAGGTGAAAATCCCGCCGCGCCGGTTATTTTCCCTGAAGAGAGAGCAGATCTTTCAGAAACGCCAGTTCCTTTTTGTCAGCGGCGGGGGGATAGGGGAGCCTGTCGTACTGCATCCTGAAATAAGCGGTCCGCCAGTCCAGCCGGGCCTGCTCGAGTTCGACGCGCAGGGCGGGGGGAACGGAAGGACTCTTCCGGATCTTTTCCTCCGCGCTCCGAAATTTTTTGAAAGCGCTCTCCAGATACGGATGCACGATATCCAGTTTGAGGGCAGTTCCCGCGGTGAGCGTCAACTTGAAGGCCGCGTCGAAATTGCTGTCGCTTCTCCGGAGAAGTTCCGCCGGAAGACGGTAGACGACGTCGGCGAAACGCAGCGCCGCGTCGGGGGCTCCGCCGTAAAATGAGGTGATCTGCGACACGTAGTCGGGCCGGGGCGGTCTGGGAACGGGTACGGGCTGCGGCAGACTGGAAAAGTCAAAATTTTCTATCGCCTTTTCGGGAATGCCCGACGAGATGGCCAGTTCGAGCGTCACGTCCTTGCGCATGGTCTCGATGTCCGGGGAGCGGAACCCCGCCTTCTTCAGCCGGTTGACGTAATCCAGCTTCGACCACAGGACTGCCTGTTCCAGCGCGATCTTCCGCGCCTCGACCGGACGCTGGACCTTGCTCAGATCGGTCTTGGCGGGGCAAGTGAGGATCCGGCAGGATTCGAGGGCGTGATCCAGCACCCGCAGCCGGAAATCGTTTCCGATGACAAGCTCCGGCAGGCGGCGGGGCAGATCGTAGATCATCCCCGGCAGTTCCAGCAGACGGCTCTTTTCCACATGTTCCCGGGCGATGGTCTGCAGCGACTCGAGGACCCGCGTGTCGACGCGCTTTTCTATGGCCGTCTTCGTCACATCTGCAAGCACCGGTTTTTTCTCCGCCCGCTTCGGCGGCGGAGGCGCGTCGGGAGGGGATGTGGACAGACATCCCCCCGCAAGAAGCGTTCCGGCAAGGAGCGCCGAACCGCGCGCGAACAATCCCCGTCTCCTCATCGCCTTACCTTCCCGCCGGAACGAATACGGCGCTGCCCCGTGCGTAATCCACCCGGGCCAGACGCAGGTAGATGAAATCGCCCGGCTTATAGGAGTGTTTGCCCCTGTTCTGTCTCATGGCATGGCCGAACTTGCGGAATTCCCCGCCGTAGAGCTGTTCGCGGGGAACGAAGCCGTACATGCCCAGATCTCCGATGTCCACCTGCAGCCCGGAACTGATGACCCGGGCGATGACGCCCTCGAACATGGTATCCGCGCCGGAGTCCAGCAGATTTTCGAGATAGCGCAGCTTCAGACGGTCCGAAGCTGCGTAATAGGCGTTGTCGTTGTTCTCTTCGGCTTCGGAACACTGTCCGGCCCAGATCTCCATCGTCTTTCTGTCGCGGGTGCGGACGTGCGAGTCGCTGTTCCACAACTGCTGATGCACGAGCAGATCGGTATAGCGGCGGATGGGACTGGTGAAGTGGCAGTAGCGGGTTTTTCCCAGCGCGAAATGAAGCTCCGGTTTCGAGGCGTATCCGGCCCGGGCCATGGCCCGCAGAAGCAGACTAAGGATCACCGGCTTCACCGGATCGTCGGGCAGACCCGCGACGAACTTGTTGCAGATCTTTCTGTCGGAGATGTCTCCGGGATAAAATCCGAAGGCCTCTTCGATCATGTCCGAAAACTCGGCGGTCTTTTCCGGATCGGGGACCGGGTGTACGCGGAACAGCCCCGGAATGCCCTTTTCGACCAGTTCGTTCCCGACGGCGCTGTTGGCGGCCAGCATGCACTCTTCGACCAGATTCCCCGATTCACGGGAGATCTTCTTCGAGAGGCCGTCGATGCGGTTGGACGCTTCTTCACACATGACCCGGATCTCCGGCAGCGGCAGATCGATGAAGTTCTCCTGCGCGGCCCGGAATGCGCGCATTTTCCTCGTGACGGCGATCAGGTCCGAAATATCGCGTTTCAGACTTCTGCTCCATCCGGACGGGGCCTTGCCCGTATCGCAAAAAGCCTGCACCGCGTCGTAATCCAGCCGGGCGGTCACGCGGATCAGGGAGTGTTCCCGCTCCGTTTTGAGGACCTGACCGCTGTTTTTGTCGACTGTGAGAAAGACCGTGTGCGCCAGAGAGTCCTGTCCCGCGCGGAGACTGATCCTGGCCGTCAGCGCGGCGGGAAGCATCGGCAGCGTTCTGCCGGGAAGATAACAGGAGAAACACCTTTTGCCCGCGGTCCGGTCGAAGCGGGATTTCGGAGAAATGTACGCCGCCACGTCGGATATGTGAACGCCGATGATGAAAGTTGCGTCATCCGGCCCCTTCCTGATGCTCAGCGCGTCGTCGAAATCCTTGGCGTCGACGGGGTCTATGGTTATGGCCGCAAGAGCCGTGCGGTCGGTCCGGGCGATCTTCCTCGGCACGACGGCGAGCGCCGCGGAGTTTTCCTCTTCGGTGTAAGGCGGCTCCAGACCGAACTCCGTCATGATCGCATCCAGGTCCGACGCGATGACGCCCGCTCTGCCGATGCGTTTTTCGGCGGAGGCGAAAAACTCGCCGTCGCGGTTTTCGTCGAGCCTGACCTTGAGCCAGTCTCCCTTCACGGCGCCTTTTTTGGGGCCGTGCAGAAAAACATCTTCGGGCAGTTTCGGGTCGAGGGCGCGCAGCCGGCCTCCGGGCAGCAGTTCCGCGACGAACTCCGTTTTGGAACGGTCGAGGATCTCCCTGACTCTTCCGGCGGGACCTCTTGCTGACTCGTCGGCCCGCGGCAGCAGTTCCACCCGGACGAGGTCGCCGTCGATGGCGCCGTTGACGAATTTCGCCGGAATGAAGATGTCTTCCGCGGCGGAACCGTCTTCACCCTGAGGTTTGACGAACCCGAAACCGGATTTCGTCATGCTGATGACGCCTTCGAGCACTTTGTGTCCGCGTTCCTCCGCGCGTTTCTCGCGCCGTCCGGCGAGGCGCTGCAGTCTCTTTTTTTTCGTCTTTTTCATCGTTCTCTCCATTGCGGCGGCCATGCACGAAGCTGCCGCTTCACGAGACAAAGATAGCATCCCTGCGCGGCTTGTTCAAGGGGAATACGGATTTTTTCGGCGTTTTTTGCGTAAAATCTTCTGTGATCGGGGATTTTTTCGCTCGATTCCGGAAAAACGCGAAGAAAATCGAAAAATTTTTGTTTTTTTATTTGACAAATCGCAAATAGTCAATATAGTACGGACATGCGCAAGGGTGCGGCGTTTTCCGCACCGGAAAAAAAGAGGAATTGTTTATGGCGACGACGACTTGTCCTTATTGCAACATGGAGGTCAGCGAGAGTCTGATCGAGGCGGAAGACGGATGCTGTCCGGAGTGCGGCTCGATGATAAGTGCTCCGAGTTCCCTCATGGGGGAGGATTTTGACGAATACGACGAATACGACGAGGGTTCTCCCGATGTTTTCAGCGAATTCGACGACGAGGACGACGAGAACGACGACTATGTGAGAGAGGATTTCGACGAGGAGCTCTTCGACGACAGCATCGGCGACGAGTTCGACGAGGATTTCGACGAGGACCTCGAGGAGGGCGAAGACGATCTCTGATCCGCCGCCGCGCTTCGGATTTTCTGCAACGGGACTGCGGGAAAGTTCATCCCGCGGTCCTTTTTGCGTCAAAAAGCGGTGAAAGCAGCTTGAAAAAACGTGATTCGGTGCTATATTTAACAGCAATCAAGGAGTGCGGTCCGGGAGGAACGGTCCGATCGGTCCGGTGAACAAAAATCAACCCAAGGAACAAACAAAAATGATCAAGGTTGGCATCAACGGTTTTGGTCGCATTGGCCGTATGGTCTTTCGCGCCGCGGTTAAAAATTTCAGCAACGACATTCAGATCGTCGGCATCAACGACTTGCTCGATCCCGATTATCTGGCCTATATGCTCAAGTACGACTCCGTCCACGGCCGTTTCGAGGGCGACATCGCCATCGAGGGCAATTTCATGGTCGTCAACGGCAACAAGATCCGCCTGACCGCCGAGAAGGATCCCGCCAACCTGAAGTGGGATGAAGTCGGCGCCGACGTCGTCGTCGAGTCCACCGGTTTCTTCCTCACCGACGAACTGGCCCGCGCCCACATCAAAGCCGGCGCCAAGAAAGTCATCATGTCCGCCCCGAGCAAGGACGCCACCCCGATGTTCGTCTTCGGCGTCAACGACAAGAAATATGCCGGTCAGGACATCATCTCCAACGCCAGCTGCACCACCAACTGTCTGGCCCCGATCTGCAAGGTCCTGAATGACGCGTTCGGCATCAAGCGCGGTCTCATGACCACCGTCCACGCCGCCACCGCCACCCAGAAGACCGTCGACGGTCCCTCCAAGAAAGACTGGCGCGGCGGCCGCGGCAGCCTCGAGAACATCATTCCT
>JAFTDL010000100.1 GCA_017454215.1 Lentisphaeria bacterium | reverse complement strand
CCCACAGTGGATTCCGTTCTCATACGTATTAATATAACATATAGCGCAGTGCTTTCCCTTGTCAAGTCGAAATCGTATCTTTTTGCCGCAAATCTTGAAATCTCCCGCCGGGACGGCCGGAGATGATCGGAACGGAAAAATCCGGCAGGGCTGCCGCCGGCGCGTCGCGGATCCGGACGGCCCCGCCGGACTCCCGCCGCGCCTTTCCGCGTCCCGCGGAAATCCATCGCCGCTGGCCGGGCACTGCCGTCGGTCCGGCAAATGTCCGGGATTTTGCGAAAATCTGTGTTTTCCCCCTTGACAACTTGAGAGAGACTGTTATATTATATGCGTGGAACGGCTACCGTGTCTCCATCGTCTAGAGGCCTAGGACATCGGGTTCTCATCCCGGCAACATGGGTTCGAATCCCATTGGAGATGCCAGTTCGGTTCTGCGCGAGAAGAACAACGCTCTTGTATCAGGAGGAGAGAAATGGCTGCTAAGGTTGACAGAGAGAAGTGTGTCGGTTGCGAAGCCTGCGTCGGCGTCTGCCCGGTCGGTACGATCGCCATCGTTGACGGCGCCGCCAAGGTCGGAGACGAGTGCATCGAGTGCGGCGCCTGCGTCGGCGAGTGCCCGTCCGAAGCGATCTCGCTCTGAAACGCGTGTTTCAGACGCTGACAGTCGAGCCGGAGGAGAAAGGTTTTCCTCCGGCTTTCTGTTTTTATGCGGACTCGGGGGCGCTGCGTGAAAAAAGGTGAAACACGTTTGCCGGGGATCCTTCCCTGCCTTGTACTGACGGCGCTGCTGCTGTTTTCCGTTCGTCCGTATCTGGCGCGGGAGTTCTGGTTCGACGAGGCGCTGACGCTCATGAATTTCGCGTGGCTGCCGGATCCGCTTGCCGTCTACCGCAGTTACGTCATTCCCAACAATCATATTCTTTACACGATCTTTCTGCATCTGTGGACGCGCTTGCCGGATCCCGGTCTCCGGCAGGATTTCTTCATGCGTCTGCCGTCCCTGCTTTTCGCCGTCGCTCTGCTGTGGCTCCTGTATGCCCGCTTCCGGCGGATTTCGGGGCGTTTGCCCCTGTTTCTTGCACTGGCCGCTCTGGCTGTTTCTCCGCCCTTTCTCATTTACGCATCGGCTGTGCGCGGATACATGGCCGGATGTTTTTTCGTTTCTCTTGCCGTCTGCTGTGCGTGTTCCTTTGCGGGATCCGGCTGCTGGAAAAACTTCTGGGGGTATTTCGCGGCCTGTATTTGCGCCGTTGGAACGGTGCCGAGCAACCTTCTCGCACTCTGCGGATGCGTGCTCTTTGCCCTGCCGTTTGCGGGCAGAGGCTTCCCGCCCTGGAAGAGGCTGCTGCCGCTTGCCGCCGCGCCGTTTGCCGGGCTTGTGCTTTTTTATCTGCCGATCCTGCACTCCTTCATGGCTGTATGCCGTATCGGCGAAGGCTGGAGCGACGGAACGGGGGCTTTGAAAGCCTATGCCGCGGCGGCCGCCGTATCCGTCGGCATCCCCGGAGTTCTGTTCATTTTCTCCTGCTTTCTGCGCGGAGCGAAATATCCGTGGCGGACGATCATGTATGCCGCGATCTTCCTTCTGCCGCTGCCCGCGGTGTTCATTCTTGCCCCGGCCCCGTTTCCCCGGGTGTTTGTGCCGCTTTTTCCGCTGCTCGCACTCGCGGCCGCCCGCGGGGTCCGGGACTGCGCGGCGTTTTGCCGCCTGAAGCGGGGAGGGCGGCGCCGCATTTTTTATGCGTTCCTCTTTTTCTGCGTGATCGCAGGCGGGATCCTGCCGCGGGAGAAGTCCTGCCGCGATTTCCTCTCGAACGTGTGCGGGAACGCTTCGGGAGACGATTTCTTTTACGGCTATTATATGCGCGGAGAGCACCGTCCGTCTCTGACCGCGGCGCACTTGAAGACGATGTACGCGCAGGGCACCCTGCCGCCCGTGTACCTGTCATTCGCTTCGGACCCGTGGCCGACGATGTACTATCTTCTGGAGAGGGGACTGCAGACGCGATTTCTCTTCGACGGTCCCCGGGGGCGGATAAAAGAACTTGCGAGCGGCATGCTTGTCGTCATCGGCAGCGGGGAGGATCCGGCCGCGGTGGAAAAAAGATTCTCCGTCCGCCTTGTGCCGCTTTTCGCAAATGTCAGGCACCGCGTGTACGCGGTGGAGTGACTACTCCCGCGCGTCGGGGCGCTCCGAGAGCGACAGCTGCAGAAAGGTGATTATCCCCAGCATCAGCACCGCCTGGATGACGAGAATGGCGGCGGTGGCGAAATTTCCCCAGAACACCGGAAGTATCCCCAGCCCGAAGGTCAGCGCCAGCAGGTGAACCAGCATCACCGCGCGTTTGCGGGAGAAGCCCATCCTGACGAAGCGGTGCGAGATGTGATTGTGGTCCCCGATCCAGAACGGTTTGCGGTTGAGCGTTCTGATGATGACCACCATGGCCGTGTCGAAAAGCGGCAGCGCCAGAATGAAAAGCGGCATGAGCACGGGGAAGCGGGACAGGGAAAAGCTCTTGTCGAAGAACGTGACCTGAGCCGAAACGACAGCGGCGAGGTATCCCAGAAAATGACTTCCGGAATCCCCCATGAAGATCGTCGCGGGGCTTGCGTTGTAGAACCAGAATCCGCAGCAGACCGCGCAGTTGAGAATGGTGAACGAGGCCATGAAATACTGGCTGTTCAGAATGGCGATGACGGCAAAAAATCCCATGGCAATGGCGATGGTCCCCACCGCCAGACCGTCCATGTTGTCGAAGAAGTTGATGGAGTTCATGAGGAGCATGATCCAGAAGATCGTCAGGGGGATCTCGATCCCGGGCGTCTCCGGGAAAATGTTGAACCGGACTCCCCCGCCGAAAACGGCGATGAGCGCCACGAGGAACTGACCGGCGAATTTCGTCCGGGCGGACATGGGATATTTATCGTCGATCAGGCCGAGCAGAACGGCGAGCAGGGCTCCTCCGACGACCAGAAAAAGTTCTCTCGATACGTGGTGCAGTCCGGCGAGATGCTCCCCTGTGACGCAGGTGAAAAAGGGGATCAGATCATATTTGACGGTGAAGAATCCGGCGACGATGCAGAGGATCCACGCACAGAACATGGCGATGCCGCCGAGAAGCGGCGTGGACTTTTTGTGTCCTTTGTGGTTTGCTGCCGGGACGTCCATGAAACCGGTCGTCCTTGCGATCCGGCGGAAGACCGGGGTGAGGATCAGCGTCGCCGCCAGTCCCGAGATGAATATGATCGCGTAAATTTTGATCCAGGGGTCGTTGTACATGATGAAAGTTTTTCTTCAGGTTGTCGTTGTGCGCCGCACGTGCTCGAACAGCAGGACCGTCGCCGCCTGCGCCGCGTTGAGTGATTCATAATCTCCGGGCATGGGGATCGTCACGCTGACGGACCCCTCCGGACGGCAGGTCACGCCGTTGGCTTCGCCGCCGATGACGATCAGGCTCCGGTCGAAAAGCCCCGGAACCGTGAAACAGTTTTCTCCCGAGTGGGGATCGGTGATGAAGATCCTGTGAACGCCCGCCTGAACGGCACGTTCCGCGAGCTGACGCAGATCGTCGAATCTGCGCAGACGCAGGGCGAACTGGGCGCCGAGACCGGATCTGACGGCTTTGTCGCCCCACGGATCGACGGAACCTTTTGTGTACCAGAGTTCGCTGCCGCCGACAGCACGGAAGGTCCTTGCGATGGTGCCGAAATTGCCGGGATCGTTGAGCTGATCGAGGGCCAGAATGAAGGGCCCGGCGACTTCGCCTTCCGCATCGGCGGGCGTCTCCGCCACGGCGACGATGCCCTGACTGTTGACGGTGCTTGAGATCTCGGAGAGCAGTTCCTCCGGAATGCTCCGGGATCTTTCGGGAACGAAGGCCAGCGCCTCGAATCCCCGCCGGGTGCCGACGACGAAACGGACGGCGCCGGGCGCCCGGTTCAGCAGTTCCCTGACTGCCCGCACGCCTTCGCAGCGGCAGAGCCCGGAGCGCCTGCGCCCGCCCCGGGTCGAGAGAGTCCGCAGAAGGGCGAGTTCCTTTCTGGAGATTTCCGGCAGATGTTCCATGCGGAGGACGTTCCGGTCATTTTCCCGTTTCGGAAGCCGGTTTTGCCTTGGCGGGAGCGGCCTTGGCGGGAGCGGCTGCGGGCTTTTTCGCGGCCGCTGCCGTGTAGTCGCCGTTTTCAAGGGCGAGAAGGGTCTGTCGGGCGTTTTCCGTCCAGTATCCGGTCCCGGTACTGCCGGAGCCCAGCAGGGCGGTGCGGCCGAGAACGGCTTTTGCCTGAGCGGTGTCGCCGGTCTGAATGAGCAGTCTGCCCGCGCTGTAACCCGCTTCGGCCCGCTGGGCGGCGGGAAGCGCCGCATCACTCTCAACGGAGAGAAAACGCCTGATCGATTCCTTGAAGTTCTTCTCGAGTTCGCTGACATATCCCGCCGCCAGACGGGCCTGAGCCGCCAGCGTGGGATCGACGGAACTGTCGGCGGAAACGGCGTCAAGCTGTTTGAGGGCTTCCTGATATTTCTCCGAGTCGATCAGCAGTTTCGCCAGACGGTAACGGGCGATCCCCGTTCCGGCGTGTCCCGCATTTTCGTTGATGGCCGTTCTCAGTTCCTCGACGGTATCGGCATCGGCCAGCGCGAAAGCGGCTTTCCTTTCGGCGGCGCTGCGGGCGGTCACCGCCCAGAAGGCGGCGGCGGCCAGGATCGCTATCACGACGGCGACTCCCGCCGCGGGCTTCCAGTATGTCGAAAACCACATTTCGAAGCGTTCCGTGTCGGAGAAAAGCGCCTGTCCGATCTCCGCGTCGATCTTTTTCTTCTGAATTTTGTTTCCTGCTGCCATTTTTGACTCTTTCCCTTGCGTTGTTGAAATTGAAATCGTTTTTTCCTGACGGATGATTCGTGTCCGGTCGGATCAGTGATGCGAAAAGATCCTTTCCGGAGCGTGGATGAGGGCGACTTTGAGTTCGTTCGCCCGCTTGATGACATCGGCGTCGCGCAGACTGCCGGCGGGGGAGATGATCGCCTTGACGCCTGCGGCGGCGGCGACTTCGACGCCGTCTTCGAAGGGGAAGAAGCCGTCGCTCGACATGACCGCGCCTTCGAGGGTCTCGGGTCCGGCGTACTTCTGTTTGAATTTGGCGACGGCCTGTTCGATGGCTCCCACGCGGTCCTGCTCGCCGGTCCCGACGCACAGGGTCTGGCCGTTTTTGACGATGACCACGCCGTTGGAACGGACCGAGAGATTGACGTGCCACGAGAAGAGAAGGTCTTTTTTCTGCTGTTCCGTGGGAGCGATCTCGGATCTGACCGCGCCGCACCGGGAATTTTCTCCCGCGGCCGTCATCAGGTCATCGGTGGAGCGCAGACTGGTGGTCAGCGGCGCCGCGACGATGAGCGAGCCGTCGGCGAGCACCTTGAGCGTGTTGTATTCCGGTCCCGTTTCGCCGGTGTAGCGGGGCAGTTTCGAGACGTCGCCGCATTTGAGGATGCGGATCTGTCTGTTGAGTTTGTAGGTCGCGCCGTCGTTGAAAACCGCGACGGCTTCGGGCGCGTAATCCGGAGCGACGACGCATTCGGCAAAGGTGGACATGATCTCCTTTGCCGTCTCCTCGTCGACCTTGACGTTGAAGGCGATGACGCTGCCGAAAGCCGCACGGGGGTCGGCGTCGCGGGCCTTTATGTAGACCTGCTTCAGGCTTTCGGTTCCGACCGCCACCGCCGCGCCGGAAGGATTGACGTGTTTCATGACGGCGCAGGCGGGCCGGTCGCAGAATTTGACGATGTTGAGAGCGCCGGAAATATCTTCGAGATTGGTCTGCGAAAGGCCGTTCTTGCCGTTTTTGACGGTCACCATGCCGCCGATGACCCCGCAGGTCCCCGCGGGCCGGTAATAGGCCGCGGCCTGATGCGGATTGGTCCCGTAGCGCAGATCGTCGATTTTTTCGTAACTCACTCCGGCGATCTCGAATTTTTCCGGAAAATCGCCGACGTTCTTCTCGAGGTAACTTGAACGAGAAAGCGCTTTGCCCATAGTGTGTCCTTTTCCCCTGTTTGACGGCCGCGGGCGCACCCGCCGGGACCGTATTTTTTTATTTTTGACAAAAAAGTCTTGATTAGAATATATCACGATTTGAACTTTAGGGAAAATGGAAGTATCTTTATAGACCGTAAAAATCTTGAAAATTGTGACGAATGACGGAAAAAACGGCGTGAAACACGGCATTTTCATAACATTCGAAGGTCCGGAAGGGGCCGGAAAGAGCACTCAGGTCGCCCTGCTGCTGGAGCATCTGCGGCAAAAAGGGATCCCCGCGGCGGCGACGCGGGAGCCCGGCGGCACCGTGCTTGCCGAAAAGATCCGCGACGTGGTCAAGGGACACGACGGCGCGGAGAAAATGCATCCCGAGACCGAGCTTCTTCTTATGGAGGCGGCCCGTTCACAGCACGTGCGCGAGTTCATCCTGCCCCGGCTGGAACAGGGGGTTTCGGTCATCTGCGACCGCTTCTTCGACTCCACCGTCGCCTATCAGGGCGGCGCCAGAGGAATAGACCGGGCCGATATCGTTCAGCTCAACGAGTTCGCGGCGGCGAAGCTTGTTCCGGATGTCACTTTTTTGCTGGATATCGCCCCCGAGGCGGGCTTCGCCAGGACCCGGGACCGGGTCGAGACCGCGGGGAAATTCGACCGCTTCGAAGCGGAAAAGATCGAGTTCCACCGCAAGGTGCGCGGGTGTTTTCTGGAACTTGCCTCCGCGGAGCCCGGGCGCGTCAAAGTCATCGACGCCGCCAGGGACCCTCAGGCGGTTCATTCCGATATTGTCAGGATCGCAGATGGATTTTTTGTATAGCCGCTACAAGGAGCTTTTTCCCGAACTCGTTTCCTGTCTGGGCAACGCGAAAAGTCACGGGCGGTTCGCCCATGCTTTTCTCGTAAGTTCCCCCGACCCGGTCGTGCGCAGGGAGTTCTCCGTCGTCCTTGCGCAGATCGCCGGATGTCCCGCCGCGGCGGAGACCGGCGTGCCCGATCAGGACTGTCCCTACTGCCGCAAGATGGCCGATCTGAGCTACGAGGAACTGCACACGCTGTCGCCCGTCGGCAAGATGTACCAGATCAAGGTGGGTGACCGGGTCAATCCCGAACCCAATAAGCTGCGCAGTTTCATCTCGGCGTTCCACCTGACCAGCACGTCGGTCTTTTCCCGCAAGATCGGCATGATCTTCGAAGCGGACCGGATGAATGACGAGGCTCAGAACGCCCTGCTCAAGACTCTCGAAGAACCGCCGCCGGAAACGACGCTGATCCTTTCGACGGGCAATCCTTCAGCTCTTCTCCCCACGACGATCTCGCGCTGCCAGCTCGTTCCTCTGCCCGGAAATGTCTGCTCCTATGCCTTTGCCGGAGCCGAAGAGGTCTTCGCCGCGCTGGAATCCCTGTGTTTCGGCAGCGGCGGGCTGGCCGCCGCCGAACGGGCCGCCGCCGTGCTCATCCGCGTGGCCGGGGGATTGGCTGCTGCCGCAAAGAAAAAAGTCGACGAGGAGTACGCCGGGAGTCTTTCCGCCGCGGGGGCGGCCGAGGATCCGGCCTACCTCAAGCGTCTCGAGGAGCGCGTCGCCGATGCGGCAAACGGGGAATACATGCGTGAACGCCGCGTGTTTCTCTCCGCTGTGCTGGCCTTCTGTCAGCAGGTTTTTCTGCTGTCCCGCGGCGTGGTGTTCTCCGATCTTGCCAACCCCGAACTTTTTGTTTCCGGACCGCCCGACTGCGGACTTCTTACCCGCGAAGCGGGCGATCTCATTCTGAAAGAGGCCGAAGATCTGGCGCTGACGCTCCGGTTCAACGTGCCCGAGGAACTCGCCCTGAGAACCTTTGCCGTCAACCTCTCCATGAGGGGACGGAAACAGGTGGAACACGGCCATTCAATGAGAAAGGATAAAAGATAAAATGCCAGAATTGACTTTGACGGTCCTCGCCGCCGGAATGGGCAGCCGTTACGGCGGACTGAAACAGCTTGACCCCATGGGACCCCGCGGGGAGACGATCATGGATTACTCCGTGTTCGACGCCGTCAGGGCGGGATTCAAGCGGATCGTATTCGTCATCCGCCGCGATTTCGAGGCCGATTTCCGGGAACGCGTCGGGAAGAAGTATGAAAAACTTCTCGCCGTCGATTATGCGTTTCAGCAGCTGGATGATCTGCCGGGCGGTTTCTCCGTTCCGGCCGGCAGGGAAAAGCCCTGGGGGACCGGACACGCGCTCTATGCCGCGCGCCGGCTCCTGACCGGACCTTTTGCCGTCATCAATGCCGACGATTTCTACGGGGCGGACGGTTATCGCCGGCTGGCGGGATACCTTTCCGCTCCGCCGCAGACTTCGCTCATCCGCGGTGTCATTGCCACGTTCGTTCTTGCCAACACGCTGAGTGAAAACGGTTCCGTGGCCCGGGGCATCTGCTCTGTGGACGAGGCCGGCTGTCTGCGCAAGGTCACCGAATTCACCAAAATCGTCAAAACTTCCTCCGGCGCCGCCGACGAATCCGATCCCGGGCATCCCGTGAGATTCACCGGTCGGGAGCCGGTCTCCATGAACTGCTGGGGGTTCATGCCCGAGTTCATCGGCAGACTGGAAGAACTGCTGACGGAGTTTCTCTCCGCCCGCGGGACGGAAATGAAGAGCGAATTCTATCTCCCCGGAGCCGTTGACGCCCTCATTTCACGCGGCGAAGCCGTCATCGCGGCCCGGAGCAGCGGCGACCGCTGGTTCGGCGTGACCTACCGTGAGGACCGGCCCCTCGTTCAGGAAAATCTGCGCCGTCTGGTCGAGGCCGGCGCCTATCCTTCTCCCCTCTTCTGAAAGGAACATCGGTCAATGAAAACACGACAGACTTTTTTGCGCGAACTGATCTACAAGTTCACCATGTACGGGGATTTCCTTGTCGGTATTCCCTTCGGCATGGGCAATGTCAACGACACCTATCAGCTGACTTTCGATCAGGGCGGCATCAGACTGCATTACATCCTCCAGAGGATCAACGGCAACGTTTTCCGCAACCCTGTCGGGCTCATGGAGAACATCGACCGGGTGACGGCGCATATCCTCGGCAAGATACGGGCCGCCCACTGCGAGACGAGACGCCGCACACTTCGGCTCCTTCGCGACAAGGACGGCAAACCTTACGTCACCGACGATCAGGGCGATTACTGGAGAGGGTATGTCTTCGTCGAGAATGCCCGGGCCTACGAGGTGCTGGAGACGCCGGAACAGGCTTTCCGGATCGCCGAAGCCTTCGGCGCTT
>JAFTDL010000099.1 GCA_017454215.1 Lentisphaeria bacterium | reverse complement strand
CCGATGACGATCGGTCCGGAACCGATGATCAGCACTTTCTTTATGTCAGTCCGTTTCGGCATGATTATGAAACCTCCCTGTGATGGAAAACGTATTGCCTAAATTAACACGTAATATAACACGCGAACGTCCATTCTTCAAGTTGAAGACGATAATTTTTCGCTTCGCCGGGAGCGTGTGAACGCCTTTCGCGTTTCCGGCCGGGACGAAGAATTTTCCGAAGCGGGATTGATTTTTCCGGCGGGGAGTTTTTATTGTTCTGCGGAGAACCGACGGCGCCGCCCGCGCCGTCCGAAATGAAGGAGGAGAGAAATGGAGCGTCCGAAACTGTCATGTTGTGCGCTGGTCGCGGAGGGATTGCTGAGGATCACCGACGAAAAGGCGCCGTGCATATCTCACGGCATGAATTTCGACGGCGGCCGGGTGGTGCAGTTCCGGCTCGGCATCATGTCCGCGTATTCGTATCTGCTGAGTTCCTGCGGCTCCGGTCTGCTGATCGATCCGGTCCGGGAGCTCGGGAATTACAGCCGGTATCTCGACGAACACGGCATCCGGCTGGAGGGGGTCTTTCTCACCCACATGCACGCCGATTTCGTCGCCGGACACATCGAAGCCAGCGAGAGATACAAAGTGCCCGTTTTCATCCCCCGGGGGACCGGGGCCGGGTTCAGTCACATTCCGGTGGGCGGCGACTCCGAGTTCCGGCTGGGGCGGCTGACCCTGCGGTTTTTTTCCGCGGCGGGATCCGCCTGTGACGACGTCTGTCTGGCGGTCGGAACGACGGCCGGCGATCCGGCGCTGGTTTTCATCGGCGATGCCGCGGAGGGGACGGAGCGCCGTTCTCCGGGACCGGACTGGCTGCCGCTTTTATCCGGATGCGGAAGCGGGACGCGGTTTTATCCGGCCCACGAGACCGATGACTGCGGCGAGGGCTGGTTCTCGCTGGACGGGATGCGGCGCAGGTTCCTCGCCCGTACCGGAGGCCCGGTCCCGCCGCCGGAGCGGACGTGCCGGATCGGGCCCCGCGACACGGAGTCCCTGCGGATCATCAACCGCAGCGGTCCGCCGGTGGTGGACTGGGAGAATCCGTACGCGCCGGAGACGCCGGATATTTCCGAGGCCGCTCCCCGGAGCCGGGTGGTGGATGTGCGCAACGCCGCCCGCTACGCTTCCGGACACATCCCCTTTTCTCTCAACATCGAATCCAACGGGCGGCTGGAATATTGGGCCGGAGCGCTTTTCGATCCTCTCGACGGGGCGCTCATCGTCACGGGCGGGAACGGAGAGGAGATCGCCGACGCGGGCCGCCGTCTGCGGATCGTGGGGTTCGACGTCTGCGGATTTCCCTTTTCGGCGTGGAAACGCGCCGGATTCCCGGTGCGCAGATCGTCCTTCGTCTCGGCTCCGGAACTGGCCCGCGCGCTGGAGTCCGACGGAAAAGCTCTGGTGCTCGACGTCCGCACCCGCGCTGAGTGGGAATGCTGCCGGATCGCAAGATCGGTCAACATTCCCCTGCGCGAACTTCAGGAACGGGTGGGCGAAGTCTGCTCCAGGAAGATCGCCGCCGTCGTCTGCGCGTCGGGATACCTTTCGGCCATCGCCGCGGGGATCCTCGAGCGCTGCGGCGGCCGCGACGTGTGCCGCCTGACGGGAGGCGTCGGCAGCTGGATCGAAGAGGGGTTTCCCGTGGTCCGGGGAAGGGCTTCGCGGTCACACGCCTGAGCCGTCGAAGACCGGGATGAACTCCTCCGCCGCCGAATCCGCTTCCTGAACGAAACCGTCCTCGACGGGGGAGTCGAAAAGATACTGCTCCACCTCGTGATACTCCTCCTCCGTGATCCGCCGGTCGAGTTCGGGGAAGGCTTCGGGCGAGACCTTTCCGCAGGGGAGGTACTGGCGCATCAGGCTGAAAAGCACCGTTCCGGGTTTGAAGGTCTCCGCCACGAAGTCGATGACCCGTTTGCTGTTTTCGATACAGCCGGGAAGGATGAGGTGTCTGATGACGACGCCCGAACGCAGGAGCCCGTCGTCCCCCATGCGGAAGGGGCCGGTCTGGGAGAACATTTCGAGGATCGCCGCCCTGGCCGTTTCGAAATAATCGGGCGCGCTGCTGTAACGGGCGGCCGGCCGGTCGTCGGCGTACTTGAGATCGGGCAGGTAGATCTGCACTTTGCCCGCGAGACGGCGCAGAGTCTCGACCCGTTCGTAGGCGTTGGAATTCCACACCACGGGCACGGGAAGCGGCTCCGCGAGGGAGGTCAGGATCGCTTCGGTGAAGTGGGTGGGTGTGACCAGATCGATGTTGTGAGCGCCCTGGGCAATGAGTTCGAAGTAGATCTGCCGCAGCCGCTCCGCCGTGATCTGTTTGCCCGCGGAACGGGTGCTGATCCCGTGATTCTGACAGAAGACGCAGTGCAGATTGCATCCGCCGAAGAAGACCGCGCCGGAACCGCGGGTGCCGCTGATGACAGGCTCCTCCCAGAAATGCAGCGCCGCCCGGGCGACCACGGGCTGCAGCGGACTTGCGCAGACCCCCGGCGGACGCTCCTGCGTCAGCGTTTCCGGACGCACGACCCCGCAGCGCCGGGGACAGAGCTCACAGACTCCGCTCATGGGGCGTCACAGCTCCACCGTTCTGAAGTTGAAATTTTTTCCGTCGGGACAGTCGATCTCCACGAGGGATCCGTTCCGGGTCACGGAGCCGGCGCAGCACTCGAATACGCGTCCGTCGGGGCGGTACCTGAAATAGGGTCTGTGGACGTGGCCGCAGAGGACGAGGTCGATCTTTTCGTCGAGGACCTGCCGCAGGACCTCCTTCTGGCCGAACAGACGGTGGCGGATGCGGAGGATCGGATGATTTTCGGTCATCGGGTAGTGCGAGACGAGGATGCGGGGCATGGTCTTTTCTTCACCGCACCACGAGACGATCTTCCGCGAGTCCTCCTTGATGAGAAATCCCCACGAACAGAGCAGATTCGACGGGCGGCTGGTGTTGAGGAGCAGAAATTCCGCTCCGGCGATGCGCCGTCTCAGGGGAAATGCGTCGAAGACGACTCCGTCGCCGTTGAGACAGGCCGTCATATCCTTCATGGCCTTGACGCACCACGGCCGCTTCACGTAGCAGTCGTGATTGCCCGGCATGTAGATGAGAGGGATCCCGGCGTCGCGCAGGGGGGCGAGGATGCGGCGCACCCGTTCGAATTCGCCCGGCTGCCCGGCGCTGGTCAGGTCTCCGGTGCAGACGGCGACGTCGGGACGGACCGTCATGATGTACTCCGCCGCCTTTTCCAGCTTGCTCAGATCGTGACGGAACCTGCGGCGGAAGCGGTAGTTGAACACGCCGACCCAGCGTTTGTCGAAATAGGCCATCCAATCTTCCGCGCCGCCGCCGGCGTGGGGATCGGAGAAGTGAACGATCTTCACGGACGAACCCGTTCTGTCTGCGTTGCGCTACTTCGAGCGCGGCAGTCCCGGAATGTGGTCGTAGATCTGGATCTTCTGCTCGAAATCGAGATACTGGGCCAGCGAGAACACCGTGGCGCCGAGCACGAGGAACAGGGTGATCAGTCCCAGAACAAGATACAGCGGCGACGCCGCGCTGCTCTGCGCTTTCTTCTGCGCGGCGGCCCGTGCGGCCTTGACAGCGTTGGGCGCACCGGCGTTTTCACCGGGCTCTGCCGTCCGTTTCTTTTCGCTGGGAGCGAGGGCGATGTCGTCGTCCTCGTCCTTGGGCTTTTCCTCGGGTTTCGCTTCCTGAGCCGGAGCCGCGGGCGCGGGTTTGGGCGGCGCCGCGGGTTTGAACGGCGCCGCAGGCTTGGCCGGAGTCGCGCGCGGTCCGAAAGGCACTCCCGCCGGACGCTTGGGCTGAGGCAGTTTGACCGTTTCCTTGACGTCGGCGCCTTCCTCGGCTTCCGCTTTCGCGGCGGGCGCGGCGGGACGCGTCAGCGTCGGCGCCTTGGCTCCCGGCTGGCCCATGGGACGCGGACCGATACGGGGCGGTCCCGCGGGACGTTTGATCTTGACCGTCTGGTCGTCGTCTTCCGCCGCCTGTCCAGGTGCGGCAGGGGCCGCAGGGGCCGCAGGGGCGACCGGAACGGCGGGTTTGGGAGCGATCTTCGGTTTCGCCACGGAAACTGTTTCATCAGAGACCTCCACCGCGGGGGCGGGGGCGGGGCGGGAGCTGCCGCCGGAGCCGGAGCCGCGGCCGGGGCGGGCGCGGGAGCGATGGGCACGGCGGGCTTGGGAGCGATCTTCGGTTTCGCCACCGCTACCGTTTCGTCGGAGACTTCCACCGCGGGCGCCGGGGCCGGAGCCGCGGCGGGAGCGGGAGCGATGGGAACAGCGGGCTTGGGAGCGGTCTTCGGTTTCGCCACCGCCACCGTTTCGTCGGAGACTTCCACCGCGGGCGCGGGAGCCGGAGCCGCGGCGGGAACCGGAGAAGCGGCCGGGGCGGGCGCGGGGGCGATGGGCACGGCGGGCTTGGGGGCGATCTTCGGCTTCGCCACCGCCACCGTTTCATCGGCAACTTCCACCGCGGGCGCGGGAGCCGGAGCCGCCTGTACGGGGACGGGGGCCTGCGCCGCCGCGGGACGGAGCACCACGGTCTTGCGGGTACGGGTGTCTTCGCCGGACGCCGCCGGCTGGGGATGAAGCACCACGGTCTTGCGCGTATTGGTGTTTTCGGCGTCCAGCGGGATCTTCACAGGACTGGCCGACGGCGGCGCCAGAGGTTTGATCTTGACGGTGCGCCGGGTCTGGGTGTCGTCGAGGATCTCCAGATTGCTGGTGTCCGTGTCTCTGCCGCCCAGGGGATCGGCTATCTTTTCCTGCTTGAGCAGATTGGGGCCGCCCGGCGTCGGATGCAGACGCACGGTCTTGCGGGTTTTCGTATCTTCCGGGGAGAAGGCTCCTGCAGGGGTGTTGCTGTCGTTGTCAGACATTTGCCGTATATCCTTTCCAAACTTGGGAGATTTTCACTCAGACTTCGACGCCGAGCGCCGCCAGACGTTCGGCGATGTCGCGGTAGTTTTCAACGCTGGCGCGGATGGTCTTGTAGCACTCGACAGCCTCGTCCTTCTTGCCGTTGCCCTCGTAGGCGATGGCCAGATAATACAGAGCTTCGCGGCGGTATTTATCCATGCGGTACATATCTTTGACCGCCTCGGCCAGCAGGGGTTCGGCCTTGGCCGTGTCGCCCGTGGCGATGGCGCATCTGCCCAGATAGACGAGGCAGGCCCGGTGTTTCTGCGGATTGTCGCAGATCGATTCGAAGATCTGCCTGGCTTCCTCGAAATTGTCCTGTTCGAAACGCAGCTCCGCCAGATCGAACTGCAGCTGGATGTCGTTGGGAAAGTTTTTCGCCCGTCCGACGACGCGTTCTTCGTGATAGGCGGCGCGCCGGGCGGAGGCTTCGGATATCTGCTGTTCATCGGCGCCCTGTGCGGTGAGGTCCGCGATCTCCTTGTCCATCTGGGCGAGGCGGGCCCGTTCGATCTGCTTGTCGAGCACGGGATCGGCGACGCCCAGTCTCTGCTCGACGGCCTTGTATTCGCGGTAGGCGGCTTCGAAGTCTTCCTTGATCATGTAGGCGTCGGCCAGTTTCCGGCGCAGATCGACCGAATCGGAGGTCTCCAGATCCTTCTGGAATTTGTCGATCAGCAGCTGGGCCTGATCCGCATCGTGGATCGTTCCCTGCAGCAGCTGGTTGATGAGGGCGTCCTTGAGGTCGGTCTTGTCCTGGGTGGACCCCTTGTCCTCCCACTTGCCGGCCTCGATGCTCGACAGGGCCATGGCCGCCCGCAGTTCGTTCTGCATGGCCAGATTTTCGGGGTGTTTCTTGGCGAGGATCCGGAAGATCTTCAGACCCTCGGCGGCCTGATTGTTGTGCTGCATGGCCACGGCCAGACGGCGCAGATTGCCTTCGTTGTTGGGATGAAAGATCCTGATGACGTTCAGCGCCGTCACCGCGCCCCACGGCGCCGCGCTGGCTTCGGAGGCGTCGGCCATGGCCGTGAGGATCAGCGGCAGATCCACGCACGACGCCAGAGGCGCTTCGCACATGGCCATCGCCTTTTCGGAGTCGATCAGAGCGACGATCTTGACGATGATGAAATAAACCGGCGAGAGCAGAGTCCAGAATATCTTGCCCAGACCGCCGCCCTTGCGGCACTTGGCCATTTCGTAGTCGCGCAGTTTCTCGAACAGGATCGGGACCGTGGGATTGCTTTTGACGATGGGAACCAGGATCCTGATCGCCTCGTCGTAGTTGCCCACGGCGGCCTGCTTTGCCGCGCGGTTGTAGCCCTCGCGAACGTATATCTGCACCTGACTGAATGTTTTTCGTTCCATGATACCCAAATCCGTTCGTAAACAATTTTTCAAACGACAATCATACGTATATGTAAGATACCGTCAATCGGACGAAATGTCAAGCGGCAAGGGGCGCAAACCGGGAAATAAAGCGCAAAAATCAGCGATTGAGACGCGACTGCCAAGTCGGCCGAATAATTTTATAAAGAATCCGGAAGCGTAATTGTCCGGTAGTCCCGGAGGACTTTTGCCTCAGTGTTAATGCCCGAGGGCACTCCGGGCAGGACCGATTTCAGAGCACACAAATGTTGGCCGGGGTTCGGCAGTTTCGTCAAGATGGGCATTATCCATTCCCCGTCATCCTTTCCCTGTTTCGTCGATGTCAGGACTTACCTGGCGTAATTTTCTCCGCATCTGCAACATGAAATCTTCATCTTTCAAATCTTGCGGATGCGGCAAGGAAGGTCTCAGCATGGCTAGACGGGTATCGATGAACTCATCAGCATCAGAAAGCCCGTTATCCTCAAAAAAAGAGTGTAATTCCCGACCGAGCTGCAAAATTTCGGCATCCAGTTTTTTTGCCGGAGAAAGACAATCCGCATTGAATAACTCCGGACGGTCGACGTGATGACTGACTCTGATTATTCCTGCAATGCTTTTGAAAAGCAGAAAACCTCTTTGCTGCAATTCGGTGTATTTTTTGCCGAGGGAACGCCATCTGCGGGATTGGATGGCAAAAGTATCATCGCCGTCAATACTCCAAGCGGCACCGTTTGTTCCCGCTTCCGCAAAAGCATCGGCGAAACAGTGCCAGGGCGGATAAAGAAAATTGAAACTGGAGGATCGTCCCCAGACCGTGTGCAACAGATCTGTCCCCGTCTGCTGCCATTGCCGGATATTGTCGATCCGGGCGGTCACTCTCTGCTCATCATAGATGCCGGAAAGGCAATCCGGTCCGCAGCGGATGGCGGGGGCGCCCCAGATTTCATAACCTGTGGCCTGCATTTCCGCCAAACCGGAGAAGGGAGCCTTTTCATTATAACACCAGTTGACGAGGATCGTTTCCGGCGGAAGGGTTTTTATGGAGTCGTAACACTTTCTGCTGACGAAAACATCCGACCACAACATGGGACGCAAACCTTTTTCGGCGACCCGCTCGCAACAGCGGCGGGCATGGTCAAGATAAATGGACATCCGGGGATCTTCGGCACAGGAGGAACGCTTTCGACACTCGGAACAACTGCACAGATGACTGACTTCATCGCCGCCCAAATGGAGATAAGGAGCATCGGGACAAAGGGCAATGGCTTCGTCAATCCACTCTTCTATTTTTCGGACGGCTGCGGGATTGCTGGGACAGATCTCGCTGATGAATCCGCTTTCCCGGAAGGAGGCATATTTTTCTCCGGCCAGAGCCCATTCCAAATGGCCTTGCATTTGGATCAGAAGTGAAACGGCAAATCCCATATCCCGGGCAATTGAGACCATGCGGCGGATATCTGATTCCGAATAGCGATCCCAGGTGACCCCCCGCCATGTTTTCCAGGCATATTTACAGTCCAGTTCGAGGAGGATGCCTTCGAATCCGAGATTTTTAAAAAGTTCCAGATACTCCCGCCATTTATGGGGAAGGGGTGCAATTCCCTTGAAATCCAAGTGAAGATAATTTTTCCGCATCGTAAAAATCCTTTTTTTTGCGGACTCCCCCCGTGAGTCGGGCATAAAACCGCAGCTGCCTGTGAAAATGGCAAAAAGTTTTCGAAATTTACAGATGTTCCCAAACGGTCAGCGTGTTCTCCGGCGAAAAACGCATTCCCGCCGAAGCATAATCGACTTTGTCCCCGCAGTGCCGGAGGACGGGGCGGTTCGCGGCCGCGCCCTGTTCCCGGCACATGACCAGCGGACCGCAAAGCTGTGCCGTGTATCCGCCGCGTTCTTCCGTCCGGGGAGAAAAGTCGAATCCCAGTTCGATCCGGTCTCCGGGCAGCCAACTCCGCTTCAGGCGATGGTAAGTTCCGCCCGTTGCGGCCTTGTCGTCGATCCGGCACCCGAAATCCCTGGGGATGCGCAAGGCCAGTTCAAACTCTCCGCCGGTCAGCAGGGTGATGACGACTTTATCCGAAGCCGGATAGCCGCCGGAGATTTTCAGAACTCCTTCCGCGGTCAGGTCTTCGTAAAGGTTGACGCCATACCCCCCATCTGTTTTCATCACGGCAATCATCGGCGCCAGACTCAACCCGTAGGGCCCCTGCGCGCGGCAGCAGTCGTGTCCCGGAAATCCGGGGATCTGTTCACCGGCCGGACGTTTCCAGCCGCCGCAGAGGAAGGGGTTGATATGCGCCACATTGGAGCCGTTCGGCAGGAACGCGCCGAGCAGAGCGTTGCAGAACGACCGCTCCATGTCGTCGGCGATCGTGCTGTCTCCGGTCAGTTGAAGCATCTGCGCACTGAACCACAGCCAGGTGGCGGTGACGCACGTTTCCCCCATGCCGCCGCAATCGGTGCGGAACTGGCGTTCCGCTCCGTTATACCAGAATTCCCCGTTGGCGTCTTTCAGGCCGCCGCCGCCCGTGATGAAAAGTTCTTTCTCCCGGACCATGCGGTAATAGTTCGTCAGACTTTCCAATTCGGCGGGATCATGATCCAGTGCATAAAGCGCACCGAGTCCCTGAAAGCAGCTGGTCATTTCATACGCTTTCCCGTTGCCGATCTCCGACGGGGGGATCCCGATCCGGGCGGCTCCGAAAATATTGTGCAGCTGACAGCAGCCGGATTTCGCCAGTTTGACGGCGGAATTCATGATTTCATCATCGCCGCTCAGCATTGCGGTTTCGGCGATTGCCCGCAGGGAGGAAGCTGACGCCATACCGTAATGCTGGCCGTAATTCTGCAATTCTCCCGCCTGTCTGACCAGATGCCGGGCACATCGGCGGATCCGGTTCAGAATTTCCGGATCCGGATTCATTTCCCGGTAATAAGCAAGCAGTCCCAGAAGGACATATTTTCGCCCCCAGATATCCCAGCCGCCCAGCTGCCGGGACTCCGGATACGAACTGATGCACCCGTCGGCGGTCTGAGTGGATAACAAATCGCAAACTGTTTTATCAATGATCGTCCTGAGTTCGGGATCCTGCGTGGCACACCACGCATAAATGGCTGACCGAACGATCTTTCCCCAGAATTCGCAGCGCCACATATTGTCGGCTTCACTGCGGTCCCGGAACGGGTCGACCAGCCGTCGGCAGTCAATTTTTTTCAGTCGGTTTTCAACCGTTTTCCGCAATGCGTTCCCGAGGATTCCATTCAGTCTGACAGATTTCAGGAACCGCATTTCAACCGTGTCGCGAATCATAAACATCTCCACATTTCAGAAAATAATTCCGGGAATACATCGGGGAACTCTTTCTCCGTCTATCCTTAATGAACTCCCGGTGTGCACTGGCGCGGGAACGGTGCCGTTCATTTGCTTTGATCCCCGCTTTGGGGGGCCAGATCATTGTATTTCATGACCCGCGCGGCGTTTCCCGAGAAAATGTTTTCGAGACGGTCTTTCCATGGGGCATCGCTTTCTTCGATCCCTTTTGCCCATGCGAGGACTCTTTTCAACTCCCCGCGGATATCTTCATGCAGCTGAGGATGGCCGAAAAAGACATCCATGCCATAAAGCAGTTTGTCCGCCATGATCCCCGTTTCTCCGGAGGGAAGAGCGGCGGGGAGCATTGCATTTTTGCAGACGAAATCCGTCAGTGCGGGGGAGAATTCTCCGCCGCTTATATCCATATAGAAATTTGGACATCCGAGAAAACTCTGTGAAATGAGTTCATTCTGCCAGGGAACTCCGCAATGTGCCGCAACCACGGTGATTTCCGGGAAAAACTTGGCGATTTTCAGCAGGGTCGAGGGTGACATGTTCAGCGCATCATACCCCAGACCGGGCACCCGGTCTTCATAGGAGGGCGTACTTACATGACCAGTATGAAAAATCATGCACGTCCTGTATCGGCTGATACGCTCATAAATTTCCAGATGTTTGTCATTGTCATAAGGAAGCTTCGGCTTGGTCCCCTTGAAACCGACAAATCCCCGCTCCACGGCCCGGTCGACCTGATCGGGCCCCTGATTGAAATCGATCCACTTGAACGGCAGATAAAATCCCGGAAAACGTCTGGCGTCTTCAAGCATTTCCTCTTCCGGGGCGGGATGATACAAGCCGTTGTTGAATCGTATGTTCCATCCCGTGTGAAGTCCGAGAAGCCAAACTTGGCTGAACATTCCCGACTCGGCTATCTTGTCCAGATCGACGGCATCGCTCAGCAAATGTGAATGTGTACTGACAACCTGCATGGAAAATATTCTCCTCCGATTTTTATAAGATCCCGGATCACTTTTTGGAATAAATGGAAAAATCATCCAGTTCGAGCAGCATTTTTTCTCCCTTTCGGGAGGGCGCGGCATGAATCAGCAGCTGGGCCTGTGCAACACCCTTCCGCAGCCAGAGACGTTCATTTTTCTTCACGACGGGTTTCTTGTCGGAACCGGCGCCGAAATAAAACTCTCCGCCTCTGTAATGCTCTCTGATTTTTGTTCCCGCCTGAAGAACAGTCCCGAGGGGTTTGCTGAAATGGATAATCCATTTCCCATCCGCCTTTTCGATTTTCGACGGCGGAATTTCTACAATATTCCGGTTGGGCAGATCCGAGAAATCGTCTTTTGCATTGAAAGCAAGCACCATGTGGGCGGCCGTCTTCCATTTTGAGGCGTCTTTGACGACAATGGTTTTGTCGGTCGGTTCCGTGGCTTCAAGCAATTCCGTAATGCTGCCCTCCACGTAGTATATGCAGTGCATGGGAATATGCTCTCCTGCACTGTCATAAATGCGCAACCCGAGAAGTATGTTTCCCGGAACAGAGCCGGAAGCGGCCCGGACCGCTCCTGTAATATAATAGCTTTTACCCGGTTCAAAAGTGCATTTTTTGGCGGAAAGCATTCTCCCTGCAAGGCGGACCTGCATTTTGCCGGGAGCACTCGTGCATATATCGGCCGTTTTTTCCCAATCTGCCGGAGACGAAAAGGTGAAATCATCTGCTCCAAGCGTAAAGAAGCCGACTCCGGCAAGAACTGCGATGCAATATCCCATTTTCTTCATTTTAATTTTCTCCTTCAACGTTTTCTGATTTTTGTTTCACCGGGACGGACCAGAACAACCTGGTCGACATAAACGGCATTCTCTTTTCGGGAACCTTTAACGTAAGCCGGACCTGTGAATTTTGCCGAAAAATAGGTGTCCCATACGTTTTCGTTTGAAGCACCGTCATCGATCTGATAGGCTGTCTTCAAATCGATCTGAAGATGCCAGCAATACCCCCAAAACCATGAATCCCTGTGTTTAACGGTACAGTTCGGAATGACATACCAATGGTATTTTTCATCCTTGGGAACGTGTTCTATGATAATTTCTCTGTTGCATGAACCGAATTGTGTGG
The DNA here is from genome assembly GCA_017454215.1 of Lentisphaeria bacterium. Lineage (GTDB taxonomy): Bacteria > Verrucomicrobiota > Lentisphaeria > Victivallales > Victivallaceae > UBA1784. The sequence goes on along the minus strand of JAFTDL010000099.1, from coordinate 10,348 downwards.
CACGGAATGCCCAGCGTCCCTGCGGGTCGCGGATGACAACTTTTTCTCCGTGTTTGGTTTGATCCAGCGACGTTGCCTTCAGGGCCTTGCCCGTGAACGACTCGGGATCATCCACCATATTGCAGTGATGGCCGGGGAGCGGATTGAAGTGATAGTGACCGAATACTCTCCGGTTGGTGGGATCTATATCCGCAAATTTCGGAGGCACAGGCAGAGGTTTATTGGCAAATTTATTCAGTTCCTTCTCAAGGGTCCGGCGTGTCTTCGAATAGGTGTCGTCGGCATCAAGATGGGGTGAGCCATAGCGTGCAACGTGAGCATGACTGCGCTTGGTACACAATTCAATAATCTGCTTGTGTGATATGCCGTGATCAGTGAAATACTTCAGGAATTTCCCTTTTTCCTGCATCAGAAGCCAGAGGATGGAGAGAGTTTCATCGTGTATTCTACGCTCGTACAAACTTCCGGCGGGAACTTTTCGGGCGGCATTTTCAAGCATGATGAAAGTATCATAAACAAATTTCGGCGTCATGTAGTCCCAGAGTTTTGTACTCATACCGCCTTGCTTGTTCGGATACTTTTTTACTCCTTCACGGAGTTGATTGAAATATTTTTCAAGATCTTGTGCTGCAGCCCCGTAATAACCTTCAAGGAAAATTTTTGCAAGTTTTTCTGGATCCTGATCGACATCCATCATCAGCTGTGAAGCGACAAAGAACTCAAGATCCATAAACTGCTGGGGCTTATAAGAATGTTTTTCAGCTTCAAGCCACATATAGACGGCATTGAGCCTTTTGAAATAACGCAGATCCGGGGCGATGCAGTCAAACAATACCTCCATCCGCGGCGGATTGGCGGTGTACATGCTCATATTCCAGTAATCCCAGATCGCCATTTTTGTTCCTCGCCGCGCAAAGGCATCGTACAAATCTTTCTGAACTTCTTTGTTGAATTTATGGGAAATTGGCTTGAAACAATCTCCATTGACAAAACTGGCACAGACAAGAACAATCACATTGTCGGCGGCTTTCGTTTTGGTCATTCCGCTGGCTTTGCCGTAATTGAACGTCCTGATCAAAATTTCAGGAAATTCTTTGGCGATCTTTTCAGCAACGTAATTTGTTCCCCGGAGGATGAGACCAAATTCCCCCCCTTCTTCCTCTCTTATTTTCCGGCAAGGAGCACAAAAACACTCTTTGGGTAAATCCAGCGGCGTCATATCGTATAAAACGGGCCAGTTTTCCTTGCTCCTTTTTTTTCTGTGTTCGAGAATCATGGCACGCAGCGAACGATACATGTGTTCGGGAACTGCCGGATTCGACATGCACACACCGCCTCTGGCAAGAAATGATTCCGGTTTCTGCCGTTTGCCGTCTTTATCCATGGCGAAGTATTCCGGATGTTTATCGAACAAAGAAGGATTGAGGTACAGAGAATAACTGTGCTGCATGGGGCTGTGCGGAATATCAGACATTTTTCCGACATAAGGCGGCGTGTAAACATGGTGCTGACGACCGTTGATGCCGTTGCGCAGAAGGTAAAGACCGTAACGTTTGAGCCACTTTTCGGGAAGTCCCACAACACGCCAGTGAACGGCCTGGTGATCATAAATCGTGCGGCTTGCAAAAGCCGGTTTTTTCCTTTCATTTTCAACCGTAAGTGAGACCGATTTTTTCTGCGGAACAACATCTTGCTCCATGGTAAGACTCCAAACGCCCAGGCGGTTGAGTATTTTCCAGATTCCGTAAAAACTGCCGATGGGACGTCCGCCGGTCACAACAATATCCTTTCCTGCGGGAATGAGCTGATATTCTTCTTCGCCCAGACGGTCAAATGCGACACCGAGGGCTGACGCCCGTCGGGTCTGACCGATATAGATCGTCGGCAGGACAGTTTTTTCTCCTTCCCGGGAAATGCTGATTTCGGCGCCGCTCATCTGTTTCAGGAAAGAGCGCAGATCATCCGCTGCCATTTTTTCAAACTTTGAAGCTTGGGCGGGGAGAACGATTTGACAAACCGCCTTGCCGTTGCGGACAAAATGGAATTCTCCGGCAACGGCCATGACTGGCAACATCATCGTCAAAACAAGGGAGAAACATCTCTTTTTCATTTTTTATTTCAATCCTCTTTTTGTTCCAATTCTCTGATATGGCGGGCATTTCAAAAGTCGTTCGGAACACTTTCCCGCGCAAATAAAGTTTTTACCCACGGAACTGCCGGAGTATTCGCATATCAGTAAGTGCCGTCGGTATATTTTCTCACGTCGTCGTTGGAGCGCCATTTTTCATTCGGCCCGAGATACCGCCAACCAGAAATGCTTGAGTCGTTTCGTGTTTCCTTGAGTTCCGAATAGGACATCGCCGACGAGTGCCCGTCCAGCCACAAAAAATTTGTATAACCCGAGTGACAGGCAAGGACGGTATTCCAACGCAACGTGGCATCATCATAAGTGGGGTAGGCCCCGATATTTTCAAAGTAATGATGCAGCCTTATTTTGAGGAGACCGTTGGCACTGCAGGCTATCATATTGACCCGTGAATGGGATTTCTTGATGGCAATAACCTTACGCCCGAAACTTTGATTGTTCAAAACGTAATTGCTGCGAGGATAGGTCCTGCCGTTTTCACAAGTGAAAGCATCGCTGATATAACCGCCTCTTGCAGAGGCTGGACAGACTGCAAAATCACCGGTTTGGTCCCATAGACAGATTTTCCAGTCATCTCCAGTCGCCTGGCGGGGCGTATACATCGTCCAGCCGTCATAGTTTTCAACGTACATGGAAATCAACGCTCCGATACTCTTCTGATTATTGGTGCAGCTGATTGTCTGGGCTCTTTCCCGTGCCTGCTGCAGCGCCGGCATCAGCATCGCGGCGAGGATGGCGATGATCGCTATAACGACTAAAAGTTCTATCAATGTGAAACGGCCGGCCTTGTGAGATGTGTGCATTCCGCCAGTACACTTTGATTTTGCGCTCATGGATTTCCCTCCATTTGGTGAAGTTTGGGTTTTATGTGCAGGACACGCTCCTGCGTTTCTTTTCCATCGGCGACATCGAGCAGCAGATCGACCGCCGTCTCGGCGCACTTCATGTTGTCGATTTCAAAATAATCCCCGCGAATGCTGCCGGAGGGTAAAATCGGTATTTGCCGGGTCGTCTGGTAAATGAAAAACGGATCCCAGGGGATTCCGGTCAAACGCATTTTCAAAAGTTCCCGGTGCGTGATCGAAGTGATGATATCATCGGGAATCAGCAGGACATCCGGCCGACCGCTCTCCGGCATTTCCGCGAACTGATGCAGGATCCTGTTCAACTCGCCGGTCCAACCGAACGGACGGTCCTCGGCTCCAATTTCCGGACTCAAAATCCGGCAGTAGACTTCCTGCGGCAAGTCACAGTTTTCTGCAAAAATCCGGCGAACATGTTCCGTCTGAGGATAGCCGATGGAAATCATTGCAGGTCTGCGGAATCCGTGTTTTCCGGCTTGGACGAAAAAGTCTTCCAGCCGCCCGCCGCCGCAGACCTTGAATCCCGCGTTGAATGTCGCGGACCCCAGCGATACGACCGGCAGATCGTGTTTCCGGAAAAAAGTCCAAGCCTCCTCGTCGAAGGAAACGGTCGTCAGCAGGCCCTGGATCTGTCCCTGTTCGATGCAGCGTTTCAGGCCGTCGAAATAGGAAAGGGAATCCCTGTGCGTCATTTCCGGGAAATTGCGGAGAAAGAGTTTGCACTGGCAGGCCTTCCGGTAAAGCTGAAGCTGAAGACACTGCATGAGCGAGGCCGCCGCCGGATAAAAAGTCCGCCACATACAGACCAGCCCGATCTCGTGCCCGATGAACCCGTCGGTTTCCAGACGCCGGATGAAAACCCCCTTGTGCGGCCGCACCTCAAGAATTCCGCTGCTTTCCAAAGTTTCGATCGCCCGCTGAATGGTCTTGCTGCCGACGCCCAGTTTTTCCCGGAGGACCGTTTGCGGCGGCAACCGGTCGCCGACCTTCTGTTTTCCCTCGCGGAGCAGGCTGATCAGCTGTTTCTTGACCATTTCGGTCTGCTGTCCCTGATTGCTCTTTCCCATCGCCGGATCGTCTGTTTTTTAATGTAAACTCTTTTGTGTTTGCATTAATTTAGCACACGCCTGAAGGTTTGTCAAGCCGGGGCGGCAAAATTTCTCCGCAGTCCTTCAAAAAGAGGTGACCGGGACGGCACGGCGGAGTCGTCTTCGCGCGTTCTGCCGAAGCGCGAAGCAGGCGATTTTTCGGCGTGGCCCGAGTTTCGCGCACAGGGGGAGATCAGGCGAGTCTGAAGAGTTTTTCGGCGTTCAGATGGCAGATCTTCTCCATGTCCTCCTGCGCCAGATCGAGGGAGGCCAGATCTTCCTGCGCCTGTTTCGGACGCACGGCGGGATAATCGCTGGCGAAAAGCACCTTGTCCGTGCCGTGCTCGAGGATGAGACGGCGCGCCCGCTCCTTTCCGACGAAGCGGATGGCGCTCGACACGTCGATCCAGACGTCTTTGCCGATGATGTATTTTTCGGCTTCGTCCCAGCACCCGTAACCTCCCCGATGGGCCGCGATGACGGCCAGACCGGGGAATCTTTCGAGCACCCGGGCCAGACGGTACGGCGAAGAGTAGTCCACCTTGGGATCCCCCGTGTGGAAGAGCAGAATGAGCCCCAGTTCCCGGGCTTTGGCGTAAATGGGCATCATCTCGGGCGCGTCGATATCCAGCATCTGAAAGTCGGGATGGATCTTCAGCCCCCGCAGGCCCAGCTCTTGTATCCTCTCCAGTTCCGCCATATGTTCGGGATACCCCGGATGGATGGTCCCCAGACCGATGAAAAGCTCCGGATCCTCCCGCACGAGGGAGGAAATGTAGTCGTTGATGGTGTGCACCTGCGCCGGTTTCGTCGCCGAAGAGAAGATCACGCTCCGCGAAACGCCCGCCTCGCGGCATCCGGCTTTGATGTCGTCCGCGAGACCCGTTCCCTGCCACGGGAAGCCGTAGTAATCCTGCAGAAAACTCACCGCCTTCCGCGCGATGTTCTCGGGAAAAACGTGACAGTGGACATCTATGTATTTCATTTCGGAAGCATTCCTGAATTTTCTTCCACCCGTCCGGCGAGCTCCGGCCACGGCGACGTGCGGAAGTGGAGATTGCGCTCCCTCGCGAGAACGAGTTTCTTCCCCTCCACCGTGAAGCGGTAGTCCGAAACGAAGGGCGTCGAGGTGAAGTAGACCCGCATCAGAACTCCGTTCTCCGTCGTCCGCGCCGTGGCCGAATAGGGACGCTTTTCCCCGTCCTCGAGGGCCGTTTCCCCCTCGAACGGCTCCTGCCAGCCCGCCCGCAGGATCTCGATCCGGCCGTCCTCCTGCGTGAAGGAGACCTGACAGCCTGAGGCGGTTTCTTCGATCCGCACATGGCGGATCCCCGTTTCGTTGGGCCCGAACGCGGCGGCGAGCACGGTGTCGCGCCGGGGCGCTTCGCCGTGGAGCTGCGGCAGACGCAGAGATGCAAGTTTCTCCCGCAGACGCGCATGTGCCTGCGGGTCTTCGGGCAGGGGACGGTCTTCGAGGCGGGGCAGCAGATGCTCCCAGACGATGTCGAGGATCGTCTGCATGTTCTTCCCTCCCGCCGTGACGGCGAGGGCGGTGTTCTTTTCGGGAATGACCAGCGCGTACTGCCCGAAGGCCCCGTCGCCACGGAAGGCGTTGTGACGGCATCTCCAGAACTGAAAGCCGTAGCCCTGCTTCCAGTCGGGGGCTTCGTTCATGGAGTTGTCTACCTGAAAAGCCGTCGCTTCCGCAAGATATTCCGCCGGGACCAGCTGCCGTCCGCCGGCACGTCCCCCGTGCAGCAGCATCCGGGCGAAGGAGGCGATCTCCCGCGTGGTCAGCCGGTAACCCCAGCCACCGAACTCCGTGCCGTCGGGACTTTTCTCCCAGCGGCGTTCGCCGATGCCCAGAGGCGACAGCAGACGGTTTTTCAGGTAGACCGAGGGATTTTCTCCCGTCAGGCGGCGGATCGCCGCCGACAGCATGAAGGTCGCTCCCGAATTGTAGACGAAGCGGCTTCCCGGCTCGAATTCCAGAGGAGAGGTGAAGAAATCCCGCTTGAAATCTCCGCCGGGGACGGCTTTGAAAAACGCCGTCGAGCAGACGGCGTGTCCCGTCGTCATGGTGAGCAGATGCCGGACCGTCATCCTGAAAAAGCGCCCGTCGCTTATGCCCGGACGATACTCGGGAAAGATGTCCGGCAGGGGCGTGTCGAGCGTCAGGCGGCCTTCTCCGGCGGCGATGCCCACGGCGCAGCTGATGAAACTCTTGCTCAGAGAGTACAGCAGATGCGGCGTTTCGGCCCTGTAGGGAGCCCACCACCCGGAGGCGATCTCAATATCGTTCCGGATCAGAATGAAACTGTGGACGAACTCGAATTTTTCCAGCGCGGCGACGAAGTCGAGCACCGCCCGGGAGCTCACTCCCCCCGACTCGGGAGTACCCGCGGACCACTGCATTTTTCCGTCCCGGCGTTATTTGGACTTGTCCGACTTCGAGGACTTGTTTTTCCAGGCGGACTTTTTGTTCTGGGTCGAATTTCTCAGCGTCTGCTGTTCCTTTTTGGTCATGCCGCGGAACTCTCCTTCGAGGGTGATGAGTTTCTTTTCGGCCACTTTGCCCGCCTGAAACTGTTTGGTGACGAAGTTGTCGCCCTTCTTCGGGTCGGACAGCATCTCCTTTCCGTCGAGTTTGAGACTGTTCCAGTGCAGTGCCGCGGAGCGTTTCTGTCCCACGGTCAGCGAAAGGTCGCCGTTGGACGCTTCGAACTTCAGCGCGATCTTTTTGGGGACCGACTGGGATTTCGCCGATATGACGAAGGCGATGTACTGGCAGGTCTTCACGCCGGTCTTTCTGTCGGACAGTGTCTTTTCGTAGATGGTCAGTCCGCCGTTGTCGACCACTTTGAGCGAGGCGCTCTTGCCTGTGTTGAAAATGACGACCTGAGAATTCTCCGCCGCGCACGCCGCAAGAAAAATTCCGGTCACGACCGCGAAAATCGATGCGATTTTCATTTTGACTGATCCTCCGGTTCGGGGTTGTTTCCTGTTCTTTTTTTATATCCCGCACGCGCCTTTCAGAGGGCCAGCATGCGGTCGACGGGCAGTCGCGCCCGCTCCATGATCTCCTGCGGCAGAACGACTTCTCCGCAGCCGCTTTCAAGACTTGCGAGAATGTCTTCGGGACGGAGCTTTTTCATGTCCGCACAGGTGGGAAGCGGCAGCAGCGGATAAAACACCTTGCCCGGATTTTCCTTTTTCAGACGGTGGATGATGCCGCTTTCGGTCCCGACGATGAACTCCTTGGCTTCGGACTGCGCGACGAACCGGAGCATCCCCCCCGTCGAGAGGGCCGTGTCCGCTGCCGCCGCGACCTCGGGCGCGCATTCCGGATGCACCATCAGCAGCGCTCCGGGATGGGCCTTTCTCGCCGCTTCCAGCGCGGCCTTTTCGATCCGGTCGTGGACCGGACAGAATCCCGGCCACAACGCCATTTTTCTGCCGGTGCTGTTCATCACGTTCCGCCCCAGATTGCGGTCGGGCAGAAACATGATCTCCTTCCCTTCCGGAATGGAGCGGATCACCTTTTCGGCGTTGGCCGAGGTGCAGCAGATATCGACCTGAGCCTTGGCGGCGGCGGTGGTGTTCACATAAGCCACGATGACCGCTCCGGGATGGGCCTTTCTCCACGACGCGATGTCTTCGGCCTTCGCCATGTCGGCCATGGCGCATCCCGCCTCGCGCACGGGATGGAGCACCGTCGAATCCGGCGACAGCAGTTTTGCCGTTTCTGCCATGAACGAGACGCCGCAGAAAACGATGACTTCCGCCTTCGCATCCCGGGCCTTGATGCTCAGTTCGAGGGAGTCGCCCACGAAATCGGCGATGTCCTGGACTTCAGGACAGACGTAGTTGTGGGCCAGAATGACCGCGCCCCTGCGTTCCTTGAGCACACGGATCTTTTCAGTGATGGAATCCATCTTTGCCGCCTCTTATGATCTTCCCGAAAATCCGCTGTTCCGCGCAGCGGCGCTCACGCCCTCGTCTGCGTTCTGTCTTTCAGCTCATTTTCGGGGGGACCCCCGCGCTCCGCACCTCCAAGGCTCCGCCGCTTCCGCGGCCTCTTTTCCGGTACTTGCGCGCAGGGTCCTGTTACTGTTTTTTACGGGACAAATGCCATTTGTCGGAGATCACTTGTTTCTGCCGCAGCAGTTCTTGTATTTCTTGCCGCTCCCGCAGGGACAGGGATCGTTTCTGCCGACCTTCGGGCTCTCGCGGTGGAAAGTGACGGGGATCTCCGGTTCGAGGACCTCCTCGGGAGGCTCCTGCGGCAGTCCCGGCGGCAGAGCGCCGTCGAACTGCTCCAGAGTCTGGTGGATCATCTCCTGCGGCATGGAGGCCAGCAGTTCGTCGAAGGACGACAGGCGCGTTATGGTGACCCTGAAAAGATTGTGGGCCACGTCGCGGTAGATCTGATCCATCATGGCCTTGAAGATGCCGAAGGCTTCGTGCTTGTACTCGACGAGAGGATCCTTCTGGGCGTAGACCCGCAGGGACATGCTGGAACGCAGCTGGTCCATGGCGTACAGATGCTCCTGCCAGAGCCGGTCGATGGCCTCGAGGACCGTGTGCCGGACAAGGTAGGTCAGCTGTTCCTCGGGCAGATCGGCGTGGCTGTCGGCGTAGGCTTTTTCCACCCGGTCGACGATCTGGATCGTCAGTTTGTCGGCGTCGGTGAGCTTGCCGTCCTCCAGACCCTCGGTGAGGTCGGAGGTCTTGAATTCCAGCGGAAAGGCGTCGTTCAGATAGGCCGTGAGACGGTCGGCGTCGAACACGACGCCGTCCTTTTTGCGCTCCCCGTAGGCGGCGCAGGACTGTATCTCGTTGCCGACGGCCTGTTCCACCACGCCGAAAAGCACATCCATGGGCGTATCCGAGACCAGCGCGTCGTGCCGCAGCTGATAGATGATCTCGCGCTGCTTGTTCATCACGTCGTCGAAATCAAGGGTCCGTTTGCGGATCGAGAAGTGCTGCTGCTCCACCCGGCGCTGGGCGGTCTCGATGGACTTGTTGAGCCACGGATGCTGAAGTTCGTCGCCCTCTTCCAGTCCGAAACGGTCGAAGATCTTGACGATGCGGTCGGAGCCGAAAAGACGCATGAGGTTGTCCTCGAGGGACACGTAGAACTTGGACGATCCGGGGTCGCCCTGACGGGAGCATCTGCCCCGCAGCTGACGGTCGATGCGCCGGGAGTCGTGACGCGACGAGCCGATGACGTGCAGTCCGCCCAGTTCGGCCACGCCGGGGGCCAGCTTGATGTCGGTGCCGCGGCCGGCCATGTTGGTGGCGACGGTGACCGAACCGGGCGTGCCCGCCCGGGCGACGATCTCCGCCTCGCGCTCGTGGTTCTTGGCGTTGAGCACGTTGTGCGGGATCCCCCGCATCTTGAGCATGCGCGAGAGGATCTCGGAGTCCTCGACCGAGATCGTTCCCAGCAGGATCGGCTGGCCCAGCTTGTGCCGTTCCTCCACGTCGTTGACGATGGCGTTGAACTTTTCGCGCTTCGTCTTGAAGATGGAGTCGTTGTCGTCCTTGCGGATGCAGGGCTTGTTGGTGGGAATGACGATGACGTCCAGCTTGTAGATCTGGTGGAACTCCGCGGCCTCGGTTTCGGCCGTACCAGTCATGCCCGCCAGTTTCTTGTAGAGCCTGAAGTAGTTCTGGATCGTGATGGTGGCCATGGTCTGCGTTTCCTGCTCGATGGGAACGCGTTCCTTGGCTTCGAGGGCCTGATGCAGACCGTCGGAGAAGCGCCGTCCGGGCATGAGACGCCCGGTGTGTTCGTCGACGATCATGACCTTGCGGTCCTGCACCACGTAGTTGACGTCTTTCTCGAACAGGCAGTAGGCCTTGAGCAGCTGCGAAAGGTCGTGCAGACGCTCGCTCTTGACGGAAAACTCCTCCTGAAACCGGTTGCGCCGGGCCGTGCGTTCCTCGGGGGAGAGGTTTTCGTCGGTGTCGATGCGGTGGATCTCTTCCAGCAGATCGGGCATGATGAAATCCTGGGGATTGCCGGGAGAAATGGCTTCGCGGCCCTTGGCGGTCAGGTCGGCTTCGTTGGTCTTTTCGTCGATGGTGAAGAAGAGTTCTGACTGGACCTCCTGAAGCATGCCGCGGTTGTTGTCGCTGCGCACCTTCGACTCCACCTTTTCCAGTTCCCGCACGATCTCCCCGTTCTCGAGGATCCTCAGCAGCTGCTTGTGGGTGGGCATGCCGAATTTGACCTGAAGCAGTTT
>JAFTDL010000098.1 GCA_017454215.1 Lentisphaeria bacterium | reverse complement strand
GGGAAAAACCCCCGTGGTGGAGGTCTTCGCCCGCACCCTGAGCGCCAAGGGGCGGCGCGTGGCCATCCTCAGCCGGGGATACCGGAGCCGCAAGCGGCCGCTGTGGTTCCGGCTGAGCCAGATGTTCCGGGCGCAGAAGATCGAACTGCCCCCCAAGGTGGTCTCCGACGGAAAGAATCTTCTGCTCGACAGCGAGTTCGCCGGAGATGAACCCTACATGCTGGCCTCGAATCTCCAGAACGTCGCCGTCCTCGTGGACAAGGACCGGGTCAAATCGGGCATCTACGCCATAGATCACTTCGAGACAGACGTCATCATCCTCGACGACGGATTTCAATACCTCATGCTCAAACCGCACATCAACATCGTGCTGGTGGACTCCACCGATCCCTTCGGCAACGGCCACGTGCTGCCCCGGGGCATCCTGCGGGAACCCATCAAAAACATCCGCCGGGCGGACTACATCTTTCTCACGAAATCCGACGGCAGCCACAAACTGGAGCATCTCAAGCACTTCCTGCGCCGCCACACCCGGCGGGCGGAGATCATCGAGTGCTGTCACAAGCCCCGGTATTTCGTGCATATCGCCACGGGGGAGACGCGGCCTCTCGAAGCCGTCCGGGGCAAGAGGGTCGCGGCCCTTTCGGCCATCGCCCGGCCCGAGAGTTTCGAGGGCTTTCTCGAACAGCTGGGCGCGGAGCTGGTCCTCCGCGACCACTACGCCGATCATCACCGCTACACCGAGCAGGAGATCCTCGACTTCATCAATCAGGCCAAGGCCGCCGGAGCCGAATGGATCGTCACCACCGAGAAGGACGCCGTGCGCATCCCCCGGATCGCCCGCTGCGACCTGCCCCTGATCTATCTGAGGATACAGATCGACATCCTCAGCGGTCAGGAGAGCTTCGACCAGTGCATCTCGAGGATCTGCTTCATGTGAGGATGCCGTTCCCCGCGGCTTCCGGCATGTCGGATTTGTACAAATCTTTTCTGCCGGCATGCTATTCTTTCCTCACGTTCCGGCTATATTAATACGTAGTGATCACCACACAAGGGAGGGTTGTTCCATGGATGCAAGATTTTCGGGTATGACAGGTTTGTTCGGTACAAAAACGGCGGTTCCCGCAGCCGGCAGGTTTTTCACGCTGATAGAACTGCTGGTCGTCATTGCCATCATCGCCATTCTGGCGGCGATGCTGATGCCCGCGCTGCAGCAGGCCCGTGACCGGGCCCGGGCGGCAAGCTGTATGTCGCAGATAAAACAGGTCTCTCAGGCCCAGCAGTTCTACACCGACGACCACGACGGCTGGATCCTGCTGAATGACTCCACACTCTCCGAAACGGCGATCTGGGCGCGGATGCTGGCCGGCCGCGCCAGCTGGTCCAAAAAGAAATACCTGGAGCCGAAGATGCTTCTCTGTCCCGCCATCACCAATATCGCGCCGCCGAGTTCCCAGAAGGATCCTTTCGGCGACAGTCTGAACAGAAACTCCTACGGCATGTGGATGTTCGCCTATCCCCACGAGCGCCGCGGCGACCGGGTGCGCAGCATCGGCACCATCTCAGGCATTTTCGAGTCCAGTTCGAAACTCATCGGCTATCTCAAGCCGGCCGCGCTGCGCAAGCCCTCCGGCGTCGTTCTCATCGCCGACACCGGGATCCTCAAACCGGGGACCGAGTACGGGCGCTCCCTCATGTTCTTCACCACGGTCACCGACGAGATCGACACCGACCGCGGCATCTGGAGGCTGCACAGCGACCGGGCCAACACCGCGTTCGTCGACGGTCACGCCGCGGCGATGACCAAGGGCGATCTGCTGGCGACGCCGCAAAAGGTCCAGCGCAGCTGGTCCTCGCTCGGCGTGAAGGAAGTCGTGCAGTAGGGGGCGCGTTTCATGAAGCGGCTTCTCTCCGTGCTGTGCCTCCTGGCGTGCTGCCTGCTCTTTTCCGCGGAAAACATGGGGCGGTTCGACGCCGACTCCGCCTGCTGGTTCGTCGACGGAGGCAATTACAGCTGCCGTTTCTTCGAGGGGCACATGTTTCCGCTGCGCTTCACGCTCGCGGGAGCGGGCGAGATGCCCCGGTGCAGTTTCGGCGACAACATCGTGACGCCCTCCGACAAGAAGAACTGGCGTCTCAACCTGGACCGCCGGGCGAAACTCAAGGTCCTTGTCAACACCCCTGAGGAATTCCGCGTGGAACTCACGGGAAAGTTCTGCCGCGACGCCCGTCCGAAAATGGAGGTGCTTGAAGAGGTCACCGCCGTCTACCGCTGGACCTTCCGGCGCGGCAGGCCGGGATTTCAGGCGGAGGCGATCCTCCGGGGCGAATCCGGGGGCAGGTACCGCGTCAACCAGACGCTGTGCATGGACTGGCGCGAAACGTTCATCGACGCCGTGCGGCGTCCCGGCGAAGAGAAGAAGCCCGTGACCGCAAACAAATATTACGACGTGCGCAGGAGTCTTGTTTTCTACGGTCCGCGTTTCGTCGTGACCGCCAAAAGCCCCCGCGTCATCGGGCTGGTTTCTCCCGACGCGTGGCGCAACAAAGTGATGCTCAATGCCGGACTGTGGGGCGTCGACTGGGACGGAAAGGAGCTTTCCCGTTCCGCCGAGATCGAATTTTCCGCCGCGAACAACAAATAAGAACCGCCGCATCGGCCTTTCCTCATGAAAAAGAAAACATTCCTTCTGTCAGCGTTGTTTCTCCTGCCGGTCCTGCTCGGCGCCGGGACGGAGCCCGTGGCCCGTTACTGCTTCGAAGACACCAAAGACGGCGTCGTGCCCAACCGCATGGGCAAACGGTATCCCGCCCGCATCAGGGGCAAGTACCGCGTGACCAAGGACAACGCCCTGGCCATGGACGGCGTCTCCACCGAAATCACGCTGGAAGGTACGGAGAAGCTGGATCCCCGCAAAGGCATGACGTTCATGCTCACCTACAAGCGTCAGGTCCTGCCCGGCAACAAGCCCATCGACTTCAACCACGACATGTTCTTTTTCAGGAGCAGGCAGTTCCTCTTCGGGCGGCAGTATCACCGCGTCTACACCAACTACTGGGACGACTCCATGCGCGACGTCGCCCCCTCGTACGCCTCGGACGCCGTGCCCATGGACGACAATTTCCACCACGTGGCCATGACGATATTCCACCACGAGGAGCCCGCCCACGGCATCGATCAGGTGGAGATCAGGACTTACGTGGACGGCATGCCCGTCAAGCAGACCGAATACCGCAGGCTCAAAATGCGTTTCTGCGACGACACCCCCATCGAAATGGGCTGCGGCAGCACCTTCGGTCCGCCGTGGCGGCTGGGCGGCGAGATCGCCGACGCCCGCATCTACGACCGGGTCCTGCCGGCCAACGAGATCAAAAAGATCGTTTCCGAACAGAAACTGGCCTGTCCCGCCTTCCGCGTTCCCGAAAAACTGTCTCCGAAGAATGAAAAACTGCTGGGGGCGGTCAAAAATGCTTCTTTCCGCAGCGCCCTTTCGCGGCTGGCGCAGAAGGGGAACGCCCTGTGGCGCACCGCGGCGGCGGATCCCCAAGAGCATCTGACCCTTCTGACGGGCAAAGAGAGTTCCCTCGTGGTTTCCGCTCTGCCCGGCGCGGCGGGGATCCTTTCGTGGTACGACACGGCCGCAAAACGCGAAGTCCTGCGCTGGGACAACCTCTTTTTCGAGCTCGTGCTCAAGCGGAACGGCCGCGAAGAGACCGTCTCGCCCGATTCTCCCGGCGTCCGTTCCGAGCTGACGCGGAAACCGGTCAGGACCGCGGACGGATGGCGCTTTGCCGTTTCCTACAGTCACCCCGAATGGTCGGCCCTCGCCGAATTTCTCTTCACCGGGGACCGGATCGAGTACACCGTCAGTCCCAGGACCCGCCACCGGGTGCTGTATCTCAATTCGCCCCGGGCGGCGGTCAACGTCTTCGACCGGGAAAAGAGTTTTCTCGTGACGCCCGACGAGATCGGGCGCAATATCCCCTGCGGCGGTCCTTCCGGCGCCGCCTACGCCGGGACCTATCCCGGCCGCCGGGCCTGCATGCAGCTGGGCGCGTACTATGACCGCGACGGCGGCGTCTTTCTCTCGTCGGGCGAAAACCGGGGCCGGATCAGTTATCTGACTTCATCCGGCGACGGTTCCGGCGCGGAATTCGGCTTCCGGCAGGTGACGGCAAAAGACGGTTCCAACAGCGGCCGCGCCGTGCTGGAGCTCTTCCGCGGCGACTGGTACGACGCGGGCAGCTGCTACCGCCGCATGCTCGATCGGCTCCGCCCGCCGTGGTGGGTGAAAGAAGCCGTGGCCTATCCCACGCCGCAGTGGCTCAAGGACAACACCCTCTGGGTCTATTACGCCTACGGCAACGAAAACAACGGCGTGTACGCGTCCTTGAGGAAGTATTTCGGTCTGCCCTTCGCCGTCACCGTCGAGGGCAGTCACGAGCGGGGCGGCAAGTATGCGCCGTTCCCGCGCCTGCATCCGGATATGATCGAGGAGACGAGAGAACTTCACAAGTCGGGGATCCGCGTCCAGCTCTACACCAACGCCCGCATCATTCAGGAGATCAGCCGGAGCATGGGCAAGGAGGAATTTACCGCAAAGATCCTGCCCGACGCGGTCCGGAGGGACGGCAAGCCCGTGTTCGAGATCTATCCCGACACCTTCGGACGGACCGCGGTGATCTGCCCGTCGTCGAAGACCTACTCTCTTCAGATACTGGACTTCTGCCGCCGCTTTTCGGCGCAGGGCATCGACGGGCTCTATCTCGATCAGCTGGGCTGTACGACGCCGCTTCTGTGCACGTCCGACAAGCACCTCCACGCCCCCGGCGACCCCGATGCGTGGTTCCTGAACGGTCAGCGCGAAACGGTTTCCGCCCTGCGCCGGATGTTCAAAGAGAAGAACTGGTGCGAAAAGTGGTTCGCCAACGAGTGCAACGGCGAAGTTGTGGTGGGGCTGAGCGACGTGGCCACGCCGTGGGGCGCGTTCTACGACGACCAGGTCCCGCTGTTCCATCAGGTCTACTCGGGACGCATCCAGTGCGGCGACCTCGACCGGGTGGGCGAAGACGAGGGCGCATCCTTCGTCAAGGACGCCGAACTTCTGCTGCGGGGCGAACAGATCGGCCGCCTCAACTGCCGCAATCTGACCTCTCCCCTGCGCTTCAACTACCGCGCCTATGTGAAACGCCTGATGCACCTGCGCACGGCTCTGCTGGGGTATTTCAATTCCGGCGTCATGGGCCGTCCGCCCCGGTCCGTTCCCGAACAGAAGCGGATCCCTCGGTTCTGGGGCAATTTCGGCTCCCGGGTGGTGGCCCGTCCGCCCATCCTCGCCGCGTGCTGGAAAAAGGGCGGAAAAACCGCCGTCGTCGCCGTCAACACCACCGGGGAAGAGCGCAAGACGACTTTGTGCTTCGACCTTGAGAAGCCCGCCGGGCTCACTTTGTACTCTTCTTGCGGGAAGAAACGAAGCGTTCCCGGACGCCAAAAGATGCGTTTCGACTGCGTTCTCGCTCCTTACGCCTGTCTGGTGCTCACCGACGCGCCGGGGCCGGAACTGGACAGGGCCTTTGCCGTCATTTCCGCCACCTTCACCGAACCGGATCCCTTCCGTTTCGACGCGTCCGGATACCCCGAAAAACTGCATGAATTGAACAGGACCTACCGGGCGGTGGACTCCTTCGTCAGCGGCGCCCAGCGGGCCGCGGCCCGAAACGAGGTCAATTACATCTATTACGCCGTGGTCTACCCGGGAAGCGTCGATTTCGGCAGCGAAGAAAAGGTGCGCGAATTCGATCTTCTGCTTTCCGCCGCGCCCGAAAGCGGCGACGGCGCGCTCCGCATCTACGCGGACGGCATCTCGCCCGGGAACCTGATCTTCTCAAGTCCCCTCGGCGCCAATTTCCACACGAAGAACTGGCAGGACTACCGCACGCTGACGGGCAGATCCCTCCGCAAACTTGCGGGGAAACACCGGATCTTTTTCTGCTTCTCCGGCAGTTCCGTATGCAATTTCCGCAGCTGGAGGATCAGATGACGATCCGCTTTTCCGCTTGACAAAACGGGGAAAACGTGCTAGTTTTTGGTCCGTGTCCGGCGCCTCTTCCGCGGAAGTTGCGCGTCCTGACCGGTTGACATTTCATCACCGAAATTCGAATAGGAGACCGTTATGAAAAAGATACTTTTCCTTCTCGCCCTTTCGGCGCTGCTTCCTGCGGGGGCGGCGGAGATCAAACTCGAGAAACATGAGGTCATTCCCTCCGCCTGGGGCGGGGCCATGACCAAAACGGCCGATGGCGTGGAGCTCAAGGCCACGCAGCTGCGCAATATGTTTCTGGGCCGGGTCCGGCGGCAGCTGCCCCGGGAACTTGTGCTGTGGGGCAAGGGGCTCACCTACAGTTTCCGCGTCTGCGGCAAAGGCAGGATCGGCGTCTTTCTCTACACGCTGACTTCGCTGTACCGCGAGGAGACCTCCGCGCAGACCCGCGAGATCGCCCTTACCGACGACTGGCGCGACTGCAAGGTGACCCTGCGCACGTTCCGTCCGGACATCCTCAAGGCTTATCTGGTGGTCGAGGTGAAAGGCGAAGGCTCCTTTATGCGCCTCGCCGACGAGAAACTCGAGATGCCCGACCCGGAGGACAGGGAGATCGCCGCATCTCCCGATTTCGTCATGGTCCCTTCGAAGGGCGGCGCGGCGGTCGAATTCACCGCCCCCGGCCGGGAACAGCTCCCGGCTTTCGACGGCAAAAAGCGGATCACGCTCCAGGGCAGGGACGGCGTCTTCACTTTGAACGCCCCCGCCGACATCGCCCCCTGGGGAAAGGCTCCCAAGGGCTCCGTGCAGGAGGGCGTGGCCAAGATCGGCGTCTGGGATGAAAAGAGCGGCGCGGCCAAAGGCGTTTACGTGTCGCGGCTTTCGGACCTCGAGTGGAGCGTTTTCACGGACATCGCCAAGGCGCCCCGGCTGAACAGAAAAATAAGCGCGCTCGTTCTCGGCGACAGCTTGAGCGATTTCTGCCGGGGATTCAACTACATCGACGAGATCTCCTTCTGGATCAACAGAAACAAACCCGGCAATTTCACGTTCCGCAACGCGGGCGTCGCGGGCTTCACGGTCAAACAGCTTTACGCCCATCTGGCCGGTCAGCACGGCGCGGCCGAACTTCACCGCATGAAGGGCCTGTGGAACAGGAAATACGATTACGTCTTCATCTTTCTCGGCCACAACGACACGGTGCAGTATTTCGACAAGGCGTGGAATCCCGTTCCCCATCAGCAGGTGAAGGTTCTCAAAGAGTATATGCCCAAGGTGATAGGCGAGATCCGCAGGCACTCCGACGCGAAGATCGTTCTCGTCACGCCGGTCGCCATGGATTACGAAAACTGCAAGAAGTTCGCCGAGTCGCGCAAGCGCAAGGGGCAGGGCTACTACCTCTTCGCCATGCCCGAAAATCTCGTGCCCTGGTGCCGGGCCCTCGGCGAGATCGCCGAAAAGCACGCGGCGGCATGCGTCGATCTCTACACGCCGACCGTCGCACTGCCTGAAAAACATAAGGTCTTCACTCCCATCGACGGCGTGCACCTGATGCCCCGCGGACAGCATTTCATCGCGGAGAAACTGCTGCGCTTCCTTGCGTCGCAGCCTTAGTGACGGCTCAGCGGGCTTTGCCGCGGTACTCCGAGGGCGGTATCCCGATGATGCGCCTGAAGTTGCGGCAGAAGTGACTGTTGTCGAAAAATCCGCAGGCCATGGCGATCTCGGAGATGCTCCTGTCCGTTTCGGTCAGGGCGAGGCAGGCTTTTTCGATCCTGAAGAAGGTCAGGTACTCGGTGATATTCATCCCCGTTGCGCGCTTGAAGGCCCTTCCGGTGTATTCGGCGCTGTAGCCGAAGCGCTTTCCCAGGGTCTCCAGCGTGATGGTTTCGGTGTAATGGCCCGCGATGTAGTCGAGGATCTCTCCGGCCAGATCGCCCGAGAAGGTCAGGCTGGGCGCGCCCGCGCTCTTTCTGCCCGCGAGGATCAGAAACTGCACGAGCAGGGCCCGTGCGCATTCGCCGCACATGGGCTTGCCCTCGTTCAGTTCGGTCCTGACGGCGTCCAGCAGGGCGAAGAGGGGCCCCGAAACCGACGGCGGGAAGGTGTATTTTTTCCGGAAGGTGAAGTCTTTTCCCGCAAGTCCGGCAAAGCAGTCGAAGCGCTCCAGCCGTTCCAGTTCGGAGGGACTGAAAAGGTCCCGGTAGAAGGCCACGGTGTAGTAGTCCCCGTCGTGCCTGAAAAGGAAGGCGTGGGTGTCGTCTTCGCCCATGGGGTAGAAATCCCCCGGCACCAGCGGAAAGGTGTGGCCGTTCACCGAGCAGAAGCCCGCCCCGCGCCGGGCGAACATGATCTCGATGCCGTCGTGCCTGTGAACGTTCTGCCGCCGGAATTTGTTGGTGTCCCGCTCGACGATGAACCGCATCCCCCGCAGCGCCCGGTCGCATATCCTGAAGGTGTACATACCGCCCTCCCGCGTTTTTTTTGTCAGAATCATACATTTTCCGAAAAAATATAGCACGCATTCTCTCTTTTTTCAACAGAAAAGGCCCGGTCCCGGTTTTTTCTCCGGGCATATCGGTTTTGAACAAAAAAAAAGCGGGGGCATGCTTTTCTTTTGCGCCGGACGGGTGTATATTCCAGTCGTTGAACAGAGATCTGAAAACAGGAAAGCGGGAACTATCATGGCCAAGCTGAACAGAGACGAATTTCGCGACCGGGTCCTCGGCTGCTGGACCGGCAAGAACATCGGCGGCACCCTCGGTGCTCCTTTCGAAGGGACCCGCGACATGGTCGAGCTGGATTTCTACACGCAGGACCTCGGCGGCGATCCCCTGCCCAACGACGACCTCGATCTTCAGCTCATCTGGCTGTATGCCGCCGAAGAACTGGGCGTCTATCACATCACGCCCCGGAGACTTGCCGAATACTGGATGAACTACGAGTGCGCCCCCATGGGCGAGTACCGCAACTGCATGGCCAATATCGCCGCGGGTTTCTATCCGCCCCTGTCGGGGTCGTGCAACAACGACCAGTGGCGCTGGAGCAACGGCGCGTGGATCCGCAGCGAGGTCTGGGCGTGCTTCTTTCCCGGCTTTCCCGACGAGGCCGCCCGCTGCGCGTGCATCGACGCCTGCTGCGACCACGAGGGAGAGGGCATCTGGGCCGAGGTCTTCACGGCTTCTCTGGAAGCCGCCGCTTTCGTCGAGCACGACATCCGCCGCCTGATCGGCATCGCCCTCGACCGGGTGAGCGCCGAAAGCCGCATCGCCAAAAGCATCCGGACCGCCGTCGCCGCCTTCGACGAAAAACTCTCTCTCGCTCAGGCCCGGGAGCGCCTCGTCGAAGTCAATTCCGAAACGGGATTCTTTCAGGCGCCGCTGGACGTCGGTTTCCTCACGCTTGCGCTCCTGTACGGAGAGGGGGACTTCGAAAAGACCGTGCTTTCCGCCGTGCGCTGCGGCGACGACACCGACTGCACCGCCGCCACCGCGGGCGCCGTGCTCGGCATCATCCTCGGCCGCTCCCGCATCCCCGAAAAGTGGTGCGCCCCCATCGGAAACCGCATCGTCACCAAATGTCTGGCCGAATACGGCATCCCCGCGCCTCGCACCCTCGACGAACTGACGGACCGCGTCACGGCCGAAGCCGAACGCGCCCGGAGCGTCAATCCCGCGCTGCTGGAGATCACGGATTCTCCCACCGATCTCGACGGTTTTGTCATTCCGGCGGACGGTGAGACGGCGCGCCTTGTCGCCATGCGCTCGCCCTATGAGGTCTCGCTCGAACTGCCCTTCGCCCGGATCGGCGCGGATCTGGCGGGCGGACCGGAATTCGAGCCCGGCGTGCCAAAACGCATCCGTTTCGTTCTCCGGGATATTTCGTGCGTCATGGGCGCGGTCACGGGGGAACTGCTTCTGCCCGAAGGGTGGCAGGCCTCTCCCTGCCGCCAGTTCGTCCTGCCGGGGACCTGTCTCGGTCCCCAGTGCGGCGAGATCGAGGTGGAGATCACGCCCGCCGCCTGCGGCGAAGCCGTGATGTTTCTGCCGGTGCGCTTCACCCTGTCGGGTCGGAAGATGCCCGAAATACGCATGATCCCCCTCCAGCGCAAAGGCTGCGTCTGTCCCGATCTGCGCACCCGCAACGGCGACAAATTTTTTCGCCGTTCCCTGCGCCTCAACGAGCGTAAAATCTACCCCAAGTGCGAATTTTCCTTCTGACGCCGGAGACTTGAAAAACCCGTTTTCCCGTGTAAATTAAACCGGTGCCGAAAATTCCGGGAGGACAAAATGGGCTTGAAGGAAGATATTTACGCGCGTCTCTACACCGATGAATCGCTTGTGCCGGACTATACCGTTCCCGATCCGCTGAAAATGGACGACGGCTCGGCCGTCGGGAACGCTCAGGAGTGGAACGCCCGCCGCAGGCCCGAACTCCTGCGCTGGTTCGAAGAAAATATGTACGGTCCCCTGCCGCCCCCGCCCGAAAAAGTCGAAGTGGAGCTCCTTTCCGAACGCTCCGACGCCCTCGGCGGAACGGCCGTGCGCCGGGAACTTCTCATCCGCATCCTCGCGCCCGGCAAAAAGACGTGGCATCTCAACATGCTGCTCTATCTGCCGGCCGGGGCCAAGGGCAAAGTCCCCGCGTTTCTGGGACTCAATTTCAAGGGCAACGCCGCGTGTTCCGACGAGCCCGATCTGCGTCTGCCGCCGGAACTGCCGGTCCAGACCGATTCCGCGGGCCGGTTCGACGGGCGCGGTTGTCAGGCCCACCGCTGGGACTTCGAAAACGTCGTCCGCCGGGGATACGCTTCGGCGACCATCTGGTACAACGAGATATTTCCCGATACCGCGGCGGGATTTCAGTACAGCATTTATTCCCTCTTTGCTTCTCCCGAATATCTGGCGGTCGACCGGACCGGAGCTGGCGCGATCTCCGCGTGGGCGTGGGGATTGTCGCGGGGCCTCGAAGCCCTGCGCCTGATCCCCGAGATCGACGGTGAAAAGATCGCCGTGCACGGCCACTCGCGGCTGGGCAAGACGGCCTTGTGGGCGGCGGCGGCCGATCCCCGTTTCGCCATGGCCGTCTCCAACTGTTCCGGATGTGGCGGCGCGGCGCTCTCGCGCCGGGGATTCGGCGAGAATCTCGCGTGGCTCCTCTACTGGCGCACCTACTGGTTCAATCCCGCGTGGCGGCAGTGGATCGACCGCGAAACGGAGCTGCCCGCGGACCAGCACGAACTCATGGCGCTCATCGCCCCCCGGCCTCTGGCCGTGGCCAGCGCCGACGAGGATCTCCACGCCGATCCCAGAGGGGAGTATCTTTCGGCCTGTCATGCAAGTCCCGTCTGGGGGCTCTGGGGTCTGAAAGGCCTCTCCTCCGCCGAGCCCCCCGCTGCGGGACAGGGCGTCGAAGAGGGCGTCATCCACTACCACCTCCGGCCGGGAAAACACGACATCACGCCCTACGACTGGGCGCGGTACATGGACTTCGCCGACCGCGTTCTCTGAACGCGCCCGTTTTCAAAAACGCTCTGTTCCCCATATTACATGATAATTGATAAGCAGGCGGGAAACTGCAGGACCAGTAGGACGGGGAAGACCTGTGGGACATCAAGTCCGGCTTTATCTTACACGTCCTGCACGTCCTGCTTGTCCTGCACAGACTGTCGCAGTGATTTGCAGAACAATATCATGCCGTGAGGGGAACAGAGCCTTCAAAAAAAGCGGCATATTTTGAGGGGGACGGGCGAGACCGCGGGGCGCCGAAACGTCGGC
>JAFTDL010000097.1 GCA_017454215.1 Lentisphaeria bacterium | reverse complement strand
GACTGGAACATCAGCCGCAACCGCTTCTGGGGTTCCTGCATCCCCGTGTGGATCAACGACGACGACCCCGAGGACCGCATCTGCGTCGGCAGCGTGGCCGAACTGGAACAGCTTTCCGGCGAAAAAGTCACCGATCTGCACAAGCATTTCATCGACAGGATCGTCATCAGGAAGGACGGCAAAACCTATCACCGCACGCCCGAAGTGCTGGACTGCTGGTTCGAGTCCGGCTCCATGCCCTACGCCCAGCAGCACTACCCCTTCGAGAACAAGGCCCACTTCGAGGAGAACTTCCCCGCCGATTTCATCGCCGAAGGTCTCGACCAGACCCGGGGCTGGTTCTACACCCTCATGGTATTGGGGACCTGCCTTTTCGACAAGTCGCCCTACCGCAACGTGGTGGTCAACGGCCTCATCCTCGCCGAAGACGGCCGCAAGATGTCCAAACGGCTCAAGAACTACCCCGATCCCCTCGACGTCATCGGCCGCTGCGGCGCCGACGCTCTGCGCCTCTTCATGCTGGGCAGTCAGGTGGTCCGCGCCGAGGACCTGAAGTTCTCCGAAGCCGGCGTAAGGGAAGTCCTCCGCGGCATCATGATCCCCATGTGGAACGCCCTGAGCTTCTTCTGCACCTACGCCAACGTGGACAACTACAAGCCCGCTTCCGAGATCCGTCCCCCCGCGAACCCCGCCAACGTGCTGGACCGCTGGATCCTCTCCAGCGCCTCCCAGATGGTGGAGGAGATCCGGCAGGAGCTGGACGCCTACAACCTCCAGAAGGCCGCCAACCGCTTCAGCAAATTCATCGACGACCTCACCAACTGGTACATCCGCCGCAGCCGCCGCCGCTTCTGGAAGAGCGACTCCGATCAGGACAAGCACGAGGCCTACGCCACGCTGCATTACGTTCTTCTGGTCTTCGCCAAGACCGCCGCGCCCTTCATCCCCTTCACCACCGAAGCGATCTACCGGGCGCTGCGCACCGAAAACATGCCCGAATCGGTCCACCTCTGCGACTATCCCGTCCCCGACGACTGCCGCGACGAGTATCTCGAAAAGCAGATGGCCCTCACCATGACCGCCGTCTCCCTCGGCCGCTTCCTGCGCACCGCCCACAACCTCAAGGTCCGTCAGCCGCTGGCCCGCGCCGTCCTCGCCGCCGGCAGCGCCGAAGCCCGCGAAATGCTCGAAAAAACCGCGTGGATCATCGCCGACGAACTCAACGTCAAAAAGGTGGAGTTCACCTCGGACGAGTCGGAACTCGTCAAGCTCAGCTGCAAGGCCAATTTCAAGGTCCTCGGCGCCCGCCACGGCAAGAACATGAAGGCCGCCGCCGCGAAGATCGCTTCGCTCTCGGGCGCGGAGATCTCCGCCATCCTCGCGGGGACTCCCCTTGCCCTCGCCTTCGACGACGGAACTTCGGCGGAAATCACCGCCGACGATCTCATCATCCGGCGTGAGGAAAAGCCCGGCCTCGTGGCTGCCAGCGAAGGCGGCGTCACCATCGCCCTCGCCACGGAACTGACGCAGGACCTCATCGCCGAAGGCCTCGCCCGCGAACTGGTGAGCCGCGTGCAGAATCTGCGCAAGGAGCTCAAATTCGACGTCACCGACCGCATCGACCTCGTCTGCGTCCTCCCCGAAAAGGAGGCTGCCATGCTGGAGCCCTTCAAGGGGTACGTCTCCGGCGAAGTCCTCGCCCGGAGCATCGCCTTCTCCGGCGAAACGACGGTCGACTGCGAACTCAACGGCGTCCCGGTGAAACTGGGCGTCAGAAAAGCCTGACGGAGCGGATATCATGACCGAGGTCTCGCGCAGGGATATCGCCGCCGCCTTCAAGGCCGCCGGAGCCGTTCAGGGCGATACCGTCATGTTTCACGGCTCCCTCAAAAGCATGGGGCACGTTCAGGGCGGCGCGACTGCCGTCATCGACGGGATCCTCGACGCCTCCTCCCCCGGCGGGACCGTCGGCGCGGCGACTTTGTGGTACAACGGCAACCCCGAAGAGTGCAAAAAAGAGGACTTCGATGTGGAGACCTCCCCCACATGGACCGGACTCCTCGCCGAGACCCTGCGGCAGGATCCCCGCTCCCTGCGGAGCAGCAGTTTCAGCCACTCCGTCAGCGCCATCGGCGCCCGCGCCCGGGAACTGACCGAGCGCCACGGCGAGGGCCGCCCCTACCCATCCCCCTGGAGCGAACAGTCCTTCGCCGAGATCTCCCCGTGGAGCAAGTTCTACCTGTGGAACGCCCTCTACGCCTTCATCGGCGTGGATATGAACACCTGCACCATGAAGCACTACATCGAGTCCCGCTTCGTCGCCGAACTCCTCGACAAACTTCCCCCCGAACGCTATATGGAGTTCCGCTCGCAGATCGCCATGGACTGCAAGTCCATCCTCTGGATCTTCTACCCCGGAGCAAAAATGCGCCCCGAACTCGAGGGAAAAGGCATCGTCACCAAAGTCCCCCTCGGCGATACCACCCTCATGACCGTCCGCACCCGTCCCCTCGTCGACGCCACCCTTGAGATCCTCCGCGCCGAACCCGAAAACTGGTGCACCCCCGAATTCGCCTCCTGGATCGCCCGCGTCAAAGCCGCCGCCGTCAGGTAAAGCGGCGAAGCCCCGGGAGAAGGGAAAACTTCTTTTCCCCGTGAAAAGCCGAACGTCGGCCGCGGGAGGGTGCCTGTCCGATCAAAGCAAGTCGTGAGCAAAGAAGCCCGGCCGCCGCGAAACGGAAAGGTACGGAAAGGTACGGATGGGTACGGAGGCAAAAGAGAACATCCCCATTCCCCGGCGGCTCCCCGACAGGGCAAGCCGCCGTTATACGCCGGCGGGTGCAGGGAGGGCGGCGCAAGCCCTCCCTGCGAAAAGCCCCTTTTTTTTGAAAAAGGGTGAGGGTTCGGGAGAGGGGAAAAACTTTTTTTGCGACGCAAAAAAATTTTTCCCCTCTACCGAGTCCCCGCCTCCCCTTGTCGAAGAACGGGGGGGGTCAGCGGCTGAAGACCCAGTCGCGGCGTGTTTGTTTTTCGGTTTTGTAGTCGGCGCGGATATCGCGGACGGCGCGTTCGGGGTCGTTATGGTTCATTTCCTGTTTGAGGAGTTCTCTTTCGCGGGGGGTAAGTTCCTTGTCGTGCATATATTCGGGTTTGTTCTTGACCTTGAACATGTCATGAATGGGGTCGCGGTCGTCGGCGGGTTCGGGGCGGTTCCGGCGGGTTTGCTTTCGGGAGTTCTGTTTCGGACCGTCGCGGTGTTCGGGTTCGTTGAAGACGCTGCGGAACCAGGCGCAGCCGTTGGCCGCAAGGAGCAGAAAAGCGGCGGCGAAGAGCAGAAGGACAGATTTTTTCATTTTTCATCGTTCCTTTTTTGTTCCGCCCGGGCGCGGAGCTGACCGCAGGCGGCGGCGGACTTGGAACCGCGTTCGACGCGGCGGGTCACGGCAGCGCCGGAAGCGGCGACGGTTCTTTCGAAGTTTTCGATCACCTCGCGCCGGGGGCGGCGGTAAGCGCCGGAAGTCTCGTTATAGGGGATGAGGTTGACCTTGGCCCGGTGGCGGACGGCGAGGCGTCCGAGGGCTTCTGCCTGTTCGGGGGAGTCGTTGACGCCTTCGAGCAGGGTATACTCGAGGGTGCAGAGGCGTCCGGACTTTTCGCGGTAAACGTCGGCGGCCTCGAGGATCTCGGCGACGGGATAGCGCAGTTTGTCGGGAATGATCTTCGCGCGGGTGACGTCGTCGGGGGCGTGGAGACTTACGGCGAGGGTGAACTCCTTTTCGAGGGCGGCCAGTTTCAGGATGCCGGGGACGAAGCCGCTGGTGGAGACGGTGATGCGTCTGGGGGACATGGCGAATTTTTCCGGCGCGGTGAGCGTCTCCAGCACCTTGACCAGTTCGTCGAAGTTGAGCAGTCCTTCGCCGATGCCCATGAAGACGATGTTGTCGCACTTGCGTCCGGCCTCGGCGCAGCCGAGGAGAAACTCCTCGAGCATCTCGCCCGCGCGGAGATTGCGGACGAGCCCGTTGACGCCGCTGGCGCAGAAACGGCACCCCACGGGACAGCCCACCTGGGTGGAGAGGCAGAGGGTCACGCGTTCCCGGGCCGGAATGACCACCAGTTCCACGGACTCCCCGTCATGAAGTTCGAGGCGCAGTTTGACCACGCCGTCGCGGGGGGAGAGGACGCGTTCGGCCACGCGGCAGGAGGGCGCGAAGAAATCCCCGGCGAGACTTTTTCTGAGTCCGGCCGGGAGATTTTTCATTTTCTCCGGTTCGAGGGTCAGTTTGCCGAAGATCCAATCGGTGATCTGTTTTGCGCGGAAGGCGGGTTCCCCCTTTTCGCGGAGCCATGCGGCCAGTTCGCAGACGGGGGCGTCGACCAGAAATCTTTTCATCATGCTTACCTGACGGACTTTTCCAGACCGGCGATCTTTTTCCGCAGGGACACGGGGTCCAGGTCGGCGTTCTCGACGGGATTCTTTTCGTAGAGTTCCAGCGCGGTCCTGTACCTCCGGAGGGCCCGTTTCCGGTCGCCGAGGGCAAGGTCGATGTCGCCCGCGTGTTCGGCGATGACCGCGCCGCCGAGGGTAACGGTGACGCGCGAGATCGCTTTATCCATGTATTCGGCGGCGGAAGCGTACTGACCGCGCCGGTACTTGAGCCACGCCATGCTGTCGAGATAAGCGGGACTTTCGGGCTCACGTGAGAGGGCGAACTTTATCCGCGCCTCGGCCCGGTCGAGATCGATCCCCAGCACGGCCGCCACGTATCCCGCAGCGTTGGCCAGAACGGGATCCTGCGCTTCGCGTCCGCCGGAGATCAGCGCCTCGCCCGCGCGGAAGGCCGCCTTGTCCCGATGCAGTTCGGCAAGAGAGAGATACGCCATGGCGACGACGGCGGGGGCGTTGTTCATCACGAGGCGCATTTTGGCGATGCACGCGCGCATTTTCGCCGCGTCGCGGGTGACCTGAGAAAGCGTGAGGGCACGGGTCAGTTTCTCGGCGGGACTTTTGAAATTGGCCAGTTCCTGTTCGGCGCGGGCGAAATCTTTTCGGGCGAGGAAACAGGCGAAACGGGTCCTGGCGCAGAAATCCACCGAGAGCGCGGGATATTTTTTGAGCGCCGCCTCGAGTTCGGCGATCCTGCCTGCCCGGGAAGCGGCCTCGATGAAAAGCAGTTCCGAAACGGGGTCCTGATGAGTTTTGCGCCACTTTTCGGCGAGTTCGAAGGCCTCGTCGAAGCGCCGCAGGGCGGTGAGCACGGCGAGCGCCCCGCGGACTTCGGCCGTTCGGCCGAACGGAGCCGAACGCAGCCGGCGCAGACAGTCGGCGACCCCTTCGGCCGCGACGGACTCCCGGACGGCGAGCCGGTCGCGCGCATCGCCGGTGCCGTAATAAAGAAGCGCGATCTCCTGCCGTTTGAGACTGTCCGGCTCGAAGGGAGTCTTCACCGTCGCGCCGGGAATTTTCAGGTGCAGATCGGCCCAGAAGGCGGCCAGCGCATTGAAGGAGTAGACATTCTTTTTCGCAGGCTTCGTTTTGAGCAGAGGTTCGACGGCCGCGACGATCTTTTCGGGCGGCACCCCGGCGAGGCTGTCAATGACGCCCAGCTGATGGGCAAAGAAGAGATCGTTTTTGAAACGGGGACGGAGTTCGTCGAGAGCCGCGGCGGTCTCCTTTGCGGCCTGCGGGACGCGGGCGAGGGTCTTGACCAGCACGGCCAGCGGCAGACGGGCGGAGGGATCCAGCAGGACGGCCTTGCGCATGTATTCGACCCGCAGGGCGGGATCCCGCTGCAGGAGGCCCGTGATATAGAACTCGACCGCCCGGGAATGACGGTCATAGGGCGGCGCGACATCGACGGTCCCGGCCCGTTCCTCGGGCACGTCGCGCCCGACGGCCGCGGGGGCCGAAAACACACTCGCGCAGAGAAAAGCGGCACAGACGGATAAAAGCAATTTTTTCATGGCAGCCTCGATTCGGTTTGCACAACAACTTGTCCGCCGTTAAACTTACCGCCGTCCGGCGAAAAAATCAACTCGTTTTCCCGTAAATCCGCGCAAAAAAATCCCGGCGCGCCGCAAAACGGCGTCCGGGAAATTCCCAATGCGCGGAAAGAAGATCACTTCTTCTTGTGCCGCAGCAGTTTAAGCTGCTTCTTGCGCTTGTGTTTGGCGATCTTCTTACGCCGTTTTTTCTTCAGGTTGCCCATTTTTCATTCCTTTTGCATTGTCTTCCCGCCGGACGGAACGGCCGGAAAAGCCCCCGCTCTCAGCGAACCTTCCCCGCCGCCGGATACCCGGCTTATACGCGTTTCGGATAATATAACCCCACTTTCGTCAAATTCCCAATGAAAAACAGGGATTTTTTTGAAAATTTGCGAATTTCAGGGCGAAAAGGTTGACTTCTTTTCGTTGCCGCGGTATATTTTCTGCCGTGACGAAACCCAACCGGAATATTTTGACAGAGGCGGAAATATGGCAGATTTCAAGAAAAAATATGATGTGGTCGTCGCCGGGGCGGGCGTCTCGGGCGTCGCGGCGGCCCTTGCGGCGGCGCGGATGGGCCAGTCCGTCGCCCTGCTGGAAAAACAGGCGGTCACGGGAGGTCTGGCCACCTCCGGAATGATCATCATCTATCTGCCCCTGTGCGACGGCATGGGCCGTCAGGTGACTTTCGGCATCGCCGAAGAACTGATGCGCGCCAGCCTCAGATTCAGTCCCTGCCGTCTGGGCAAGGACTGGGGCGGTCCCGGCGGTCCCGACGCGCGCACCCGCTTCGCCGCCCCCTTCTCGCCCGCCGGAATGATCGTCGCCTTCGAAAAACTCCTTGCCGACGCGGGCGTCGATCTCTGGTATGACACGCTCGTCTGCAAGACCGTGACCTCCCGCGGCGCCGTTGCCGCCGTCGAAGTGGAGAACGTCTCCGGCCGCGGCCGCATCGAAGGCAAGCGCTTCATCGACGCCACCGGCGATTCGGGAGTCGTCCGCCGCGCCGGAGGAAGTGTCACGACAGGCCACAACACCAACGGCTCGACATTGTGGTTCATGGCGGGAAATCCCGATCCCGGCCGCCGCTATCCCCTCGGCGCCAATGTCAATATCCAGACCATCCCCATGTACAAGGATGTCGACCTCGACGAAAAATACACGCTTTCGGGCAAAGGCGTCTCGGAATTCATCCGTCACGGCCACGGCGTCGTCTTCGACCACTATTCGCAGCTCTACGCGAAAGATCCCGAAGACCGGTTCAGATATTATCCCCTGTACCTGCCCTGCATGCCCCTCTTCCGCAAGATCGCCCATGTCAACGGCCGGGCCGCCGTGAACGCCGATCAGTTCAACACGAGAAGAGAGGACTCCGTGGGACTTGTGGGCGACTGGCGCGCCGCGGGAAAGATCTGGGAGACACCCTACGGTTCCCTGCTGCCTGAAAACCTCGAAGGCATCCTCGCCGCGGGCAGAAACATCTGCAGCTGCGGCGACGCATGGGAGGCCTTCCGCGTCATCCCCGCCGCCGCCATGACCGGAGAAGTCGCCGGGACCGCCGCCGCCCTCTCCATCGCAAAGAACTGCCGCCCGTCCAAGCTGAGCCTGAAACAGCTCCGCTCCGCCCTCGCGGCAAAAAAATTCGTCTTCCACATCGACGACCTGCCCCCCGTTTCCGCCGGAGCCGCGTCCGATGTGTTCACGGAAGAATAAAGCGGTTTTCAGGAGAGATGCCCCGCCGGACGAGCCGGACAGCCGATCCCGTGACCGAGCCAAGGAGCGCTGTTTTATGAAAAAGATCTTTCTTTTCGCCGCCGTCATCGCGGCGATCGCGGCGGACGCGGAGCAGATCACCGTTCTGCGCCGGGGCCGGGACGCCTGGATCCGGAGCCGTTTTTCGAAGACCCATGACATCGTCATCGCCGTCTGGCGCGACGCCAATGAAAAGGCGTTTCTCGTTCCCCGCGGAAGCGACATCCGGCAGGCGGAAAAAGGGCTTTGCCTCCACACGAACAGCGACGAATATCCCGCGACGAATTTCGCCGGGTACGGTTTTCTCAGCGGCAATCACGGCTCCGCCGCCGCGCGGCTGGTCACGGCGCCCGGACACGGATTCACCGCTTCCGACATCGGCAGAGTCCTCACCGACGAAAAGAAACGCACCTATGTTCTGGCGATGATCCTCAGCGCCGGCAAATTCGTCATGCACCCGGAGCCCGTCAACCCGAATGCGCCCGTGGGACGGGCGGTCTTTCCCCGGCACAGCAGGGAAAAACTTTTCGTCGACGGCCGGGAAATAAGATTCACCTCCTCCGTGCTGACCCAGCTGCGGCCCCTTAACCGCGTAACGCGGAACGAATTTCTCGTGGACGGCAGGACGCCCCTGCCCGACAATACGGTGGTCAGGTGCGATTTTCTCGATCACGTCTTCGAACACGACGTGGTCGCTCCCGAAGAACTGGTGCGCTTCATCCGCGAAAAGGCCGGCCGGAAGATCGTTCCCAAACTGTCCATCGGCACGAAAATGTTTTACCCCGCGGATGAACCCGGCGCGGAGGACTACATGAAACTCGCCCCCCTCATGGCGGTGAAAAACCGCCTGCGCTATCAGGACAACGGCGCCATGGTCAATTACCGGGAATGCACCTATCCCGTCAGTTTGGCCGGAGTCAACCAGCTGGAAGTCATGTTCGGCTGGACCGGGGAGATCGCCAAGGGGAAGTATCAGATGTTCTACATCCCCAAGACCCGGCCCTCGGTCTTTCCCAGCCGGAGCGACAGAAACAAAAAGTACGAGTGCGATTTCGTCAGGGGCGTCGATATCTCCGGCCGCCCCGACATCAACGGCTCCGTCGCGGCCCGGAACGCCGCCGATCCGGCAAATCCGCCGGAGCGCTTCATCCGCGTGACGGGCAAGTCCGCGCCCGAGTACGGCATCGCCGTGGGCTACTCACTCATCTCCGGATGCACCGCCAAGGGCTCCGGCAGAGACGCCGGGTGCTATTATCACCTGTGGTACACCCAGAAGATGTATCCCTACGCCTACACTCTGCGCAACAACAGGCCCGGAACGAAACGCGCCACCGTTTCGTACAAGCAGTATTTCTGCCCGGCGGAAGAACCGGATCTCACGGCTTTCTACTGCCACCGCCAGGGCGATTCGCTCGTCGTGTACGTCGAAGCGCACAAAGCTCTTGACGGCAAACGCCTCGCGCTGCCTCCCGAAACGGAAGGAATGAAGATCACCGTCGTGGAGAAATCGCCCTCCGTCACGCTTCTTGCGCAGGAAAAGGTCCATTCCGACGGCGTCAGGATCTCGCTCAAAGGCGATTACGGCCATATCGTCCTCAAGCTCGACAGGTGATCTCCGGGAGGGGCCAACGGAGCCGAACGGCCCGCTGCCCGGCCCGGTTGGTCGGAGCAAAAACTGCCGTATCCCGGAACCCGGACCTCCGCCCGGAAACGTAAATTTCTCATTCTCACTTGAAAATGTGGGAAACGATGATATATTATCCCCGTTCTTTTGTTCCGTTGTTCCGTTGTTCCGTTGTTCCGTTGTTCCGTTGTTCTGCCGCGTGTATCCGCCGGAGAGCATACGGCGGCTTTTTTTGATTTCAATATGGGGAGATGCATGCAGTCATGACGGCAAAGATACTCAACGCCCCCGATAATGGCGTACTGCAGCTGCAAGACGGCATTTTGCCGATCGCAGCACTTCCCCCGCCGTTGTCCGTCCTTGCCGGAGGACAAGCTCTTTTGCCGACCGGGACAACGCAACTTAAAGCAAGCAAGCGAGCAAGCAAGCAAGCAAGGCCAGCCTTTATCTCGAATAAAGGCTTGCCTGACAACAG
>JAFTDL010000001.1 GCA_017454215.1 Lentisphaeria bacterium | reverse complement strand
TTGGCCACGGTGATGATCTGCTCCTCGTTCTCGACGGAACAGGGACCGGCGATGACGGCGAAATTGCCGCCGCCGAATTTGGCGTCGCCCACGGTCACCACGGTATCGTCGGGGTGGAACTTGCGGTTGGCGTCCTTGTAGGGCTCCTGGATCCGCTTCACGTCCTCGATGATGTCGAGGGCCTTGAGCATTTCCATATCCACCCGCGAGGTGTCCCCCACAAGTCCGATGACGGTCTGATTGCTCCCTTCGGAGAGATGAGTCTGCAAGCCCTTCTGCTCCAAAAATTTCCGCAGGGATTCGACCTGTGCCGCGCCCGGATTGGGTTTCAGGATGATGACCATGATTATTGCTCCTTCATTCTTTGGTTCACTTCATAAAAAAAGGCCCCGCGCGCTTTGTTTTCGCCCGGAGCCTGATCTTTTGACCGCTGTCACTCACTTGACTGTCAGTGAAACCTTACGGCGCAACAGGAGAGGCTCCGCCTGCTAAAGGCGAATCCCGCAAAACAATACGCGCCGTAATAGAGTTTCTTCAAGGTGACGACCTTTCGTTCTTTCGCTGATTAATATAACACCTGAAAACCGCTTTTGCAAGCAACGCAGCGCTTTTTTTTCAAAAAAAACTCTTCCACGCGCCTTTATCGCGAAAAAAACTTGTAAAGGGGAGCTTTTCGTGCTAAGTTATATGCATGGTATATGTATGTGGAATTTTCAACCGGAGAAAACGAAACGTGAAAATCGCAGTCTGCATAAAACAGGTCCCCGGCACCACGGCGGTGGAGGTCGATCCGGCCACGGGGACGTTGAAACGGGACGGCGTGGAGTCCAAACTCAACCCCTGCGACCTCTACGCCGTCGAGACCGCCCTGCGCCTGAAGGAAAAGTACGACTCTTCCGTCACCGCGGTGACCATGGGGCCGCCTCAGGCGGCGGCGGTGCTCAAGGAGGCCTTCATGATGGGCGTCGACGAGGGCGTCCTCGTCTCGGACCGGAAGTTCGCCGGAGCCGACGTCCTGAGCACCGCCCGGACTCTTTCGCAGGCCCTGACCGTCTGCGGCCCCTTCGACCTCGTCATCTGCGGCCGGCAGACCACCGACGGCGACACCTCGCAGGTCGGCTCCGAAACGGCGGAACTGCTGAAAGTCCCCCATGTGTGCAACGTGACGGAGATCTTTTCGGTGACGGACCGTTTCATTTCCGCCGCGGCGATCATGCCCCGGTGCCTGATGAAGTTCCGCATGGAACTCCCCGCCCTCATCACCGTGGATGAAAGCATCGCCGAACCGCGATTGCCTTCCTACAAGCTCAAACTGGCCACGGCGGACCGGAAGATCCGGGTCCTCACGCTCGCGGACCTGCCCGACCGGGAGGAATCCCATTACGGCCAGAGCGGATCCCCCACCCGGGTGATCCGGGTCTTCCCCCCGGAGCACGATGTGAAAAAGGAGCGCTGGGAGGGGTCCGGGCAGGAGACGGCGGCCAGACTTTTCGCCCTTCTCGACGAAGGCAAATATCTCCAGAATCCGAGGTGACACCATGAGCGGCATCTTTATCGATCAGGACCGCGCGACGCCGGAACTCCGCGCCAGGGCGGTCAAACTTTGTCCTTTCGGAGCCATCGAAGTAAGCGAAGAAGGGCGCATTTCCATCAGCGCCGGCTGCCGGATGTGCCGGGCCTGCATCAAGGCGCTCCCCGAGA